>DAOTTS010000055.1:0-7044 GCA_034437735.1 Anaerolineae bacterium
CGGCGGTCGTCGAGACGCTGGACGCGATGGGCTACGACGGGTACCTCTCCGGCGAGTTCCTGCCCAAGCCGGACGCGGACACGGCCGCCCAGAAGGCAATCGCGACGATGAAGCCGCTGCTGGTGGTTTGAGCGGCTCCGGAACGTGGATGACGTACAGGGTAGATCTGAGAATTGGGATAGGCACCCAGCTCTTTCGTGATACAATGGAGATAAGAGACAGAACGTCAATTTGGATCTCTGCACGTGCGAGGAGGTTCATATGCACAAGAACCATTGGCGCCTGGCTGTCCTGATTCTCCTCTTATGCACCCTGGCGAGTGCCGCAACACCGGCCCAAGGGGTCGACTCCGAAACGTCTCCGATCGATCGGCAAGACGTTGCGGAACGCCAGGAGGCCAACCTCACCGCAGCCACCGGCCTGCCCACCGTCGGGCCCGACATCCCCATCTCCGAGCTGAACAACGCACAATACCTGCCCGAAGTCGCCTACAACACGAAGCACGATGAGTATCTCGTCGTCTGGCACAACGTGTGGGGCGGCGGCGGTCGGGACGTCTACGCCGTACGCCTCAGCGGGCAGGGCACGTTCCTGAGTTGGTTCGCCGTCACCTATGGCACGAAAGACCGGGCGCAGCCCTCCGTGGCCTACGATCCCGACAACGACCGCTACCTGGTGGTGTGGCTCTATGACGAGGCCGGGGACGGCACCGACTGGGACGTCTACGGGCGCTTCATCCCCTGGGATGGTCACGACGATGGCAGTGGCGAATTCCCCATCTGCACCTGGTCCTCCAGCCAGTGGGGGCCCAAGGTCGTCTATAACCAGAACCCCTCCTGGCCCGAATTCCTGGTCGTGTGGCTTAACATCCCCCCGCTGCCCGTCAAGAGTTATATCTCCGCCCGCCGCGTCTACGCCGACGGCAGCGGATTCCCGCCGGGCGACGGCTTCACAGTCGTCAGCGACGGCACTCAGACCCACAACTACGTCAACCCCGACGTGGCCTATAATCTGGCGCGCAACGAGTACCTGGTCGTCTACAGCGAGGATCAGGTCGATATCTGGGCGACCCGGCTGGAGGCTAACGGCAACGTCCTGGATGGCGGTGAGTTCGGCATCGCTGCCTGGCCCGGCGCGGAGAAGGTGCCAACCGTGGCCGCATGCCACACCGAGGATCAATATTTCGTGGCATGGCAGTCCACGCAGAGCGGCACCCAGCCCCACGAGGACATCTACGGGCGGTTCGTCAGCGGGGACGGGACGACGGGCACGATGTTCCACCCCGCCCAGCGGTCGATCCACGAGAAAAATCCCAGTGTGGCCTGCAACCCCGGCGCCCAGCACTACTTCGTCGTCTGGGAGGAACAGTACAGCAACCTCTCAGGTCCGTATGGGGTGTCGGGGCGGCTGATCCACACGGACGGCACGTTCGAGGAGGACGTCGTCATCGTAGGACCTTATACAGGCGCCGACCGCACCCAGCCGGACGTCGCCTCGGGGCCGCCCGGGTACCTGGTAGCCTGGGCACACGACCGCTACGGCACCAGCTACCAGGACATCCACGGACGGCTGGTCTGGCCCGACGTGGTCTATCTGCCGTTGGTGGTGCGGTGATGAGGAGGACGAAACATCGGGGTGACCCTCTTATGAGCAGCCATGCACAACAGCAGGGCCCCCCCCCTCCTAACCTCCCCCTCGAGGGGGAGGGACCTTAGAGGCTCCATCGCACCCAAGCGCTCCCAGCACTCGAGGACGAGGGCGGCGCCCACAGCCCTATCGGCCTAAGCCGGCCCCGCTCAGACCGACCGCCGCCAGCCGTGGTCCTCGTGGGTGATCCGGAAGCCCACCTTCCGGTAGAGGCCCACGGCGGGGAGGTTGTCCTTGTAGGTCCGGACGTAGACCGCGTCCGCGTCGTAGCGCCGGAGGTTGCGCATGGTCTGCGCCAGCACGGCGGTCGCCAGGCCCTGGTTGCGGTGCGCCCCGGCGGTGCCCACGGGCTCGAACTCACCGCAGCGGTCGAGGTCGTCGTACCAGCAGATGCAGCCCGCCGCGATCTCGCGGCCCCGGTAACAGGCCCGCACCGCCAGGTCCGGTTTGTAGGCGGGCGCCCGGCGAAGATGCACGTACGCCTCGGGGGTCATGGGATTTCCCGTGATGCTCGACAGCTCGGGATGACCGGCGCCGGGGAGAAGGGCGTAGCCCTCGGGCAGCCGCACCTCGGGGATGGGGTCGGCCAGCGGCCGCGCCATGAAGACCATGGTGTCGTCGACCGGCTGGAATCCGACCCGGCACAGAAACGCCGCCTTCGCGGTATCCGTGTCGATGCAACTGGTGTCAATAGCCGGCGCCCCACCCGCCCGGGCCCGGTCGACGGCCCAGGCGACCATGGCGTCCGCCAGCGGGTCGTCGTAGTACTCGGGGCGGAGAAAGAACTCGGGGTTGTCGTCCGGGCTGTGGTAGAAGACGAATCCCGCGATCTCCCCCCGGTCGTCACACCACAGGCGGAGATCCCGCGCATCGTCGAACCCGTTGCGCAGGTGGTAGATCCGCCAGTGCAGATCACCAAGCTGGAAGTAGGCCGCCTGATCGACCCGGTGGCGCATCTCGACCAGGAAGGCCTGAAGTTTCGGGATATCGTCAGCACGGTTAAAAGCACGGTCGTTCATCATCGCTTTGGGGTCCGATCTATGTACGGGCGAGATGCCCCCCGATCCTACTCCACCCGGAACTGCCAGACCGCCACGGTCAGGCAAAGCACGCCGAAGCCCAGCACGACCAGGGCGGGTACGACCACGGACGATAGGTCCATCCCGCGCATGGTGACGTTCTCCAGGCCCTCGATGGCCCAGGCAGTGGGCGTGAAGCGCCCGATGATCTGTACGGTTTCGCTGGTGAACTCCAGCGGTACCCACGCGCCGCCCAGTCCGGACAGGACGAACATGGGCAGCAGGGAGAAGATGACGACCTGCTCCTCGCTCTTGGCCCGCCCGCCGATGAGCAGGCCCATGGCCCCGGTGAAGAACGCAAAGGCCACGACAACCACAGCGATCGCCAGCGGCGCATGAGCATACGGCACCCCGAAGGCTACCTGTCCGAAGAGCACCAGGATGACCAGCTGGGTCAACACCATCATCATCATAGCCAGGAAGTGTCCGGCGAGCACCTCCACCTTCCGCATGGACGTCGTCAGCATCCGCTGGAGGGTCCTGGATTTTCGCTCGGCCACCACCACCTCCGCAGCGCCGATCAGGCCGGCGATGGCGAACTGGGCCATAGTCCCCGCCGAGGAATGGGCGAAGGCGTTGGGCGCCTCATCCTCCGCCTCCTGCCCAGTACGCCGGGACGCGACAGCAAACGGCGGATCCTCCCAGGCGTCCACAGCGTCGTCCAGCGCGTCCGCCAACGCGGCCTCCCGGGCGCTCGCCGCCGCGTAGCGGTCGGGATCGGCCTCCGCCAGCGCATCGACGGCGGCCTGCGCGGCCTGCACCGAGGTGAGCAGACGGTTCACCACGGCCTGGAGATTGGTCTGTGCCGTCTGCCCGGCGTTGGATGCTGAATCGGCGATAACCCGCAGCGGCGGGGTCTCGCCGTCCAGGACACGGGCGCTGTAGCCGTCCGGCACGATCACGGCGGCGGCCACCTTTTCATCCTGCACGTCCGCGGCCAGCGATTCGGACGTCGCGCCCCCCTCCACCACCGGGCGGATCGCGTCCGACCCGTCCATCAGGGCGATCAACGGCGCGCCCAACACGCCGGCTTGATCCCGGTCCAACACAGCGACGGGCAAGCGGGGATCCTCCCCCTCCTCGCTGAACGCAAACCCGAGCAGCAGGGTAAACGCCATCGGCATGGCCAGCAGAAAGACGAAGGTCTTCCAATCCTTGACGATTTGGTACAGATCTTTCAGCATCAGGTCGAGTACGCGCATAGGGTTATCCTCTTTGCTTAAGAGTCAGTCAGTTGACAACGATTCGGTAGCGACCCACCCCGGTGAAGCGGTCCCCGCGACGGGGACTCCGAGCCTTTCTGAAGACTGAGTACGCACATAGGGTTATCCGCTTGGTCCGGTATCCGTCCCACATGCAAATCCGCTCCGAGCGTTTGAAAAAGCATCGCTCCCCACCGTGCAGCGGAAATTCGAAATTCCCGAGCTTCGTGCCAGGTATCCAACCCCACAGTTCAGGCGAAGCGGCGGCGGAAACGGGCACGCCCCACGATAAAGAAGATCGCGCTCCAGACGATCAGGCCGGCGGCATAGAGCCAACCCCGTGAGAGGACAGCTCGATCCATCACGGCGAGCCACAGCTTGTAGACCCAACCCTGGGGCGCGACCAAGGGCAGCACGTCGATGACCCGTCCGGTGAACCCGCCGCCGGTGAACGAATCGACGATCCCCAACATCCCGGTCACCACGACGACCCCGCCATAGATCAAACCGGTCTGGCGCGTGCTCTCCATGAAGGACATGAGGAAGATACCGAACGTCGTGGCCGACGCCACCGTGAGCACCGTCGCCAGGGCGATCCCGCCGAGGCTGCCGTAGTCGATGCCGAAAGC
The DNA here is from genome assembly GCA_034437735.1 of Anaerolineae bacterium. Taxonomy (GTDB): domain Bacteria; phylum Chloroflexota; class Anaerolineae; order B4-G1; family SLSP01; genus PWVB01. The sequence continues at coordinate 4,558 of DAOTTS010000055.1, forward strand.
CACCGTGCCAAAGGTGACCAGGACAATCACCTGCACCAAGATCGTCAGCGCATTGGCGAGGAACTTACCGCGCAGCACCGTCCCCACCGGGGTCGGCGTGGTGAAGAGGCGCGGCAGCGTGCCCGCCTCCTCCTCCGAGAGGATCGTCTGCGCCGACGTGGTCGCCGTGAAGTAGGCATAGAAGACCATCATGCCCATCTGGATAATACCCAACATCGCCGCCAACTGAGAGGACGCCTCTCCCTCCGCCACCTGCGAGGGCGACTCGACGGCGATGAACCGGGTCGCCTCGCCCGTCTCCCCCCGCTGCTGCGCCCACACCACGTAGGCGTTAACCGCGTCCTGAACCTGGGCCGTTGACACGGGCAGGTCGGCGGCCTCAAGCTGCGCAGCCACGACGTTGGAGACGATACGCGTGCCGGAGAAGCTGTCCATGAACTGCTTGAGGATCATCTTGACAATGCCGGGGCCGATGGAGCGCGTGGGATCCTGGTAGACCTCCAGCGCCGTCTCCGCCTCTGCCGCTGGATCGATCACCGCTGCCGTGAGATCCGCCGGGATGATAACCGCGACGCCGGCCTCCTGCGCATCCACGGCCCCTCGGGCGGCCTCGGGATCATCGACGACAGTCGCGGCCAGGATGTCGCTCAAACCTTCCGCCGTCAACATATCGACGAGCACCGCGCCCATATTAACGTCGCCGGTGCCCGGATCCAGGTTCACCACCTGAACCTTCGTCTGCGGCAGCTCGAACCCCTCCTCGCCACCTCCTACGCCGCCGAACATCAACACAAAGAGCCCCGTGATAAGGATCGGCACCCCAAACATAAAGACCAACGAGAACGCACTGCGGAAGGCGTGTTTGACGTCCTTCCAGGCGATGTCCAGCGCTTTCATACTCCCCCCTCTCGCCTCGTGGCGTTCAATCGCGCAGCGCGCGGCCCGTCAGGTGCAGGAAGACCGCCTCCAGGTTCGGCTCCATAATCTCCACCGAGGTGACGCGCACCCCCACCCCGTTCGCTGCCTCGAAAAGACGGGGGAAGACCCGGTTGCTGTCATCGACCAGCAAATGGAGCGTGCCGTCCTCCACCGAGATCGAGTGCACGCCCTCAGCGCCTTTCCAGACGTCCATCACCTGCTGCGCCGGCGCATCGATGGTCACGGTAATCCGGTCCAACTCCCCGACAATGTCGACGAGCGCTTCGTGGGTGCCGTAGGCGATGACCTCGCCGTAGTCCATAATCGCGATGTGATCGGAGAGCTCCTGCGCCTCCTCCATATAGTGCGTGGTGTAGAGGACCGTCATCCCTTGCGCGTTCAGGTCCTTGATGCTATCCAGGATGCGACGGCGGCTCTGCGGATCGATGCCCACAGTCGGCTCGTCCATGTAGATGAGATCAGGCTTATGGAGGAGCGCCACCCCGATGTTGAGCCGACGCTTCATCCCGCCGGAGAACTCGCCCACGCGATCCTTCTGCCGGTCGGTGAGGCCGGTCAGCTCCAGGATCTCGTCGACCCGGCGCGTGAGCGGCTCGCCGCGCAGCTCGTACATCTTGCCCCAGAAGGCCAGGTTCTCGCGGGCCGACATATTCTCGTAGAGCGCGATCTCCTGCGGCACCACGCCGAGGGTCTCCTTGACGCGCATCGGCGCCTGAGTGATCGAGTGGCCCATAACGAACGCGTCTCCTGCCGTCGGTTGCAACAAGCAGGAGAGCATAGAAAGGGTGGTGGTCTTCCCCGCACCGTTCGGCCCTAGGAGGCTGAAAATCTCCCCCCGGTTAACGGTGAAGTCCACCCCCTTCACCGCGTAAACGTCACCGAAGTCCTTGTGTAGATCCTTGACCTCAATCGCATAGTTCTCATCCATATCCCCCCCTGATGCGCCATGCCGCTGTGGACCTTAACGCAACCCAAACTTGCACACCAGGGATTATACAACGGGTCAAGCGGTATGAAAAATCGGGGTCATCCGACGGGGTAACAAAAAAAGGGGCCCCAAGTAACCTTTGCCTTCCCTATCGTTTTCGGTTATCCTCGCTGCCTTTCCCTGCTTTCACAGTTCTTGGCGTTGAGTTTTTCCTACTTTTCTCTCTGCTTTGTCACTTCTTCAAGTTTCTTCTGGTTTCGCCTGAGCGTCCCCATCCGATCTTTGTTGAAGCTTCTCCGCTTTGAGATTGCCTTTCAGTCGATTGTTCCTTTTCGGTTCACGTTCAACATTCCTGTTGATAATGAACCTTACGGCTTCAATCTTCTGTCCGGTTTCGATAAGGTCGTCGTCGATTTCTCGGGACTCCCTTTTTCCTTCTTGGATTGGAGCCGAAGCTCCTTTCCTTGAAGTGGTGTAAGTATACCATAATACCAAAGGGGTTGTCAAGTGTGAAATCGGTGATATCCCACAGACGGTGGGTGAATCCGGCCGTAGAGCGTCGAAGCGGTGCCGACTCGAATGGGTCACGAATACACAAATGAGGAAGTAAAACGTGCTGC
>DAOTTS010000056.1:0-68044 GCA_034437735.1 Anaerolineae bacterium
GCTGTGGGACATAATCGCCTCCTTGATATGAGATGTGCGTTACATTTATTATATCAGGAGTGTTCCACAGCCTTTTTCATTTTAACTTCCAAAAGTGATAGGTAGCCAGAACTTAGAATAGTTTCCCATTCTGGCAAAAACCCCAGGAGAATCTTCATACTTATCAACTAACTCATTTACAGAGTCTCTGTTACTAAGTTGATCTTTCAGCCCAGCTTCCATATATACATCACGATCCACGATATTTCTCTGTATATCATGATTTCCTGGACAGATAAACAGTTTCTTGGCAGTTAAGCTCAAATTCTCAAGCAATGGCTTGATAAACTGTTCTTCCACGGTCTCATAATCATTTCTGTCATGTGAGTAACCAAAATCACCCGCTTGAATTAGGTCACCAGAAAAGGCCACTATATCCGGGCTTATACCATGCTTTTCTGAAAGATTCCTAATATCCCAAAGGAGTGCCTGCTTAACAATGCTGATATCTCTAGATCTATCCGGTTCAAAATGCAAGTCAGACAAATGCAGAATGGTGAAATCATTGGTCATTGCCAATTCCCCCTTTTTGATAAAGCAGTGGAGAAACGAAGCCGCCAAATACAAGAGAGACCAAATGTTCTTGCATCAAAATTAATTATGTTCTTAGTATAACTTAAATTTCTTATTTTTCAGCAACAGACTGTTTCATACTAAGCTCTTAAAAAAGCATCCGCATCATTAGAGGAACCTTCAGGAATTAACCTAGAACTAAATTCACTTTGCTATATTGGTCAGTATATAAAGAGTTGTCGAATCGTCAACCTTTCGTCACTTGGATTCAACTCGTAAGCGCAAGAGATGACGAGTAGACAGAAAGGTAAGCTGCGATAATATTCAAGGCGAACCTTCCCAATCCATCAAGTCATCAAGAACCAATTCTATAAACTCGTACACGATCATCGACATCTACAGTCACTATGTGACGGACTGGATTATGGACCTTCCCACGGGAGTCAGGGCAACTTGCAGAGGCATTGATCGCAGCGATGTGTGAGAAGCAAGAAATCGCTAAGAACCAGTTACCAATATAGAACAGAGCGCTGACAAGACAAGCCCAGGAGTGAAAGAAAAACTGTTCTGTGCTATACTCATCCCTATCAACCACATCTTAACCTGACAAAGGAGAGCCATGGACCCAATCTGGCAGTGGGGACTCACCGTCATTATGGCCATTCAGAGCATCCGCACGCCGGCCCTCGATGCTGTTTTCAGAGCTATCACCGCGCTGGGCAGTGAGGACTTCTTCATGGTCCTGGTACCCCTCACGCTCTGGTGCCTAAACCTCAGCGCCGGCATTCGTCTGTCCGTGGCGCTCGTGCTGGGGATTGTCATTAACGACGGACTGAAAACTCTCTTCACCCACCCCCGCCCGTTCGACCTCGATCCCTCAGTGGGTCTCTATCATGCCGAAGGATACGGACTCCCAAGTGGGCACGCTCAGATGTCTGTCATCATCTGGGGTGTGCTGGCCGCTGAGATTCGAAAGCGCTGGGCCTGGGTGACGGCCGTCATCCTGATGGTGCTGATCGGTTTCTCGAGGATCTATCTGGGCGTCCACTTTCCCACCGACGTATTGGCGGGATGGGCCGTGGGAGCACTCGTTCTGATCGCCTACATAGGGCGGCTGGCGCCGGCCGAGCGCTGGCTGATGGCCCTGACGCCGCTGCAGCAGATCGCGCTGACCCTTGCCGTATCACTGGGCCTCGTGCTCCTTATGCCGACGTTGGTGACCACCAGCATTTTGGGCGTCCTGGCCGGCGCGGGCGTGGGCTTTGTATGGATGACCCAACTCGGCGGATATTGCGCCGACGGCCCCATCTGGCAGCGCGCCGTGCGCCTTGTGATCGGCGGAGCGGTGCTCTTCGGGCTCCGGATAGGATTGAAAGCGGTTCTACCCAACGCCGGCGATCCACTCTACCTGGCGATGCGCTTCGTCCGCTATGCGGTGATGGGCCTTTGGACGGGGCTGGGCGCGCCTCTGCTTTTCCAAAAACTTAGGCTCGCACCCACCCCATCAAGTTCCGATGCCACATAAGCGCGCATGCTCTTGAGACCTTCAATGATTCCGGCCCCGCATCCTTGCAGGATGCGGGGCCGGAAGATCCACAGTTAGCCAGATCCCTCAGTTCGTGATGCGTGCTTTCATCCAGGGGTTGCTGTTGTGGAAATCGGCCACGGCGTTGCCCGGATGGACCAGGTCATCGAAGCGTTCCCGCTCCTCATCCGACAGCGTCATCTCCATAACCTCTAGGGCCTCCTCTAGATGCTGCATCGTCCGGGGGCCGATAATGGGCGAGGTCACGCCCGGCTGCTCCTTGACCCAGACCGTTGAGAGCTGAGCAGCAGTCAAACCCCGAGCCTCCGCCATCTTCGCAACCTCGGCTGCAACCTCGACGCCGCGCCGCGTCACCCGGCGCGTGAACCACTCCCCTGACCGTTCCGCACGGGAGCCCTCCGGGTAGTCATCCTCCTCCAACATCTCCACCGTATACTTCCCCGCCAGAATGCCCCCTGCCAGCGGCGACCACGGCAGAATCGCGAGGCCGTACTTCTGCGCTAACGGAATAAGCTCGTTCTCAATGCGCCGGTCCAGGAGATTGTAGGGCGGCTGTTCGCTGATATAGCGAGCGATCTTGAGCTGCTCGCTGACCATCAACGACTCCATCACCATCCAGGCCGGATGCGTCGAGCACCCGATGTAGCGCACCTTGCCATCCCGGATAAGATCATCGAACGCGCGCAGCGTCTCGTCCTGAGGCACGGTCAATGAGGGGCGGTGAAGCTGGTAGAGGTCGATGTGATCGGTCTGCAGCCGGCGCAGCGAATCCTCACACGCCTTGATAATATGGTAGCGGGTGTTCCCCTGCTCGTTCGGCCCATCGCCCATCCGTCCGTGCACCTTGGTTGCCAGTACCACCTCGTCCCGGCGGCCGTTCTCCTTGAGCGCCTTGCCCACGACCCGCTCTGACTCACCACGGTTGTAGACGTTGGCGGTGTCGATGAAGTTGATGCCGCCATCGAGCGCCCGGTTGATGATCTCGATGGAATCGTCCTCATTCGTCGGCCCGCCGAAATTCATCGCACCCAAACACAGTGGCGTCACCTGCACGCCCGTTCGTCCTAAGGATCGATACTCCATTATAACCCTCCTCGTTTATCGTAGACTTGGAACCTTTTATATTCTACTGTCCCTTTATACTGAACCGTCTCGCGACTCTTACCCATATAATAGTGCAGGTACGGGGAAAAACAAGATAATGACGACAGATATCGTCACATATTATCGGAGACGAGAACACGATGAAAACCAAACGCCCGCCGGATCTTCAATCCCGGCGGGCGTCCTACCCCAACAGATGGCGTGATCGTATCACTCGATCATCATATACCCTTTTTTCAACGCACCGCAGACCGGGCATTTCTCGGGTGGTTCGTCCCCCACGTGCGTGTGACCGCAAGCGCTGCAGACCCAGATGTTCTTCCCTTCCAGCCCGTCCTCTCCGGTCTCAAGATCCTTGAGGGCCTGCGTGTAGAGCTGCTCGTGGATCTTCTCCACCTCCCAGGCCCAGCCGAAGGAACGCATCGCCCCGCGATGCTCCTCGTCCTTGGCGTCTGTCAGGAAATCCGGATACATCGTCTCGACCTCGTAATGCTCGCCGCCGATCGCAGCTTTCAGGTTCTCCTCCGTCGATTTGACCATGCCCATCGTGCGGAAATGATTCAGCGCGTGCACCGTCTCCGCCGCAGCAACCGCGCGGAATAGCTTGGCGACACCTGCGTGGCCTTCCCGCTCTGCCTTCTTGGCCCACGCCGTGTACTTCCGATTTGCCTGCGACTCACCCGCGAACGCTGCCTGGAGATCCTCATTCGTCTTCACGTTAACCCTCCTAATGATGAAATGTGAACGGTATTGCCAACCTAGAGACCCTAATGGGGGCTATCATAAGGTCACTTGGGCAATTGTCAAACGAACTACCGAGACCGGCCTGTCGTCGTTAGAAGCTCAACGACCAAGGAGGTCAGATAAACCGTATCCCCCTCCATTCGCTGCCCCTGGAGATAGACGGGTAACCGCTCGCCCGTGAACAGATCGTACATGCCCACAAACAAACCGGCTTCGCCCTCGGAGACCTCGGCACCCACCCGAACCCTATGGATATCCAACAGAGTCTCCCCGGGAACCCAGAGCGGCGTAGGATCCTCCCCACAGTTTGGAAGGCTGTCACCATGGCCGACCTGCTGAACCTGGTCGCGAATCAGATGCACGAAGACGACGTAGTTCGACGCGATCAATTGATCGGACTGCCAGTAAAGGGTCAAGGGAAACGTCGTTCCGGGGGTAATGGAGGGATCCTCAATCCGGTAACCCAACAGGCGGATGCCGTGATCAAACCGGACGTCCGTCGGTGTATAGTCCTGAGGCACAAATCCGGATGCCCACCGGCCCCATCCCGTCTTCTCATCAAAGCTCGCTTCATAACGTGCAGCCTTGAAGACCTCCGGCGGCTCCGACGTCGTCCCTCTTTGGTAGATACGCAGCTTGGCTTGTCCCTCAACCGTGACGATCCCCCTGAGTCCGTAGTCATCCCGAACCATCTCCGTATCGACCTCAACCGCATCGAGCCGGCTCGCCGGATGGGGGTCTGCTAAAATGTAGGTGTCGGGAAACGTGCATCCCGTCCGGGGCGCATAGCCCGTGTACCAATTCGTCACGCGCTCAATTTGATTGCTCTTGTAGACCCCATCAAGCATCCCGCGGTCAAAGAGTTCACCGATGGCCTTCCACCCAAACCGGCGCGGGAAACCAAAATAGACGTTGACCGGAATGCCGTCAACGAGCGTCGGGTAGATCGCCGGCCGCGTCTCGGGATACTCACCGATAAAATCGTGCCCGGTATACACGAAGGCAAGTAAGGGATATCCCAACGTCAGGAGAAAGAAACAAGCCGCCAGGGCAGAAAACGCCCGTTTGGGAGCTATGCCGCGATCGGCGACGCGACGGTACAGACCAGCAAGGTCAGCAGCGCTCAACAAAATCCAGCCGGGATAGAGGTTATACACGTGGGTGCGAGGATCCCCCACCGCAAAGAGATAGAAGCCCAGCGGCACGCCGAACCAAACCCACAGCGTCCGGGAGAGCCCCGACGCACCGGGAGCCAAAACCGAGGCACCCAGCAGTACGCTGAAAGGCAGAAACCCCCAGTTGAGGCCACCCCACACCCAGGACTCAGGCCAGATCCACGTCGTTACCGATGCAATGAGGCCTAACCCGATCAGCAAGCGGAGCCCCCACGCCCCATAGTGCCGCCACAGGCGCCAACCCGCCAACAGGGTCAGCCCCGTCAGGCCGAGGAGGTAGTAAATAGCATTGTAGAAACCATCCACCCGGACGAAGTTCGACAAATTGTTGTGGAGGAGACCGCTACCAACGCGAGCTCCCAACAAGTAGGAAAACGCCATCGAGGCCCCCGAACTCAGGAGAAAGGGGCCGTAGAAGGGTAGCGTCATCAGCAGCACGCCACTCCCCCACGTGATCGCGGCACGCCAAGGAGAGACGCCACGACCATGCTGCCGATGCAAACTCCACCACCGATAGGCCAATGCCGGAAGAGCCATCACCGCGTCATAGTGCGCGAGCAAAGCGGTGCCCATAAAGAGACCTGATAAGAAAAGGGATCGCTTGTCATTCCACTCCAGGCACAGGAACGCCAACAGCATCATCAGAATCACGAGATTCTGGTACTGGGCAATGCGGCTGTAGGCCACGAAATAACCGTTCACCGCAGCAAAAGAGGCAGCGAAAATCGCCGCTGTCCTACCGTGCCAGCGATCTGACAGAAGCGCAAACGCCGCGACAGCCAGAAGACCCGCCAGCACGAAGGGAGAACGCAGCACCATTTCGTTCATCGAACCTCGTAGCAGCCAGGATACCATAGGGATCAACACCTCAACCGGCCCCTTTTTGTGCCAGAAGAGCATATCATCCCGGCCGCCGAGGGCCTGCGACGACTGGAGGAGAATGAGCGCCTCATCGCCCTCGACCTCGCTATAGGACACGTTGAGCACCCGAAGCAGCAGAGCCACACCCAAGATCAAGAGCAAGGCGGGAGATCCCAGATGCAAGCGAGGGGTAACCCGCACGTTGTCACGCCGGCGCCAAAGGATCACCGCCGGCACGGCAGCATTCAGCACGGCCAAAGCGAATGCGGACCAGCGCGGTATGGGACCGGGCACGTAGTGAATCAACAGAAGACCGAAGATATCCACGACGTAGGCCAAGCCCATACCCATAACGATTGAGGCGCCTACCTGCCTCGAGCGAGAGCTGTAAGCCAATCCCCAAAGCGCGCCGGGTACGATCACCATCAGCAGCAACGCCATCATCGACGATCAATCCCCTTCAACATCCAATCCTTCCTATTGCGCTCAAGCACGAAAAACCCACCAAACGTCCGAGCCCCTAAACCCACAGCGCCGGTAGAGACGTTCGGGGCGCGTCGTGTTATCAACCCGGCCGGCGACCATCGTGAAAGCCGCGCGACCCGCCAGTCGGGCCAAGAGTTCCCGAACCAGCACGGTGCCTAATCCCCGGCCTCGATAGCGGGGCAGTACCTGAATCCACTCCAGCGAGCTCTCCCGAATGGCAGGATCGAACTCTGCAATTCCCAAAGCCGCCGGTCGATCCCTCCGGGTGTCCATCATCCACACCCAAAGCGTAGGATCATAGACAGGATGGGTCGTCCACCCACGGACCTCAGCGATAGACGGTGAAATCGAAGGATAACATGCATCGATCAAAGCCGCCACCTCGGCAGCTTCGTGCTTGATCCTGACGTCAACGACGCGGAATCCATCAGGCATCGCGGGGGGTGCCGCGGCACCTCGATGGACCAGCCGGAAGTAAGCTGTCCGGTTTGGGAGATGATCCCTGGGCACAAGGGACGTGAAGTCTTGATGGAGAAGTGCGCATTTGAGGTCTGCCACATCCACCGGTGGGCTCCTTAAGTCATCCCGATCCCGTCGCCACAAGACGTGAAGGGTGTCCGACGATCGCATAAGCAGGCTGGTGACGCGCAGCCCTTCAAACTGCCCATAGGTCTCGCAGTCTCCTCTTATGGAACCGAGGGTCTTCCAAAGCGCATTAGGCAGCGTCTGGGAAGGCGCCTGCAGGTAAACCGCCTGCAAGGCCTCCCGGAAGCGCGATGAGGCAATGATGGTCATTGACAAAGCTCTCCCAATGGATCGACAATGCAACCTCTATAGCACAAACATTATAGCACAGCCATTATAGCATCAGAGGATACAGTCGAAAGTCATGCCTCGACCGAATCGACGCGATATCATCCGAACGTCTCCCTGCAAAAAAATAAGCCTATGATACAATGTAAGCGAACAGACCGGTAAGAATCATAAAGACGAATATACGAGGCGTAATTGTACAAGGCTGATTAATTGTACGAGGCGTAATCTCCCCCATCAGCCTCCAAGTGTGCGTTGCGTCTTTTCAACTCGCACCTCACCCAGTGACATCAGATCCGGTGAGGCCGGGTATCGGTCGGCACATACACAAGTGCACAGGCAGAATGATGGCGTTCATCCAGATCCACACACCCAAGATGAGGCAAGAGACCCTATGTTACTAGCAGGCGATATCGGCGGTACCAAGACAAAACTCGCGATCTATTCACAGGACGAAGGGCCGAGAACCCCCTTGGCAGAACAGACCTTCCCCAGCCAAGACTACGATCATCTAGAATCAATCGTTCAGCATTTTTTGGAACAGGTGGGGATGCGCATCAAGGACGCATGCTTCGGCGTGGCGGGTCCGGTGATCGAAAACCGCGTGGACGTGACCAATCTCCCGTGGGTTATCGACGCGCAGAGACTGAAAGCGGAACTCGACGTGGCGTCGGTCACCCTGCTCAACGACCTGGCCGCCATTGCGAACGGCGTGCCCTTCCTGCGGCGGGATGAGCTTCATACCCTCCATCAGGGCGCGTGCGATCGATGGGGCGCGGTCGCCGTTCTGGCACCTGGGACCGGCTTGGGGGAGGCCTTTATCACCTGGGATGGACAGCGATACCAGCCTCAGGATTCCGAAGGCGGTCACACCGATTTTGCTCCCACGACTCCTCGTCAGATCCGGCTGCTGAGCTTCCTCATGCAGGATATGGACCACGTCAGCTACGAGACCGTCTGCTCAGGTCGCGGTATCCCCAATATCTATCGTTTTCTCAAAGCGGAGGGAATTGCCGACGAGCCGGCCTGGATGAAAGAGAGACTGGATAAGGCAGAGGATCCCACTCCGGTCATCGCCAACGCAGCCCAAGAGGGCAAGTGCGAACTCTGCACGCTCACCATGAACCTTTTCATCTCCATTCTCGGCGCGGAGGCCGGAAATCTAGCGCTCAAGGTGATGGCAACCGGTGGGGTTTACCTGGGTGGGGGTATCCCGCCGCGTATTCTCCCATTTCTAAAAGACGACCACTTCTTGGAGGCTTTTTTCAACAAAGGGCGCATGGCCCACGTCGTGAAACGCGTCCCCGTTCACGTCATCCTCAACCCGGACATCGCGATCTTTGGGGCGGCATGTAATGGACTGGGGCTTGAAGGCACCCTTCAATCGGAGTCAATCAATCCGAGTTGCCCGGTCCCCGTATCGTGAGCTCGTCCGTTCCTGAATCGCTCGTTGACACTACAGAACAAGGAGGAGGATGTGGCACGCACAGCTGAACACCGGCGTCTGGCGATCTATCGCGAGCGCAGAGGGAATCCCAAACATTGGGGGCCCTATCTCAGCGAGCGAGCGTGGGGCACCGTGCGTGAGGATTACAGCGAGGACGGTGAGGCATGGACCTATTTCCCCCACGATCATGCCCGCAGTCGGGCGTACCGCTGGAACGAGGACGGTCTGGCAGGCATCAGCGATCGACATCAGAATCTCTGCTTTGCTCCGGCGCTTTGGAATGAGCACGATCCCATCTTGAAAGAACGCCTCTTTGGACTGACCGGACATCAAGGGAACCACGGGGAGGACGTCAAAGAGATCTATTTCTATCTCGACAGCACCCCCACCCACAGCTATATGAAGATGCTCTACCGGTATCCCCAGACGGCCTTCCCGTATACCGAATTGATCGAGGAGAATGCCCGGCGGGGTTACCTGGATCCCGAATACGAGTTGCTGGATACCGGCGTCTTCGATGAAGACCGCTACTTCGACGTCGTCATCGAGTACGCAAAAGCCGAGCAAAATGACATCTTGATCCAGATTACCGTGACCAACCGGGGACCTGAGACCGCCCCCTGCACCGTTCTCCCCACGCTCTGGTTCCGCAATACCTGGTCCTGGGGATATCCGAACGGCCCTCTGGGCGAGGTACCCGGCAAACCTCGGATGACGTGGGTAGCACCCCAGACAAACAGTGCAGGGCATCCCGAAATCCTCATCGAGGATCATCCTCAGATCGGCCAATACCATCTCTATGCGCTTGATCCCGAGGGTGCGCTCTTCACCGAGAACGAGACCAATAACGAGTGTTTGTTCAACACACCCAATGCCAGCCCCTACGTCAAGGATGCTTTCCATCGCGCGATTATCCACGGCGAGAAAGACGCGGTCAATCCTGAAAAGAAGGGGACCAAGGGAGCCTTCGTCTATAGCTGCACACTTGATTCAGGAAGTTCGACGACATTCCGCCTACGGCTCTCGGCTAAAGGCCACGTCGCCCCCTTTGAGAGTTTCGATAGCGTTATGCCTATGCGAAAGAAAGAGGCTGACGCCTTCTATGAAACTGTGCATGGACCCGATCTCAGTGATGAGGAGCGCCGGATCCAGCGGCAGGCTCTGGCAGGGATGCTGTGGACCAAACAGATCTATTACCTCGACGTTCCTCAATGGCTCAACGGCGATCCTGCGATGCCGCCACCGCCTGAGGCCCGCAAGCACGGACGCAATCACGAGTGGCGGCACATCAACAACTTCGACCTGCTCTCTATGCCTGATAAATGGGAATACCCGTGGTATGCGGCCTGGGACCTGGCCTTCCACTGCATTCCCTTGGCGATGGTCGACCCTGAATTCGCCAAACGCCAGCTCGAACTGATCACCCGCGAGTGGTATATGCATCCCAACGGACAGCTTCCGGCCTACGAGTGGTCTTTTGGCGACGTTAATCCACCGGTCCACGCATGGGCCGCCCTGGAGGTCTTCCAGGTCTGTGCCCAGCAGCAGGGAAAACGCGACCGAGCCTTCCTGGAGGGCATCTTTCACAAGCTGCTCCTCAACTTCACGTGGTGGGTGAACCGCAAGGACCCGGAGGGTCGCAACGTCTTCCAGGGCGGGTTCCTGGGACTGGACAATATCAGCCTCTTCGACCGCAGTCAATCGCTTCCCACCGGCGGGCACATCGATCAGTCCGATGCCACCGCCTGGATGGCCTTCTACTGCGTGGAGATGATGCGGATCGCGCTCGAATTGGCCAGGGACAACCCTGTCTACCAGGATATCGCCACCAAGTTCTTCGAACACTTCCTTCGAATTGGAACCGCCATGAGCGACTTTCACGGACAGGGATATGCGCTGTGGGACCCAGAGGACCAGTTTTATTACGATGTGCTTCACCTGCCCGATGGCTCCGTTCGCCGGCTCAAGGTCAGATCGCTGGTCGGCTTGCTGCCCCTCATCGCGTCCGAAACGCTCGATGCAGGCCTGCTGAAACAGATGCCGGACTTCGACCTGCGGATGCATTGGTTCCTCGAAAATCGTCCCGAGCTTTCGAGCAACATAACCCGCGCCCATATCCCCTACCTGGGCGAGACCTATCTGGCAGCGCTTCTCACCAAGGATCGACTGGTCGCGGTGCTGCGATATATGCTGGACGAGAACGAGTTCCTCTCCCCGTACGGCATTCGTTCCCTATCCAAATACCATCAGACACATCCGGTCAGTATGAGCGCGAACGGTCATACGTTCACGATCAACTACGAGCCTGCCGAATCGGAGACCGGACTGTTCGGCGGCAATTCCAACTGGCGAGGTCCCGTCTGGTTTCCCATCAACTACCTGATCATCGAGGCACTCCTGCGGCTCTATGACTATTACGGCAACGACCTCAAGGTGGAATGCCCCACCGGGTCCGGCCATTGGGTCACCCTCAAGGGCGTGGCGGCTGAGTTGACGGAGAGACTCAAAGCCCTGTTCTTGCGGGACGCGTCCGGTCGCCGGCCGATCTACGGCGGGTCGGATCGATTTCAGAACGATCCCTTGTGGCGGGATAAGATTCTCTTCTTCGAATACTTTCACGGTGACAACGGCGCCGGCCTGGGCGCCAGCCACCAGACCGGCTGGACGGGGTTGATCGCTGAGCTTATCCAAGAGTCCGGTAACCGTACCTTGTAAGAAGGCGGAACAAAACCAGACGGACTATTTTTAAAGACACACATTGATTTAATCAGTGAATACGCTAACCTACGGACGGTAACTTCCGTCAATCTGTTACTCATCGGGTAGAGACGAGCTTCACCCACTCGATGCGAACCGAGTCGCTGAATAATCTTTCTGTGGTGATAGAAAGCTGAAGAAAACAAAAGGAGACTCCATGACCAAACTACACGACCTTGCCGGGATCGGCCAAGCCATCTGGCTGGATTACATCCGCCGCTCGCTCATTGTCGACGGCGGCCTACAGGATCTGATCGATCAAGGTGTCCGGGGCGTGACGTCCAACCCTGCGATTTTCGAAAAGGCCATTGCGCAGAGCGATGACTACAACGACGCCCTGCGCGCGCTCAAAGGAGAGGACCTCAGCGCCGAGGAGATCTACGAGGCCTTGGCCCTGGAGGACATTCGCATGGCGGCGGACACGCTACGCCCGGTCTACGATGCGACCGATGGCACCGACGGCTTCGTCAGCCTTGAGGTAAGCCCGGACCTGGCGTATAAGACGAAGGAGACCATTGCCGAGGCCCGGCGTCTTTTCAAAACGCTGGATCGCCCTAACGTGCTGATCAAAGTGCCCGCCACCCCGGAGGGCATCCCCGCCATCGAGACGCTGATCGGAGAGGGCATCAACGTCAACGTCACCCTTATGTTCTCCCTGCAGCAATACCACGACGTCGCGGAAGCCTATCTCGGCGGGCTGGAGACGCTTGCCAGTAACGGCGGTGATCTGAAGCACACGGCCTCGGTCGCCTCCTTCTTCGTCAGCCGGGTTGACGTGATGATCGACGAGATGTTGAACGAGATGGACGATCCTCGGGCCGAATCGATCCAAGGCACCCTCGGCATCGCCAATGCCAAGATGGCCTACCAGCGCTTCCGAGCTACCTTCCGGGGCGACCGGTGGGAAGCCCTTCTCGATCAGGGCGCCCGCTACCAGCGGGTCTTGTGGGCTAGCACCAGCACCAAGAACCCGGCCTACTCCGACACCCTCTACCCGGACAACCTCATCGGCCCGTTCACGGTCAACACCCTGCCGCCCAGCACGTTAGAGGCCTTCCTCGATCACGGCACCGTCGCCGCAACGCTGGAGTCCGGTCTGGATCGAGCTAAAGAACAGTTGCTGATCCTCGACAGATTGGGCATTGACCTCGGACAGGTCACCGACGACCTGCTCGACGAGGGCATCGAGAAATTCGTCCGGCCCTTCCAATCCCTGATGGAGAGCATCGACACCAAGATGGCGGAGATCAACAAAGAGTAGAAGACCGTCCGACCGCACAGCGTCAAGGGCTCACAGACTTGGAAGCAGTAACCTTTTCTCCAAAGCCTTTGAGCCTTTCTCGCACGTCACATCTAAGGCTCCGAGCGGATCTGCGATACGCGGCTTTTTACACAAGCCCGGAGATCGCAGATCTCCTTGGAGCCTTGATACGAGCAAATGCCGCTTTGACATCCGCGAAATCGCGCCTATCCTGTCCTTACACATACTAACCTATCCCCAGGAGGGAAAGACGAACGATGAAAATCACGAAGCTAGAGACGTTTCTGGTCAAACCCCGTTGGCTCTTCCTCAAGATTCACACGGACGAAGGACTTGTGGGCCTCGGCGAGCCGATCCTCGAAGGGCGCGCGCTGACGTGCGCCCAAGCGGTCGACGAGTTGGCTCCCTATCTCGTCGGCAAGGACCCCACCCGGGTCGTCCACCACTGGCAGGCGATGTACCGCCATGCCTTCTACCGGGGCGGCCCGCTGCTGACCAGCGCCCTGAGCGGCGTCGAGCAGGCACTCTGGGACTTAACGGGCAAGGCGATGGGCGTTCCGGTCTACAAGCTCCTTGGCGGCCCAACCCGCGACCGCATCCGGATCTACAAAGGCGGCGCCCGGCCCGAGAACATCAAGGACTACGTCGATCAGGGCTTCAACGCCTTCAAGACCGGCGTCGCCAAGGAACGCCCCGCCCGCATCATTGAGAGCAAAGCCTTCGTCGACCGGGCCGTGGAGCACTTCGCCGCCCTGCGCGAGGCCGGCGGCCCCGAGGTCGACATCGCCATCGATTTCCACGGCGCGATCAGTCCTCAGACGGCAAAACTCCTCGTCCACGCGCTGGCGCCCTATCAACCGCTCTTTATCGAGGAGCCGGTCCAGTGCCAGAACGTCGACGTCCTGGCCGATATCGCCCACAGCACCCACATCCCCATCGCCACCGGGGAGCGGCTCTTCACCAAGTGGGGGTTCCGCGAGGTCCTGGAGAAGCGCGCGGCGTCCATCCTGCAGCCCGACCTCTGCCACGCCGGCGGCATCTTCGAGACGCGCCTCATTGCCGGGATGGCCGAGACCTACTACGCCGGGATCGCACCGCACTGCCCGCTGGGGCCCATCGCCCTGGCTGCGTGCATCCAGCTTGACGCGTCGATTCCCAACTTCCTCGCGCAGGAGCACACCACCCTCGGTGAGGGTTACCTCAAAGAGCCGTTCACCTTCAACGACGGCTACGTCGAGTTACCCACCAAGCCGGGTCTCGGCATCGAGCTCGATGAGGACGCGATGGCAGACAAGATCGACCACGACTGGCGCAACCGCGAGGCCTACGACGCCTTCGACGGCTCCGTCGTCGATTGGTAGCCAGCTAGCGGACATACAGACGGTACGTGATCTCCGCTTGAAGCGCGCCCTGATCCGTTCTCGGGCGCGCTTCACCGTTTCCACGACTGGCCGAAGAAATCATGGACGCGATAGCGCAAGCACCCGCCACGATTGAAATCCGTGGCTGCATAGCCCACGTCGACTCAAAGTCGACTCTCTTCACCGCATCCCTAGTCGACTTCCAGTCGACGTCTACTCCTATCCTGTGAATTCATTCGCAGGCTTCTTCCGCATCGAGAGCGCCGTGACCGCCCCGACCGCCCCAACCCCAATCGTCGAGGCAAAGGCCAGGCGATAGCTGACTAACACCGTCGTCCCCTGATCCAGCAGCGCCTGCAGCAACACACCGACCACAGCGGTACCCAGCATCATACCCCAGAAGCGGATCATACTGTAAAGGCCGGCCGCCGCGCCGCCGCGTCCACCTTCCGAACCGCTCATCGCACCCCGATGCAGCGCCGGGAGCACGACCCCCGCCCCCAACCCATTCAAGACCAGCCCTAACACCACCCAAGCCACACGCTGCCCCGAGATAACCAGCAACACGACACTGCCGGCCTGCACACTCATGCCCAGGGTCATAGGCAGCCGGATCCCCCAACGATCGGCGATCCTACCCCCGAAGTACATCGTAGGAAAAAGGCCCGCCGACCGGATCATAGAGATGACACCAATCGCTGTGGCATTGAGCTCCTGAAGATCCGCCAAGTAAAGGGGCGTGAGAAAGGAGATCCCGCTCATCACGAACATCCGCATCGCCGCGACAAGACAGACCTTGAGATACGTAGCGTCCGAGAGGAGAGCCAGGTCGATAAACGGCATATCCCTCCGCCGTTCGTGCCGAACAAAGCCAACCAGCACAACAATCATGGCCAGCAGCAAACGCCAATCGGTGAAGGGTTGCCGGCCCGTAACTGGCCGGCTGGTGATGTAAAAGAGCAGCAGGGCTAACGTCGCCGAGAGCAGAAGCACCCCAGGCCAATCAAAGGCAAGCAGGTCGCGCACCTGCGATCGTGCCTCAGCGGATTGAACGGTTCGAGATACCATCATGATCGCCACAATCCCCGCCAACACCGGGACGAAAAACGTAAAGCGCCATCCCACCGCGTCGATAATCACACCACCGACCAGCGAGCCGGTTACGGAGGCAATGGGTCCGATGGAGTTCCAGCGCCCCAACGCATGACCCCGCGTCTCAAGGGAAAAGATGTCGGTAATCATCGCAATGGCCAGGGGGGCCATACCGCTGGCCCCCAACCCCTGAATAAAGCGCCCTACGAGCAAAAGCGGCAAACTTTGCGACAGCGCATTTACAAAGGAGCCAAGAAGAAATACCCCCATCCCCAACACCAACATCCGCCGGATCCCCAGATCATCACCCAGACGACCGTAAAGGGGCATCATCGCGACGTAGGGCAACATGTAGACCGTGATCACCCACGCCATCAGGTCGGCGGGCGCGTCGAAATTTGCGCGAATGGCAGGCAGGGCGACGTTGACGATGGACAGATTGAGCACCACCATGCATTGGGGAAGCATCAGCGCGAAGAGCATCCGCTGTTTCTGCCGGCTCCTACTCATAGGTCGGTTCCTAATTTCACTCTACAACCTCAAGCGGCAGATCCACCCACCGCCGGTCGTCCGCCGAGCGCAGCACCGCGTCCAGCACCTCCTGAGCCCGCATCCCATCGTGGAACGTCGGCAACAGCGGCGCCTCCTCGCCCCATATGGCCGCGACGAACGCGGGCATGAAGCTCCGCGTGGGATTCCCTTGACGGGCGCCGGGCACAGCATTCAGGAAGCGGCGCGGTACCGGGATCACCGGATATGGCTCCTCCTCGCGGTAGATCCCCCACATCGGATCGTAGAGGCCGTAGCCCGCGCAGAGGTCTACCATCTCCTTGCCGATGCAGGCGCGCAGCTCGTAGGGTCGCGCCTGGTCGTAGAGCAGCGCGCCCTCACTTCCATAAACCTCAATGCGCTGATCGAAGTTACGTCCCGTGATGGCGCTGCTGTGACTGAAGATCGCCGCAGTCTCCCCCTCCATATCAGCCAGGAAAGCCGCTGCATCCTCGATGTCCACGTCGGCCCACTCTCCGGTATCGGCCCAGCGCCGGCGCTTGACGAACGTCCGCGTCTGCGCGCAGACCGCCGTGATCTCCTTACCGGTCCACCAGCGGACCATATCGACCATGTGCGGTCCGAGCTCAAACAGCGGCCCCCCGCCGGTGACCGCCCTGGTTTGCCTCGGAGTCTGCGCGCGATCGGCAAATCCGGCGTGCCCCATCGAGTAGATCGCCATCACCTGGTAGACCTCCCCGAGCGCCCCGGAGCTGATCAAGTCATGAGCCATATGGGCAGCCGGCGTCAACCGATGAGTGAACCCCACGCCGGTCTGAATCCCGGCGGCGTCGGCGGCCTCAAACATCTCCCGAGCGAGAGGATAAGTCAGAGCTAACGGCTTCTCACAGAAGACGTGCTTACCCTGCGCGATCGCCGCCATCGAGATCGGATGATGGGTATTGGGATAGGTACAGACATCGACGGCGTCCAGGTCTTCATAGCGCACCAGTTCTTCGTAATCGGTGGTCAGGCGTGAGACGCCGTGCTTCTCCCCCATCGCCGCCAGCGCCTCTTCATTGACGTCACAGAATGCGGCCAGTTCGACGTTGTCGCAGAGCCTATATCCCGGGATGTGCTGCCCTCGGGCGATACCGCCCAATCCAACCAGTCCTACTCGAAGGGTCTCTTGTCGTGTCATTTGCCTTCTCCCTTTCCCTATCGACAACGGAACCAACGTTCGTGTACGACTATAGACACGGGCTGAAGGTTGTCAAGGACGCGCTTCATCAAGAGATCAAAAGTTTGGGTCGATTCACAGGACATCACCACCGAAAAAGCGAAACCTTTACTGATCCGGACACAAAACGCTAAACTTTTCAACTGTGCCCATGACAAAGCAGAAACGCTTTAGTTATTCACGTCCGAATCAGTAATCTCTCTGCCGGAGCATCCTTGACAAAATCCAAGGGCTCCTCTACATTGGAAGCGCTTCGAATTCAATCACTCACTTTCCCTGAAAGGAGTCTCGTATGCACACCATCGCCCTATTTGGTGCGGCCGGTAAGATCGGCGCGCGCATCGCTGAGAAGCTCCGCGACGACCTCGAGGTCAACACCCTCTACGTCGAGAAAGGCGAGGCCGGCCTGACCCGACTTCGCGAGCGCGGGCTCTCCCCTACCCCTCAGGCGGAGGCCGTCCAACGGGCGGACGCCGTCGTGCTGGCGATCCCCGACACCCTGATCGGCACCGTCGCCCACGCGATCGTGCCCAAACTCAACCCGGGCACCCTGGTGATGCTCCTCGATCCGGCTGCAGCCCACGGCGGGGAACTTCCGGAGCGGGAGGACGTTGCCTATTTCGTCGTCCATCCGTGCCATCCGCCCCTGATCAACGACGAGAGCACACCCAAGGCACGCGAGGACTTCTTCGGCGGCATCGCCAAGCAGGCCATCGTCTGCGCCCTGATGCAGGGATCCGATGCGGACGACGACAAGGGCGAGTGGATCGCGCGCAAGATGTTCGCCCCCATCCTCCGGGCCCACCGCATCACCGTCGAAGAGATGGCGATCCTGGAGCCCGCCATGGCCGAGACGGTGATCCTCACCTGTATGAGTGTGATTAAAGAAGCCATCGATGAGGCCGTAAACCGGGGCGTCCCCAAGGAAGTCGCATACGATTTCGCACTGGGCCACCTACGGGTCAACCTGGGCATTCTCTTCAACTACATCGACGCCGAGATCTCCGAAGGGGCTAAATTGGCCCTCGAACGCGCCAGGCGCGAGATTATGCAGCCGGACTGGAAGAAGGTCTTCGAACCGGAGAACGTCAAGGCGCAGGTCGAGGCCATCGTCAGCGGCCGCCAGCCATGAAGCTGGGCATCAGCTCCTATACCTTCGCGTGGGCCATCGGTGTGCCGGGATACGAACCCGAAAAGCCGATGACCGCGCCGGATTTATTGGGCCAAGCGAACGCGCTCGGCGTCAACGTCGTCCAGATCGCCGACAACCTACCTCTTCATCGCATGGCGTCTGCGGCACTCAGCGCACTAACCGATCGCGCAACTGAGGATGGCATCCATCTCGAAGTCGGCACCCGAGGGATCGCGCCGGATCACCTGCGCACCTATCTCGACCTCGCTGTCCAGCTTGGATCGCCGATCCTGCGCGTCGTCACGGATACGGTTGATCATCAACCCGCCGAGGACGAAATCGTGGCGACGATCCGCGCGTTCCTCCCGGCGCTCGCGGAAGCCAGCGTGACCCTGGCGATCGAGAATCACGATCGTTTCGCCAGCCATATACTGGTCGACATCCTCCAGCGCATCGACAGCGAGCACGTGGGCATCTGCCTCGACACCGTCAACTCCTTCGGCGCGCTGGAGGGGCCGGAACGCGTCGTCGAGACCCTCGGCCCGTGGACCGTCAACCTGCACGTCAAGGACTTCACCATCTCCCGCGCCTCCCACCAGATGGGCTTTACCATCGAGGGACGTCCGGCGGGCCAAGGGCGCCTGGACGTGCCGTGGCTGTTGAGCCGGCTGCGGTCGATGGATCGCGACGTCAACGCCATCCTGGAGCTCTGGACCCCGCCCGAGCCCACGCCGGCCGACACTATCGCCAAGGAGCAAGCCTGGGCCGCTGAGAGCGTCGCCTACCTACGCACCCTGATTCCCAACTGACCGTTGAGGTGCTTTGCACCGGATTGTGACACAAAGACACAGCGGAGGAATGATGTTACCCAAGTACGTACGCTACGACGGACGCGATGCGCCCCCACCCGCGCCCATCCCGCTCCGCGCCGGCCCCCTCTCCCTGATGATGCTCGACGGCGACCTGCGGTACATTCAACTGGGTGAGGATGAGATCCTAAGACGGATCTACGTCGCCGTCCGGGACTCCAACTGGGGCACGGTACCGGGGACCCTCACCCACCTGGAGATAGACGTCCAGGAGCGCGCCTTCCACATCACCTACGACGTGGAACACCGGGAGGGACCGATCGACGTCGTCTGGCACGCCGTCCTCGACGGACAGACCGACGGCACGATCACCTTCACCATGGACGGTACCGCCCGCTCCACCTTCCGCCAGAACCGCATCGGCTTCTGCGTGCTCCACCCGATGACGTGCGCGGGACAGCCGTGCCACGTGACGCATCCGGACGACACCGAGAGCCGAGGGCGATTCCCCTGGCTGATTGCACCCCACCAGCCCTTTAAAGACATCCGCGCCATCTCGCACCGGGTTGAGCCGGACGTCTGGGCCCAGGTCACCTTCGAGGGCGACGTCTTCGAGATGGAGGATCAGCGCAACTGGACCGATGCCTCCTATAAGACCTACAGCACCCCGCTGGCACGCCCCTTCCCGGTGACCGTCGAGGCCGGCACGAGGATCACGCAGACGGTCACGCTGCGGCTGGAAGGGACACCGTCGCGGTCGGCAGATCACGCGCGCCCCGAACTGTTAGCGGTCCAGGTTGCCGGCGACGCCGTCGGTCCCCTTCCCCATCTGGGCTTAGGCGCAGCCAGCCACGGCGAACCGCTCTCGGACCGTGAGTTGGACACCCTCAAGGCGCTCAACCTCCACCACCTGCGGGTGGATCTCCACCTGAGCGAGCCGGACGTCATCGACGACCTGGCGCAAGCCGCATCCCAGGCTGAGGCTTTGGGCGTAGATCTGGAGGCAGCGGTCTTCTTCTCAGAGGATCGGGGGGCAGAGCTGGCCCGTTTAATCGAGGGGCTCGAAGCCATCCGCCCCCCGGTCGCCCATTGGCTGATCTTCGACGAGGACGAGGCCACCACGCCGGCCTCCCTGATCTGGGATGTCCGCCCTCACCTCGAAGCCTATCGACCGGACGCGCCGGTCGGCGGTGGCACCAACGCCTACTTCACCGAACTCAACCGCACCCGTCCTCCGGTAGACGTTCTGGACCTGATCGGTTACGCCCTGAACCCGCAGGTCCACGCCTTCGACAACCTCTCGCTGGTCGAGGCGCTGAAGACGCAGGGCGTCACCGTCACAAGCGCCCGCGCCTTCACCGGCGACCGCCCGCTGGTCATCACCCCGGTGACGCTCAAGCCGAGGTTCAATCCCAACGCAACGGGACCGGAATCGGAGCCCGGGGAGGGCGAACTTCCGCCCCAGGTCGACGTGCGGCAGATGTCGCTCCTCGGGGCGGGGTGGACCCTGGGCAGCCTGAAATATCTGGCGGAGGCCGGCGTCCACAGCGCGACCTATTATGAGACCACCGGCTGGCGCGGCGTGATGGCCCGTGCGGAGGGATGGCCGCTGCCTGCAGCGTTCCCGGCCCCTGCCGGATCGGTTTATCCCCTCTATCACGTACTGCGCTGGATCGGGCAGTTCGCCGATGGGAAGGTCATACCGGCGACCGCCAACGACCGGCTCCGGGTCGACGCCCTGGCGCTCCGGCGGGACGATCAACGCCGCATTCTGCTGGCAAACATGACCGGAGACGAGATCTCCGTGACGGTCCAGGGGTTGGGACCTGACGTCTCGTTGCACCGCCTGGACGAGACGACCGCCACCGAGGCGATGATACAGCCCCAGGTATTTCAGGAACGGCGCGGAGAGCAGCGGGCGACCCTCGGCGGCGCGCTGCCCCTCACGCTCCTCCCCTACGCCGTCATCTGTCTGGACAGCTCATAGCTCACAGATCAACCCGGATGGTCCAATCCGTGAGCTATGCCGCTATCAGGTACGGAGGCCTTACGTGCCTAGAATTTCACGGACGACCGCCGCGTTCTCCTCGACCATATCGTCCTGATCGCCCCGGTGCATCCCGACGTTGACGACGTCCGTCGGCTTGATCTCCTCAAACGCGTATTCGAACGCCATCCGCGCGTCGATCCGCCCGGCGCCCATGATCTTGTACCCAATGCAGGGCTTCTCGATACGGCGGATCACATCGACCGCCGCGCTCATATCCGCAAGCCGGAACTTCTCGCCCGCGCCGTCGTGCAGGCTGCCGCAATTGAAGAAGCAGACCGCGTGGAAGTCGACGAGGTCGAGGCTGTCCACCCAGAGGTGCGCCGCCGGCGCGTGACCGGCGACCCCGATGGGCAGCCCGTGTTGGCGGGCGGTCTCCACCCAGCCTTCCAGCGTCTCAAGATCCTGACGCCGGTAGAGGTCGTCGACCAAGCCGCCGTGGAAGTAGAACGCGCTGCATCCGATATCCACCGCCTCCTGCACAGCCTCCGCCATGTCCGGCTTCGTCCGGCAGTTGAGCTGCGCAATCCACTGCAAGCCCCCACCGTCTGCCAAGTACTCGGTCACCGCCTGCAGTACGTGGGGCGTCTCGTTATTGGCGATCATTGTGTTGATGCCCGCAGCCTCCGCCCGCGCCCAGGTCTCCTTGATGCGGGAAATGGTGTAGTAGGTGCGCATGACCTCGTCGCGCTCCGGGTTCTGATGGCTGTACCCGCCGAACGGATTCGCGCCGAGGATCAACCGTGTGACGTTAAGACTGCAGAAATCAACCTTAGGTAGCATTCCTTACTCCTCCATATATCATTCACATCGCTCATAGTCGTACTCAAGTCAACGCTCGTTAGGTCTAGCCCTCATCCATCAACCGCAGGGTGACCGCATCCAGGAACTCAGGGATGTCAGAGGGCACCCGTCCGGTCACGATGCGACCGTCAACGACCGCCGACCAATCGCCGTCGTACGTGCCGCCCATAATGCGGACCGCATCCTTGCTAGCGGCGAACCCGGCGATCCGTTTGCCGTCGACCAGATCGGCCGCCGCCAGTGGGATCGGCCCGTGGCAGATTGCTGCCAGGATCTTGCCCTCGCGATCGGCCTGCTTCAGGAACTCGACCGGCTCGCCGGCCGCGACCATATTCCAGGGGCAGAAGGCGCCCGGAATCTGCACGACGTCGACGTCCTCCAGGTCGACCTCCGCGAGCGGGACAATGTCGTACGCCGTCTCCGGTATCTCCTGGAAAGGCACCGACACGCCGAAGTTGCCCATCAACACGTCCAATCCCACCATCGGCGGTCTGGACCGCGTCGGGCTTGGGAAGGTTGCGAGGGTGACGTGCGCGCCCCGGTACAGATACTCCATCACCGGCACGACCAGCTCGATGTCCTCGAAGTCCTCACCGGCGATGATCAGGATCCGTTTTCCATCGAGCACGTCCTTCCGCTCGGGAACGAACGCCGGATCGAAGGCCTCACAGAGCCCCCGCACGAACGCCGGCGTGTCCACCGTATCCCCGGCGGTGATCACCTGACCATCCCGCACCACTGGTTGGCTGTCGTACGTGCCGATCTTCTCCAGCATAAAGGCGACCACGCGGTTGCCGGTACATATCTTGCCATCGAGCACTCCGGCTCTGATGAGCGGGATGGCACCGCCACCGATAGACCCCACCACGCCGCCTCGGTCGACCACCGCGCAAATGAGGTCGGTCACGCGCGCCTCGGTCACCATCACGTCGGCGGAATGGCCGCCGGGGACTACCAGCGCGTCATACTCCGACGGATCCGCCGCGCGCAGCGACCGGTAACTGTGCCGGTCCGCGCCCAGCACGGGGATCGGATCGACGCCCATCCCCCACATCCCCCGCACGCCCTTATCCCTCACGTAGGGCCGCGTCTCCTTCCAATGGACCCAATCAACGAGCAGGAATTCCACCTGCGCGCCGAACTCACTGAGATAGGACGCAAGGTAGTAGGCCTGGAAGTCACTGAACTCACTAGCAACCAGCACGCCGACGATCTTGCCCGCCAGCGGTCCCACAGACTTCGTCTTACCCGTCTCAGGACCCTGCCACGTGAACGCAGTCTCCTCTGAGGCGATCGTAACGCCGGTTTTCTGTGCGATCTTCAGGAATGCATGTCGATCCATGGCTCCGCTCCTCCTCTCATATCGATATCGGTTGAGGCTCCGGGCTCATCCAGCGAGGCCCGGTGAGAATCTCCGTGAAGCACCTCCATTTTAGGAAACGGTCGGTGAATTGTCAAAGAAGAAAGACCTTCACTCCACAACCTGTAGGTCGAGCCCACCGACGCCGGCCTTGATGTCCACGGTGAGGGTGACGTCCGACTCGCCATAGGCCTCATTCACATAAGCGTCACCTTCCCGTGTCATCCCGCTCACGTCGAGCTCGCCCAACGCGCCTTCCACCCGCGCAATGACGCCTACGTCGGCGGGCAGCAGCACGTTACCCTCACCCAAACCGCCCCTGAGGGTAACGTCAAGATCCCGCTCGTAGTCACCGTTCAGATCGAGCTCAACGCCGCCGACCCCCATCTTCACGTCGAGGGCCGTAAGAGACAGTGACGCCAAATCGAGCGTACTCTCTCCCGCCCCTAATGCGAGGGAAAGGTCCATCAACACGCCGTCATTGAAGGCCAGCGTCCACTCATTACGATACGATTCCAAGCCCAAACTCTTGACCTCGGGCTGCTCGATGACCAGCTCACCGTCACCGCCGCTGCTCACAACGTAATCGAGGGTTGGTTTCCAATCCGCCACGTTGTAGGCAAATTCGGCGTCCACCACGGCATCCGGATCCGAACCGCCCGTGACCTCCAGCGTCCCGGCCCCCATCCGGACGTCCACGTCAACCGACTCAGCCTCCTTCAACGGGACGACCTCCGATTCCTGGTGAAGCTTACCGGTTCGTGTCCAGCCACAAGCGCCGACCAACGTGACAACCCCCAAGACCATCCCCATGTTCAGAAACGTACGCCACATCCTTCTCTTGCTCATAATCCGCGCCTCCTCCATCGGTGAATAGCAAAACTTCCGTTCCATTCCACCTCAAGCATAACGCACAGACCTCCCCGGCGTGATAACCGACCGAGGAGGTTTGCGCTCATAAAACGGACAGTGCTGGCACTGGACGCACGACCAGGAAGCCAAGGTTATGGGCAGGATGTGACGGATTCAGAGGAAAATGCCGGAACCAAGTGATGGTGGTTTTCTTGGGCCTAGCTGTTACGATTGGCATACGTTGATTAACGCGAAAGGAATAAGCACAATGACGAAGATTTCTGACGGCAAGGCCGTACACATCGACTACACTCTCACGGATGACGACGGGCAAGTCCTGGATACGTCCGAGGGTCGTGAGCCCCTGAGCTATCTCCAGGGCGCCAACAATATCATCCCGGGGCTGGAAAATGCCCTGGAGGGCAAAGAAGCTGGAGACACCCTATCGGTCGTCATCCCGCCCGAGGAAGGGTACGGCACCCGCAGTGACGAGCTGATGATCGCGGTCGATCCCTCCAACTTTCCGAACCTCTCCCAGGTGCAGCTGGGCACGCGCGTTCAGGTTCAGACCAACGACGGCGTCCGGCTCGCCACCGTGGTCGGGATGACCGACGAGGCCGTGACCCTCGATCTGAATCACCCGCTGGCCGGCAAGACCCTCCATTTCGACGTCGAGGTCACGGACGTGCAGGAGGCTTCAGACGAAGAGGTCGAGCATGGCCATCTGCATACCGAAGGTCACCAGCACTAACCCCAACGTTCGCGTAACACAGAAAGGTGCCTGGGCCTGCAATAGGTCCAGGCACCTCTGTCTTTATCCGAGATCCACCTGATTCCGCGTATCTTTCATGCGCCCATCCCGAGCACGTCCCGCGCGTACGCGACACTCCGCTCCACGTCGTAGCGCTGCTGGGCCACGAGTGCCTCTTCGTAGGCCTCCGGCACGTCCGCACCGCGCTCAACCACCACCATCGTGCCCTGATAGGGCAGCCCCTGCCGGACCATCCGGTCGAACCGTGCGAACTCTGACGCCCGAGCCTCCGGAAAGACCTCCCAGTATGCGTCCTCCTTCGTGTTGAGCACCTGCGGCGGGCGCCCCGTGATGATCTCCAGGGTGAACGACGCTCCAGGACACTCGGCCTTGTACCGCTCGGTGACGGTCTCAATGTCGACGTTGCCCTCCCCCAACGCCACCCATTGGAATGCCGCCCCCCGGGGGTGGGACCAGACCACGGTGTCCCGGATATGGCTCGTGACGATATAGGGGGCCAGATGCTCGAAGGTGGTCAGGGGGGTCTCGCCGGCCCGGACCGAGTTGCCCGGATCGAAACACGCGCCGACGTACTCGGGCCCGGCCTCCTCAATAAGTGCCTGCAGCTCCCACCCTTGCAGATCGCCGACGTGGTTCTCCATCGCCATAGTGATCCCCAGATCCATCGCCTGCTCCCGGACGGCCCGGAGCGTCTCGATGCAGTTCTGGATGTGGGTCTCCAGGGGCGTCTCCGTCCAGCGGTCAGCGCCGCTGCCCAACAGACACCGGAGCACCGGCGAGTCGACGATTTCCGCCACGTGCAGCCCCTCCCGCGCCCGCTCAACGGCGCTCGCCCCGCCTTTCGGGAAGGAGGTCGACGTCTCGCAGATCGAGCCCATCGCTACCTCAATGTCCAAGCCCAGGTCATCGGCGTGCGCCTTGACCGCGCGCAGGTTGGCGTCGACCAACGGACCGAGGTCGTTGAGACTGAGTTGGGCGACGTCCAGGTCCAGCTCGTGACAGTAGTCAAGCATCTCCATCGCGCTCCAGCCCTGGGCGCGTATGCTGTAGAGGTCCAAACCGAGTTTCATTGTCTTTCCTTTCGTTAGGGGGGCGACAGTCATAAGTCACAAGTCAAACGTTCTCTCCGTCCAGGACGCTTCGGTATGGCGTCCTGGACGGTCCGACGAGTCCTAATCCAATAAATAGCAGTCCAGCCCTTCAATCTCCTTCCGCTCCTCAAGATGCTCTTCAACAAATGACCGGTAGGTCTCAGCGTTCGCAAACCGATCCGGCACCAACGCGGAACTGACAAGCGTCCCATGCCTCAATCCAAGAATATCCCGATAGTTCGAGTACTGCCACCTCTCCGGTGATGCCGCAAGTCCCGCTTCCACCGGATTCACGTGGATATAGCGGGCAACGTGCCGGAAATACGATTCCTCATCCACCTCCACCCATTCATAACGACCACGAAAGAGCGGTCCGTCTCGTTGCTGCTGTCTATTAATGCCTTGAACGTAGGACTGAAAGACGTGTTTCATAAACGGTGAGATGACGTCATCTGCCAAGGGCTCAACCAATAGATGGTAGTGATTCGGCATCAGACAATACGCCACGAATGAAACTGGGTAACGTTTTCTTCCGCGCTGGATTAGGCGTAGAAGATAGATGTAATTTCTCTGCAGGAAGAAAATCCGCTCATGGTTAACGCCTCGGTTGTACAAGTGATAGAAATGGTGGGCTAGAAACTGCTGCCGCTGACGTGCCATCACTTCACTCCATATAATGAGGTAAACGTCGATCCTTACACTTATCGTACACCTAAAACGCCCACCGTCCAGGACGCTAGATACTCGCACAACATCACAGATGTATCTCACTTTCAAAACTCCACCCAACGCATCACCCGATGCAGCGTCCTGGACGGGAAAGACGTTGCGCATCCATCCAAATGGCCTATAGTTGAGACACACTAATACAATCCGAACACGAAAGGAACGCTGATGCCGCACGCTTATCCTACCCCTCAACACGCGGAGGCCGCCGAGGCCGTCGTCGCGTTCTTTGCCCGTCGGCCCGAGGTCGACGCCGTGCTGCTGATCTGCTCCTGCGCGCGGGGGAAGGCGACGCCGGACAGCTGCCTCGACATCGCCGTGCTGACCGCAGCGGATGCCGATCCGACCCCGCTGTGGCACGCGTGGGACGCGCACTATCGGGACGCACCGGTCTTTGACGCCCTGCGCCAGGTGGGCGCCTTCTCCAACGTCGACCTCGACCTCGTCGACGGCGTCTTCGAGCCGGATCCCGACGCACACGGCTGGACGACGGGGCCCGACGCGTTCGAGCTGGAGATTGGGAACCTCCTGGCCTACAGCGTGCCGCTTTGGACGCGCAACGCGCGCTTCGAACAACTGCGTGATGCGTGGCTCCCCTACTACGACGAGGACCTCCGTGCCGAGCGCCTGTCGATGGTGCGGCGCTACTGCCTGAACAATCTGGATCACATCCCCCTCTATGCCCCGCGCGGCCTCACCTTTCAGTGCCTGGCGAGGCTGCAGATGGCCTATGGGGAGTTTCTCCAGGCGCTTTTTATCGCGCGGCGCACGTATCCCATCGCCTATGACAAGTGGATCCGCGAGCAGTTGGTGGAGATCCTGGCGATGCCCGAGCTCTACACCCAGAGCCTCGCGCTCTTTCAGATTGAGGACCTGAAAAGCAACGAAATCGTCGAGAAAGGGGCGTCGTTAAAAAGCATGCTAACCAGATGCGTTATGTGATATAATGAATACATAAATCTTAAGAGGCCCATAGGGGTTAAAAGATGGCAACGTTACCTTTTGAAACAGAGAAACTGATCGAGCTTTGCCGCCAACACGATGTCACAATGTTGGGTGTCTTTGGCTCGATGGCGCGAGATGAAGCCACTGAAAAAAGCGATGTCGATCTTCTCGTGCGGTTTTCGCAACAGAAAAGCCTGCTAGCCCTCATCCGTCTCGAACGGGAAGTCTCCGCACTTCTAGGCCGGGACGTAGATCTCGTCACAGAGGGAGCGTTAAGCCCTTACTTGAAAGATCAAGTCAAGCACGATCTCAAGATTATCTATGAAGCATAACGATCGCATCTATCTGCTTCACATCCTGGATGCTATTGACACTATTGAGACGTATCTCCAGAGCGTCGATGAGGATGATTTCCAACTTCATAAGCTGACACAAGACGGGGTCATCCGACAGTTGGAGATCATAGGGGAAGCAACGAAGAACATCTCTCACACCTTGCGACAGAAAAACGATCAAATACCGTGGCAAGATATCGCAGGAATGCGAGGCAAGTTGATCCACGCGTACTTCGGAGTCGACATAAGTACGGTCTGGCTCACGGCACAAGAGGATATTCCTGTACTCAAAGTCGAAATACGCAGAATTCTTGAGTCACTCGAGTCGTAAGATTCTAGGCTTTCTGATACCAAGCGGATTCCGCATGCACAAGAGATCAAAGGTTTTGGGTGTTCTTGATTAGCGGCGCTCAGCGCACATGAAACCTTTGATCTCTTCTTTTCGAGCCGATTACCAATCTCGGGAATCGGGCACCGGTTTCCAGGCGCCGCCGTCCCGGACGGAGGCCTGGCTGACGAGGCCCGGCAGGGTCATGTCCATCGCTTCGTGGATGCCGATGGGGCACGGGCGCACCCCTCGGATGGCATCGACGAAGTCAAGCACCTCGAAGTAGTCCCCACCGCCGTGACCGGCCCGCTGGGCCGTCGCCCACGCCGCCCGCCAACGCGCGGGCAGACATGCATCGGCGACCTTCTCCAGGTCGAGCCAGGTGTTCCTATCCGGGCAGCGGTCGCGCAGCCAGATGCGATCCCGCTCGCCGGGCGCCCGAGCGGACTCGTAGCAGCCGTCGGTGCCCTGAATCTGATAGTTCGTCATCGCGTGCGGCCGATCCGAGAGCATGTCGACCCGGATCTTCACCAGCCCACCGCTGCGCATCTTGCAGAGCATCACGGTGCTGTCCTGGTTCTCGTACCGGTCGCCCCGGGGATCGACGTAGTGATGGCCCGATCCGGCGCAGCAGACCTCGGTCACGCGGTCCGCTTCCCCACCCGCGTTCATCCACTGCAGGATCGGCCCCAGGCTGTGGGTTCCGTAGGTGACGCCGTCGATCCCGGTCTGCCACCGGCGCCGCCAGCGGGTGATCTCGTTCAGTGCCTTGAGTTCGTGGAGGTACTCGCCCTCCCCGTAGTAGGGCGTGCCGAAGCGCCCCGCCGCGATCAGCGACCGGACGATGACGTTGGCGCGCCGGTAGGTGTAGTTCTCCGCCATCATATAGACCCGGTCGGTCGCATTGCAGGCCGCGACGAGGTCCCGGCACGCCTCGACGGAGTCGCCCGCGGGCACCTCACAGAGCACGTGCAGGCCGGCCTCCAGCGCTGCGATGGACTGCGGGACGTGCAGCGGCATCGGCGTGCCGACGATCACGGCATCGAGCTCCGACTCGGCAAGCATCGCATCGTAGCTGAGATATGACTCGTCCGCCCCAAGCCGGGCTGCCGTCTCCGGCAGCTCGGCCTCGTTGACGTCGCAGACGGCGTGGAGGCGCACCCCGCCCACCTGCTCGCACGCCAGCTTGAAACTTGCGCCCCGCCCGCACGCCCCCACGATGCCCATATTGAGCGATGCCAACGTGTTCATCCGTGGGTACCTCCCTCCTTCTCCCACGCCAGGGAGTAATCGCGCGTATGCGGCGCTGGATGCCCACCCGGGCCATATCCCTCCAGGTCGTACGTCCTCGCCAGAGGAACGACCGTCCGGGCGATCCCCGCCTCGCTCACGTCGCAGCGCAGGAAGCCCAGCGTGTCATCCCCATCGGGCCAACGATCCCCCCACTGACCGAAACTCGTCGCCGGTGCGATCTCAAACCGGATCCCCTCGGCCTCGAAGACCTTGTGGCAGTGTACGTGCCCGCTCACCACCCAATCGACCCCCGTGGCGTGGAAGAGGTCCAAGAGGCGCCTTCGGCCCGGCTGATCGATGCTGAAATACCACGACCGGTAGTCCGTCTCAATATCCCAGTTGGGCTCGTCGGGACGATCCACGAAGAGCGGATAGTGCGTGATCCAGACGTGGTGCTCGGCGCGGGGGCGCTGAATCTGCGTCTCGGCCCACCGCCAGAAGGCCCGCTCCTCCGGCAGCCCACTGTTGATCACCATATCGGCACAGCCGGAGAGCCGCACGCCCTGGTGATCCACGCTCCACCAGAGCGGGCCGAAGATGGACGCGAACTGCTGCAGTTGGGCGGAGGTGACGTTGAGCTCGACGTCGGACGCCTGATTCGGACCGCGCGCCCGGCCCCGGTGCACGCCGGGCCGATCGGTATGCTTGTTCCCGGTGTCCATATTCCCCGGAATCACGTGAACGGGGAAGGGCAGCGATCGCAGGTCCGCCCGCATCGCCTCCAGCTCGAACCGGTGGAGACTCCCGTCCCGCGTAAGATCCCCCGGCACCAGCATCAGTTCGGGATCCAGCGCCAGCACCTGTCGCCGTGCCTGCTCCCAGTTTCTCTGCCACGAGGGGTTGTAGCGGAACGACCGCGGCGAGCCGGGTTGGATATCGGCCACGATCACGAACGTCCAAGCATCCCTCCAAGCATCCCCCGAACCGTCCTCCGTTCCCTGTAATTGGCTCATCGATCCTCCTCTGTGTGTCTCCCATTCACGGACTCCGTGTCTTTAGCCTCCGGCGCCCGGGTGTCAAACCCAAACCGCTCGAAAATCTCCGCATACCGGTTCACAATCTGCTCGCGGGTCAGGCCCATCGCTGCGATATCATATGGCGGATGCCCTTCGTAGTTGCGCGACCGGATCGTCGCCTGGTGCAGCGCCTCGCCGTACGCCGGGCTGACCTGCCACCCAAAGCGGTCGTAAATCGCCCGAACGGTCCGATCCGGATCCGCCACCATCTCCTCAAAGTTGACCACCACGGCTTGATCCTCCGGCGCGTCCGCCAGCCGGTCCAGCGGATAGGTGTACCAATGCTCGATGAGATCCAGCACCTTGGGATACCCGTGATGCGCCGCGACCGGATCGCCCATCACCTGCCACGTAAAGTTGAGGATGTGGATAAAGGACGGGACCATATCGAGCGGGTTGCGCACCAGCACGATGAACTTGGCGTCGGGAAAGATCGCGCGCAGGGTCTCGATCTTCGGGCAGAAACTCGGATTCTTCGCTAGATAGAACTTGCCCTCGGTCCCGTGCACGTACTGGTGGCGGCGGATACAGCGCGTGTAGAAGTCCATCACCCGTTTCTTATCCCTCGGCGGGATCCGCTGATCGAAGTGGGCCCAATCGTCCAAGTAGTCCAACAATCCCGAGAAGATCCACACCATCACCGTCGACCAGATGTGCAGGGAGATGTACTCGTCCTCCTCCGGACGGCGGAGCGCGATGGTGTGCAAGGCGTTGGCAGCCTGCCACTTCGCTTGCAATCGTAAAACGAGCGCGTGGACGGGCCCACCTAAACGGCGGTCCAAGGCCGATAACCCGCGATACAGCCGCCGCTGCGTGATCGAGGGCGCCAGCAGCATCTCCCAGGTTCGCATCCACGTGAAATGGCCCTTGTCCTGCGAAAGCAGACGCTGAAAGAAGGTCGTCCCGCTGCGAGGATTCCCAACGATGAAGACTGGCGCCTCAACCGACACCTGACGGTACGCCGGGAAGAGGAGGTTATCCAAACGAAATGCGAGCCAGGTCCATATCTCATAGAGGGGAAAGAGCGCATAGAAGAAGAGGAGCCACAGCAAGCGCTTGGGGGCCAAGCGGGCTTTGGGGTCACCGCCCTTGAAGAGCGCAATATAGAGAAAGCGAAGATAACGCCGGAGATCAAACCGCATTCAGAGCCTCACTGTAGTGTAGATGAACGTCGTCAGCGCGATGTAGGATGTGATGCATCCTCTACGAGAATACCAAACTTGCGCCCAAACACAAACGCACCGTCCGCTCCCGTCGCTCCTGCTGCTCCCGTCGCTCCCGCTGCTCCCGTCGCTCCCGAGGGATTTGTAATCCCGGCTCTCGAACACCAAAGCCGTGGATTGCAAATCCACTCCGAGCACTATGACTATGGTAGACCCACACCGAGCATGATGGATGTAAGGAACTTGCGCGCAAACACAAACTGATTTACACTCTGGGTAGGATCCCGACATCATCAAGAGGTGGGCACCCACCATACGAGCACCGGCGCCCTCTGCGCGCTATTCGGAAGCCCTACAGCGCAACCTTACGTGAGGGAAAGAATCCCCAAAGGAGCACACGATGGCAAAAGAGAAGAAGCGTGACGAGCCCATTTATTCAAAATCCGGCAAGCTGAAGAAAAAGATCTACAACAAGGAGCTGGTCCGCCTACAAGAAGAGCTGGTCAAGCTCCAGTACTGGATCAAAGACCAGGGCCTGAAAGTCGTCGTCATCTTCGAGGGCCGGGATGCAGCCGGCAAAGGCGGGGTCATCACCCGCATCACCCAACGGCTGAACCCCCGCATCGTCCGGGTCGTCGCCCTGGGCACCCCCACCGAGCGGGAGAAGGGACAGTGGTACTTCCAGCGCTACGTGCCGCACCTACCGTCCGCCGGCGAGATGGTCCTTTTCGACCGCAGTTGGTACAACCGCGCCGGCGTCGAGCGGGTGATGGGCTTCTGCACCGACGAGCAGTACCGGGAGTTTATGCGCTCGTGTCCCGAGTTTGAGCGGATGCTGGTCCGGGCCGGCATCAAGCTCATCAAGTACTGGTTCTCGGTGGGTGACGCGGAGCAGGAGCGCCGGTTCCAGCGCCGGAATAACGATCCGATGCGCCGCTGGAAGCTCAGCCCCATGGATCTGGAAGCACGCTTGCGGTGGGTCGAGTACTCCCGGGCCAAGGACGCCATGTTTATGTACACTGACATCGACGAGGCGCCGTGGTACGTGGTCAACGCCGACGTGAAGCGCCACGCCCGGCTGAACTGCATCAGCCACCTGCTCAGCCTGATCCCTTACGAGGATCTGACGCCAGAGCCCGTCGAGCTCCCGCCCCGGCAGGAGGACATCGGCTACGTCCGCCCCCCCATCACCAGCCAGCGGTGGGTGCCCGCCCTCTACGGCAGCAATCCCGTCGACGATTCGTGAACCCGTAAGCTCAGCAAATCGGAGAGTTTGTTCTATCGGAGGCTTAGCTATGCGAAGAATCATTCACACACGGCCCCAGTGCGTGCTGCTCGGCATGTGCGTCCTCTCACTCCTTGTATTCGCAAGCTGTTCCAACAACACGCCCGAGGCCCCGGCACCTACGGCAACGATGCCCTCGGTGGCGATCCCGACCCTGACACCGTCCGGTAGTACGTCGGGCACCGAGTCCGAAGCCCCCAGTGGCGCGCCCGCTGCCCCCACGGCGGCCGCACCGACCGTTGATTTCGGTGACGTCCAGCGGACGGAGGTGCTCACCACCACGGTGCAGAGCGGGGACACCGTCTACGCCATCGCGTTCCGGTACGATCTCCAACCCGAGAGCGTCGTCTGGTCCAACCCCGACCTCCTGGCCGCCCCCTGGCTCATCCAACCGGGCCAGGCGCTGACGATCCTCCCGGTCGACGGCGTCTACCACCGGGTGCAGCCCGGTGAGACGGCCGCCGAGATCACCGTAAAATACGGCGTGGATCTGGGGGTGTTGGCCAATCCCTGGAACGACCTCCAACCCGGGGACGAGCCCCAGGCCGGGGAATGGCTCGTCATCCCCGGCGGCGAGGGACCGGAGGTGATATGGGAGCCATCCACCCCATGAGCGACAGAGGATGAGGAGCGAGCATCTCCATACCGCATCGCGCACCGCACCCGCACAGCGATCACGCCCACCGACGAACACCGATCCAAGGAGTCGCCCTTTATGCATGAACCGAAAACCCACCTTATTGTGTCCTTGTTCATCGTACACATTGTCGAAACTGAGGAGATCCTATGAATATCCTGTTCCTGTTTGCCGACCAGATGCACCGCGATGCCCTGCGATGTATGGGTAACGCCGACGTCCACACCCCCAACCTCGACCGGTTGGCCGGGGAGGGTGTCCTCTTCCGCAACGCCTACTCCAACTGCCCTATCTGCACCCCGTTCCGGATCAACCTCTTCACGGGGCTCTACACGAGCCAGACCGACACCTTCGCCAACGCGCTGCCCATCCCGGACGCGTGTCACACGCTGGCTGACGCGCTCAACGAGGGCGGCGTCCGCACCGGGTACGTGGGCAAGTGGCACATCGGGGACAAGGGCAACGGCCCAATCCCCGAGTCGCTGCGGGGGGGATTCACCGAGTTCGTAGGATACCAGTGCTACAACGGGTTCTACGACGACGTCTGCTTCTACAACGAGGACGGTGAGGAACGCTGCTACGACCGGCACCGGACCGACGTGACCACCGACCTGGCCCTGTCCCGCCTAGAGGGGATGGCCGGCGACCCCTTCGCCCTCTTCGTCTCCTACCATGCGCCCCACTACCCGGTACAGCCCGCCGAGGCCTACGCCGAGATGTACCGCGACGCGCCGGTCCACCGCCGGCCCAACTGCGACGAGGTCGATCCCTACACCCGGACGTGGAGTCCGCCGAGCCCGTGGCCCCCGGCGGAATGTCCAGATTACCAGCGGTACGGCGACGACCTCGATGCGTACCTGCGCCTCTACTACGCGATGGTCACCCAGATCGACGCCAACGTCGGCCGGCTGCTGGACAAGCTCGACGCGTTAGGGCTGACGGACGACACGGTGATCGTCTTCACCGCCGACCACGGGGATATGCAGGGCAGCCACGGCTTGAAGAACAAACGGCTGCCGTTCGAGGAATCCGCCGGGATCCCCCTCATTGTGCGCGTGCCCGGGGGCGCGCAGGGCCGGGTGACGGAAGCGCTGGTCTCAGGCATCGACTTCTATCCCACCTGCCTGGACTACGCGGGGGTCCCGTCGGTGGCGGGCCTGCCGGGAACCAACTTCGCCCCCCTGACGCGGGGCGATGCGCAGGTCCTGAACGGACCGGTCTTCTCCGAGATGGATGCATGGAAAATGGTCCGGGAGAGCCGTTGGAAGCTGGTGACCGAGGGCGAGACCTTCGATCCAACCCACCTCTACAACCTGGGGAGCGATCCGTTCGAGCTAAAGAACCTGATCGACGACCCGGCGCAGGCGGATCGGATCCGGGCCTTGCGCGCGGAGATTGTGGCCTGGCAGCAGATGACGGCGGCGACGGCGGTCACCTGACCGCGGCGGTGATGCACCTCGAAGCAGCGCACGGGGGAGCCGCATCCCGGGAGGCAACCCTTGGAGTCAGCTGAGCCGAGCGCAGTCCCCGCCTCCCGCCAGGGAAGGGGAACAGTCCCCCCCTCGAGGGGGAGGTTAGGAGGGGGTGCCTACTCTTCTGCGTTATTACCCATAAGCCTAAAGGGTTACAGAACCCGAAGAAGTCTTGCACGTCCCGGTAAAGTAGTGTATAATGATGAAAGAAGGAGATTACCATCGATCGCATCCACGTTAGGGGCGTGCGCACCGGCCCCTAACCCGTGACGCTCCAGAGTCCGATATCCAAGCCCGGTTCCGGCATCCAAGAGGTGGATTTTGTGAGCTCCGAGGATCCGTTGGACGTCCAACCGATCGTACGCAATCGACGCGATTCAATCATTGCCACCCCGCCACAGACCCTCATCGATCCCCCATCCCTCCCGCAAGCCGAATCGCAATCCTCCTCTGCCCGTCGCACCCAGCGGCGACGGCTCACCCAACAGCGTATTGCCACCCAAGAGGAGGAGCGCCGACGTCTATCCCAGGTGCTGCACGATGAAACGGCCCAGGCTCTGATTGCGCTGAAGATCCACCTGGGACTGATTCAGGACGACCTCCCTCCCACGTTCCGCGCGCTTCACCGGCGCCTGGGTGAAGCCCTGGCCCTGACCACGGAAACCATCGAGCAGATTCGATCCCTGGCGCACGAACTCCGGCCCCCCGCCCTCGACGCAGCGGATCTTTCCGCCGCCCTGACGCGCCTGTGTGAGAACTTCGCGAAACACACCGGGCTCATCCTCACGTATGCAGCACCCAAAAGGGCTCCGACCCTCCCCGATACGACGAGCCTCTGCCTCTATCGCTTTGTACAGGAAGCGCTGACGAACGTCGCCAAACACGCCAGCGCAAGCCGCGTCCACGTGAGTGGGCGATGGGACGCCGAACAGGTCACACTGATGGTCAAGGATGACGGTCGCGGCTTTGATCCAGACGCCCAACTCACCGGCGGAGGAGGGTCGATGGGAATTGGGCTCTTGAGCATACGAGAGCGGTTCGAGTCCCTGGGCGGGCAGTTGACGATCGTGTCCCAACCGGGGGAAGGCACGTGCCTGACGGCCTCGCTCCCGATACGCGCCGGTCGAGGCGCCGACCGGTGATTCGCGTCCTCGTCGCCGACGACCATCACCTGGTACGGCAGGGGATCTGCGCCCTCCTGGCAAGAGCACAGGACATCGAGGTCGTCGGTGAGGTCGCGGACGGGCAGGAAGCCATCGAGCTGACCCGAGCGCTCCATCCCGACGTCATCGTGATGGACGTGGCGATGCCCAGATTGAGCGGCAACCAGGCCGTGGCGCGGATTCACGCCTCGTACGCATCGACCCAGATCGTGATGCTGTCGGTACACTCGGACGAGACGCTGGTCCGACAGGCATTACGGAGCGGGGCCGTCGGGTATCTGCTCAAGGACTCCGTGAAGGAGGAGCTGCTCCTGGCGGTCCGTGCAGCGCACCGACGTCAGATCTACTTGAGCCCGCCCCTATCCACGTCCCTGGTGAGCAGCTATCTGGCCTCCGAGCAAGCGGAGGACCTATCGAGCCCTTTCGAACAGCTCACGCCACGGGAGCGCGAAGTTCTCCAACTCATCTGCGAGGGGCAGACCAATCACGGGGTCGCCCAGATACTGAAAATCAGCCCCAAAACGGTGGAGAAACACCGTGCGAACGTGATGGCTAAGTTAAACGTCCATAACCTGGCAGCGTTGATCCGCACCGCCATCCAACACCACTTGATCTTCATCGATGCATAACGCAAGACCTTCCGAAAATGGGGGCGTTTATCCGCCAGAAGGTAGGGAAATCACGTATAGACGGGGCGCCCGATCTGCCTCATAATGAAAATTGAGAGGAGATCGCAACGATCTCCTGACCAAGGTTCCGCCCCTCCCCCGGCAACGGGCCGTCCTCATCGTCAACGCCGCCTGTCAGGGCAATCCGTTGCCAACCACGCACTTCATTAGGTATGGGTAATCCCCGAGTAAGTGACAGAATTATATGATGAGGAGGTATATATGGCCAAGAAAGGATCATCCACGCACCCATCCGGCAACGGACCGGCAGAGGGCGCCGAGCTGCCACGCGAACTGATCGTCATCGCCAAGCCTGAAGCCCGCTTACGGGCGACGCCCACCGGCAGCGTCCGCTCCCTTGAAGCCGTCGATGTTGCATCCCTCGAAGATCTGCTCAGCGCAGAGGATGTCTCGCTGGTCCCGCTGTTCGGTGTCAGCGAGGAACGCATCACCCTTGAGACGCAGGCCTTCGCCGCAGCCGCCGAAGCCCCCCTGCCCGACTTTTCAACCTTCTACCGGGTCCAAGCCCCTGACGAGCGCTTAGAGGAACTGGCGGACAACCTGCGTGAAGCGGACGTGGTCGAAGCCGCTTACATCAAACCGCCGGCGGAACCGGCCTGGGCCGCCGAGGCGGAGGCTGAGCTCATCAACGCGATGATGCCGGCCGAGGAAGAGGCACCGCCCGTCACGGGCGATTTCAGAGCCCGCCAGATCTATCTGAACGCGGCCCCCGCCGGTATCGACGCGCCCTACGCCTGGACGCAGCCCGGGGGCCGAGGCAGCGGCGTACGGATCATCGACATCGAGGGCGCCTGGCGCTTTACCCACGAGGATCTCACGCAGAACCAGGGCGGCGTGGTCGGCACGCAAAGCACAAATTTGAATTGGCGCAATCACGGCACCGCCGTCGTCGGCGAGATTGGCGGGGACGCCAACACCGTGGGCATTATGGGGATCTGTCCGGATGCGCACGTACGGGGCGTCTCCATTTTCGGCGGGATGGGAAGCGCAGGCGCGCTACGCAAGGCCGCCGACCTGCTGCAGGCGGGCGACATCATTCTCATCGAGTTGCACCGGCCCGGCCCCAATGCGACCGGCGCCGGTCAGTTTGGCTACATCGCCATCGAGTGGTGGCCCGACGATTTCGCAGCGATCCGCTACGCGATCAACAAAGGCGTGATCGTCGTGGAGGCCGCGGGCAACGGATCCCAGGATCTGGATGCGTCCGTGTACAATACGCGACCGAACGGATTTCCCTCCTCGTGGAAGAATCCCCTCAACCCGGCGAATCCCTCCTCCGGCGCCGTCGTCGTCGGAGCCGGCGCGCCGCCACCGGGCACGCACGGGCGCAATCACGGACCGGACCGATCCCGTCTGGGATTCTCGAACTACGGGCGACGCGTCGACTGCCAGGGCTGGGGACGTGAGGTGACCACCACCGGTTACGGCAACCTGCAGGGCGGGACCAACGAGGATCTCTGGTACACCGACACGTTCAGCGGGACGTCCAGCGCCTCACCGATCGTCGTCGGCGCCCTCGGTTGCACCCAAGGGGTGATGCGTCGCCAGGGCGGTCTCCTCACCCCGGCACGCGCCATCGCCGCCTTACGCGCAACGGGTTCGCCCCAGCAGGACGCACCGGGCCGGCCCGCCACCCAACGCATCGGCCATCGCCCGAATCTGCGCCAGCTTATCCCGCACGTCGCCAACGCATTGCAGCACAACAAGCGTGTGATCCGGGTTCACGTCAAAGACGGCTCGCGTCAAGCGTGGGCCATTCTCGACGGCAGCGGCTGGCTGCGCGTCCGGCCGACCGCACCCGACAGTGTGACCAATCTCGTCGCCCTCCTCAGCGAGGCACTGGCGAACGACCGCCGCGTCGACGTGTACGTCAGCAGTGGTCAGATCGCCCAAGTCACACTGAAGTGACCAACGGTTCGCATGGTTGGAACCGACATCCGATGCATCCATTTAACCCTATATCAAGGACCAAGGAGGGTTCATTATGTGGCACCATAATAAGAAGGTGGTCGCGACGCACGCCAAAGACGGGACCCGTATGGCGTGGG
The DNA here is from genome assembly GCA_034437735.1 of Anaerolineae bacterium. Lineage (GTDB taxonomy): Bacteria > Chloroflexota > Anaerolineae > B4-G1 > SLSP01 > PWVB01. The sequence goes on from DAOTTS010000056.1 coordinate 38,896, forward strand.
CCCTGATCGGCGGGATCTCCGGCTGGAAACGAATCCGCACCACGTCGCCGGACGGCGTGACGAATCTCCATCTGCTGCTCAGTATCGCATGTGCCAACGATCGCATGGTCGACGTCTATATCGTCAGCAACCAGATACTCCAGGCGACTCTCAAGTAGCGTAGCAGTTTAAGGAGTTGGAGAATCTCCCGGCTACAATTCATGCAGTCAAGGCTGTAGACGTGAAGGAGGACGTTGATGAGTCCAGAAATTACGATTACCATCAAGATCGCCACCACAGATGCGGGTGACGTGGTCTCCACCATCGAGACCTCGGGGAGTGAGCAGGTGATGACCGTCCCATCCGTGGACGCGCCCTCGGGCACGGGCGAGGCGGGCATCCCGGCGCCCCCGTCGATCGACGCATCGGCTGAAGCCGCCGCCCCCACCCTGCCGCCGCCGCCCGAGGCCGAAGCCGAGACCGGGGCGGAGGCGATTCCCTCGCCGCCTGAGGTCGATACAACTGCCGAGTTGGGAGGGACAACGGACGTCACCGAGGTCGACGTCCCGCCCCCGCCGGAGGTCGATGACGCGACCGAGTTTGGGGACTCTGAGGGGCTGGGTACAGCGAGCGTCCCACCCCCACCGTGAACCTGACACCCAGGCTTCCGATTTCGCGCACGCCTACCGCCTGCCGAAATCGGAAGCCTCGTTCCCGTTCGTCCCATACGGTATCCTCTGCTCAGGAAATTCCAGAGGATGGCTAGGTGCGATGCACTCAAGTGCGTTGCACCGGGTTTCAAAAGAAACCTCAAATCATCGTAGTCGAAGCATCATAAGACAAAAACCGTCACTGCGCTAAGCCGAATATCCTGAGTTAAAGATATCGTACCGTTCGTCCTTGCCTCCTCTTGCGGCGCCCAGTACCATGGGAGATCAGAGAGAAAGGATGAGATGGCAGTCATGAAAGCGAGTTTCGTCTCGTTGCTATTGGCTTTACTCGTCTTAGTGAGTTGTGCCCCGAACGGCGAGCCGGAGACCGGCAGTAAGGACCAGGAAACTATGCCCATCGTTGTTGTCGTTCAGTTATCACCCGACGTTGCCCGCGCCATCCACGAGGGGGACTCCTCGGATGCAGCCGAGACGCTTCAAGCCCTCCTGGATGATATGAATGTGGCGATGAACCCGATGCATCCCAATACGCGCGATCCGCTGTTGATCCCCTACTTTACGGTGGACGTCTCCGATCGCGCAAAGGCCGAACAGGTCGTTGCCGAACTCAACGAGTTGCCGTTCGTTGAGGGCGCGTATATCAAGCCCCCCGACGCGCTGCCCTGAGCAGAGCACGCAACTGAACACGTGGGGAGGTAGATAACGCCCCTTGGACCCCGAGTGGCACAAATCCCGACCTGGGTCTATAATACCTCCATACACGAAAACCCGGCATCCAACGCACCCAAGGTCGGAGGAACATGGACCCACTCGAAAAGTATCTCGGTCAGCTTACCTACATCCACGGGCCCGGCGTCGCGGAGTCCTCATACTACGGCGCGCTGGAGACCCTCCTGAACGCCATCGGGGACACCCTCACCCCGGCGGTCCTCTGCGTAATGCAGCTCAAGAACACCGGCGCGGGGATCCCGGACGGCGGATTGTTCACGACCTCCCAGTTCTCGCACGGGGCCGACGTACACGCCGAAGCCCCCACCCTCCTACCCGAGCGCGGCGCCATCGAGGTCAAGAGCCCCGGCGACGACGCGCAGGCCGTCGCCCAGGGTGAGCAGGTCGCGCGATACCTGAGGCAGTACCGGCAGGTGCTGGTCACCACGCTGCGCGCTTTCGTCCTGGTCGGGCTCGACGCACAGAACCAACCGGTGGCGCTGGAATCCTACACGCTGGCGGAGTCCGAGGCGGACTTCTGGCAGATGACCGCCCACCCGCGCGCGTCGGCTAACCGCCACGGCGAGCGGATGGCGGAGTACCTCCGGCGGGTGATGCTCCACGCGGCCCCGCTGGCGACGCCCAAGGCGCTGGCGGATTTCCTGGCCTCCTACGCCAAGGAGGCCCGCGCCCGAATCAGGGCGGCGATGGACGCCCGGGAACTGACGGCCCTGAACGGGATCCGGGAGGCGCTGGAGGAGACGCTGGGCATTCACTTTCAGGGCCAGAAGGGCGATCACTTCTTCCGCGCCACGCTGGTCCAGACCCTCTTCTACGGCATCTTCTCCGCCTGGATCCTCTGGCACCACGAGCACCCGGACCCGGACGCCCGGTTCGACTGGCGGACTACGGCCTACGACCTGCACGTGCCGGTGATCGGCGCGATCTTCGAGCGGCTGCTGCCCTCCAACCTGCGGAAACTCGACCTGATCGAGGTACTCAACTGGACCGGCACGCTCCTCAACCGGGTGGATCGGGCGACCTTCTTCCGGCGCTTCGAGAAGGAGCAGGCAGTGCAATACTTCTACGAGCCCTTCCTGGAGGCCTACGACCCCGAGCTGCGCAAGGAGCTAGGTGTCTGGTACACGCCGCCGGAGGTGGTTGAGTATATGGTCGCCCGGGTCGATACGGTCCTGCGCGAGGAGCTGGATCTCCCGGACGGGCTGGCGGACCCGCGCGTCCACGTCCTCGATCCGTGCTGCGGCACCGGCGCGTACCTGGTCGCCGTGCTGGAGCGGATCGCCGAGACCCTCAAGCAGCAGCGGAGCGACGCCCTCTGGGCCCACGACCTCAAGGAAGCAGCACAGACGCGGATCTTCGGCTTCGAACTGCTGCCGGCGCCCTTCGTCGTCTCGCACCTGCAGTTGGGACTGATGCTCCAGCAGTTGGGCGTGCCGCTTGACGCGGAGGAGCGCGCCGCGGTCTACCTGACCAACGCGCTGACCGGCTGGACGCCCCCGGACGAGCAGAAGCAGCAGATCACGGCGGCGGCCTTCCATAAGGAGCGGGCCGCGGCGGACCGGGTCAAGCAGGCGGCGCCCATCCTGGTCATCCTGGGCAACCCACCCTACGACAGCTTCGCGGACGTGGCGATCGGCGAGGAGCGGGCGCTCTCGGAGGCCTACCGCGAGACGAAGCGCGGTCCGGATCCCCGGGGGCAGGGGCTCAACGACCTCTACGTGCGCTTCTACCGGATGGCGGAGCGGCGGATCGTGGACGAGGCGGGCCGGGGCCCGGGCCGGGGGATCGTGTGCTTCATCTCCAACTACTCGTGGCTCGACGGCCTCTCCCATCCGGGCATGCGGGAGCGGTACCTGGAGGTCTTCGACCGGATCTGGATCGACAGCCTAAACGGGGATAAGTACCGCACCGGCAAGACGACGCCCGAGGGCAAACCCGATCCCAGCATCTTTTCCACGGATAGGGACCCGGTAGGCATCCAGGTGGGCACGGCGATCGCCATGCTGATGCGCAGGGAGGCGCATCAAGAACCGGCCGAAATCCACTATCGTGACTTATGGGGCACTGACAAACTGGAGCAGCTTGCTGAAGAAGCCACCACGTTCGGAGAAGCCGCACTTCAGGGAAACCCAGCGATTGCCAACGCATATGAGAGCGAAATGCAACACTTGAGCCCAGAAGGCGCGCTGGGTTATCCCTTTCGCCAATTAGAAACGGATGCAGAGTACCTCGACTGGCCCAAGCTTCCAGATGTTTTTCCCACCTCTTATCCAGGAGTGAAGACCAGCCGAGATACCGCACTTGTGGATATTGACCGTGAGGTTTTAGTTTCACGCATGGAATCGTACTTCAATGAAGAGATCAAAGACAAAGAATTAGTAGAAATTGTTCCACCGCTGATGGAAGATACCACACGATTCAATGCTAAAGGGGTCCGACGCTATCTATTAAAACGGGGATTTCTAGAAGAGAACATAGTCCCCTATTTATATCGTCCGTTTGATTTGCGATGGATTTACTGGGAACCAGAGACGAAATTACTTGATGAGAAACGGGCCGATTATTTTCCACAAGTTTTTAACGGTAACCACTTCTTATTCACTACAGGAAGAACTCGCAAAAATCTTATCGAACCAGCATTACTTACTGAGAATCTGACGGATTTGAATTCAATGGATAGCGGGGCACGCGGAATACCTCTCTATGTCAAAGATTTATCACTCTTCGGCGGACCGGACCCCCAACCGGAGCCGAACCTCTCCGACGACGCCTTCGCCTATCTGCGCGACCTCGGCGACAATGCCGACCCGGCACAGCTCTTCTACCACGCGCTGGCGGTGCTCCACAGCCCGGCTTATCGCGACGAAAACAGCGGCGCGCTGCGGCAAGACTGGCCCCGGGTGCCGCTGCCCGCCGATCCCGGCACGCTCGCGGCGTCCGCCGCCCTGGGCCGCCGCGTCGCTGCCCTGCTGGACCCGGAGGCCGAAGTTCCGGGCGTCACCACGGGCGCCGTCCGGCCCGACCTGCGGGAGATCGCCGTGCTGCGCCACGTCGCGGGCGAGGCGGCGCCGCTCGATCCCTCGGCAGGCCACCTGGCGGTCACCGCCGGATGGGGCTACCTGACCCGCAACGGCACGGTCACGATGCCCGGTCAGGGCACGCTGGAATCCCGGGAGGACGGCGGCTACGACGTCTATCTGAACGAGGTGGCGTGCTGGCGCAACGTCCCCGAACCGGTCTGGGCCTACACGCTGGGCGGCTATCCGGTGCTCAAGAAGTGGCTCTCGTACCGCGAGCGGGACGTGCTGGGGCGGGATCTCAGGCCGGCGGAGGCCCGGACGTTTACGGCGGTCGCGCGCCGGATCGCGGCACTCCTGGGGATGGCAGCGGATCTGGACGCGAATTACCGGCGGGTGCGCGGCGCCGCGTACGATTGGGGGAGCCGTCGATGAGGGCTGAGCGCTCAACAACACCCGCAGGGTTTCCAGGAACGCGCCGTTCTGATGGGGGCGGTTAGCGCACGGCCATCGAAGAAGATTGGATAAGTGGGCGACTCAATGTACAATAGGCTTATATCCCAAAACAAGAAAGGAAAAGCCCTATGTCAGCTGTAAACTTGACCGCATCTATGAAAGGCAAGCCCGTCGTCAGCATCACCAATGGCGAGATCATCGCCAAGATTGAGACGATCCTGATCAATCCGAACACCCGTGCTGTGGCTGCGCTGAGCTTCACGCAGGGCGGCCTGTTGAACCGCGAGACCCAATTGATCCCTGCCGAGGAGGTCCGCGTCTGGGGCGAGGACGTGATCCTGGTCAGCGGTCCCGACGTCTTCGTGCAGAAAGAAGGCCTGACGGGGTACAAGGACTACCTCAGCGTCAGCGACCAGCTCAAGGACCGCGAGGTGGTCAGCCAGGAAGGAAAACGCATCGGCATCCTCAACGACGTCCTGATCGATAACGAGGGACAGTTGGTCGGCTACGATCTCTCCAAGGTCTTCATTGAGGGGCCGGTGGCCGACAATAAGCGTATCAGCATCGAGGCGACCCACGCCCTGGGGCCGGACGTCCTGGTCATCGATCAGACGCTGCTGCCGCAGTAAGGCGCAGGCGGCGGTTTCGCCCCTATGACCTTCAGCCATCCCCGCATGCGGCGAGAACGTCGCACCATCGTCGCGATGATCGGCCTCTACTGCCGAGGTCATCATGCGGCTGAGGGGCTGTGTCCATCGTGCCAGCGCCTGCAGACCTACGCACTGGAGCGGTTGGCGGCCTGCCCTTACCAGGAGGCGAAGCCCACCTGCGCCCACTGTCCCATTCACTGCTACCGGCCCGAGGAACGGGCGCGGATCCGGGACGTGATGCGCTACGCCGGGCCCCGGATGCTGTGGCACCATCCGTATCTGGCGGTCCGGCACCTGCTGGATCGGTTTCGGGGAGGGGCGTGGGGGAAGGACTGAGAATTGCAGATTGTGAATCGGGCCTCAGGGACCTTGACGCTTGACCTTCGACTTACCCTTTGACTTTCACCCCTTAAGAAGGAGTAGACCATGACCCCGCCAGGATATCGCATTCAACGCACGAAGGCCCACGCCGGCTTCAACAGTCGAACGTTCTTCGCCCAAGCCCGTGCCGGGGTGATCCCGGGCGAGGACGGGCCGCCGACGGTGATTCTCACCGCCCAACCGGCGCTGCGGAGCGGATCCGACGTCTACTATGCCCTGCGCGAGTGGCGCTCGACCGATCTCGGTGAGACGTGGGACGGCCCGGTTACCCATCCGGCGACCCTGGGCCGCCGCGAGGATCCGGACGAGCCCGGCGTCACCGTCGCCATCTGCGATATGACCCCCAAATGGCACGCGGCAAGCGGGACGCTTCTGGCTACAGGGCAGACGGTCCGCTACCGGGACGACGACGCGCCCATGGTCGCCCGCCGGCGGGAGACCGCCACCAGCACCTATAGGCCGGGGACCCGCTCGTGGTCTCGGTGGCAGACGCTGGTGATGCCGGACCGCCCGGCCTTCGCGTCCGCCGGCGCGGGATCGACCCAACGGGTCGACATGGACGACGGGACGGTCCTGCTGCCCATCTATTTCAAGCCGGTCTCCGGCAATTGGCACGCGAACCACACCGCGACCGTCGTCCGGTGCAGCTTCGACGGCGACACGCTCCGCTATCTCGAGCACGGGACGGAGATGACGGTCCCCGAGCCCCGGGGGCTGTGCGAGCCGTCCCTGACCCGCGTCCGGGACCGCTTCTATCTCACGCTGCGCAACGACGAACAGGGCTACGTCACGGTGGGTGACGACGGGCTGCACTTCGACGCCCCACAGCCGTGGCGCTTCGACGACGGCGAGCCGCTGGGCAACTACAACACGCAGCAGCACTGGGTCCGCCACCGGGACGCGCTCTTCCTGGTCTACACCCGGCGGGGGCTCGACAACGACCACGTCTTCCGCCACCGCGCCCCGTTAATGATGGCGCAGGTCGATCCCGTCGAACTCGTCGTCCGGCGCGAGACCGAGCGCGAGCTGATCCCCAATCGTGGGGCACGGCTGGGCAATTTCGGCGTCTGCCCGGTGACCGAGGACGAGACGTGGGTTATCGCGGCGGAGTGGATGCAGCCCGAGGGCTGCGAGGATTACGGCAGCGACAATACGATCTGGATCGCACGGATTCAGTGGGAGGGATAGGTCGCACCCGCCCTCGAGGACGAGGGCTCGGAGCTTCTCACACGCGACCGAACGATCTCATAGGGAAAGGATCACGTGATTATGGCCGATATGCTCGTCAAACTCTACAACCTGCCCGACCTCGAACCGGCCCTGGCAGCCCTACGCGAGGAGAACGTCCTCATCCGCGCGGCGGCACCGTCGGAACGCGCCACCATCGCCGCGTGGGTCCGGCAGCATTTCCAGGCCTCGTGGGCCGCCGGCTGTGAGACCGCGCTGACCCGCGATCCGCCCAGCCTCTCGATCGCCGTGGAGATCCAGCCGCACGAGCCGAACCCGGACCGTCCCTACGATCAACCGGCGGAGCTGCTCCTCGGGTTTGCCGGCTATGACGCGGGGGTACGCGGGATGTTCGGCCCGATGGGCGTCCGCGAGGACTACCGGGACCGGGGCATCGGCGCCGCGATCTTGCTGCACAACCTGCACGCTATGCGGCAGGAGCGCTATGCCTACGCCGTCATCGGCTGGGCCGGGCCGACCGATTTTTACGCCAAGACCGTTGGCGCCACGATCATCGAGGATTCGGCACCCGGCATCTTCCGAGGACCGCTCGTGCCCTCGATTGCGTGATCGATAACCAACGCCAACCTGAAAGGTAGGACCATGAACATCTACAAAATAGAGATCGAGATCTTTGAGGGCGACGGCGGAACGCTCCGCAAAGAGGGCGACCGCATTATCATGCCCGATATCGTGAGAGAGGGTCTCTGCTCCTGGATGTACCTGGGCGATCGCCAGCGGAGCTACCAGGTCGGTGATCGCTTCACCTATCCTCAGGACGCCGGGCAACTGTGCCCGTGGCTGATGGACAGCCTGAAGAGCATCGTCCAAACCCTCCGCTACGGCGGCACCCTGCCGTGGCAGTACCCGGACACCCCATACGTCAAAGCGATGGATCCCGAGGGGGTCACGACCGAGTACGTGCGCTGCCCGGATCCGACGGCTTCGGGTATCGTCGTCAAGGTGATCCGCACCAAGGTCGGTGAAGCGCCGCCCGCGCCGCCCGCGCCGCCGCGCGATGACGGTAGTAGAACGGGCAGCGAAACGGAGGAGGCCTGATGAAACGAGCGGCCTCCCTCCTCTTTGCGAGCCTCCTACTCCTCGCCCTGGTCGGATGCCGTTCAACGCCGGTCGAACCCCCCGACGAGGCAGGCGCGCGCATCACGGGGGCGACGCTGAACGAAGAGAGCGCCGGAACCGGAAGCCAGTTCGAGATCAACATCGCGGAAGCCGGCGAGCCCATCGGCATCGACTTCCGAGGCAACCTCGTGCAGGGCAGCCTCCGATTGCAGTTGGTGAACGCCGATGGGGAGACGACGTGGGAGACCGAAGTCACGTCGGCCGGCCCCTTCGCGATCAATACGGTCGTCAAACCGGACGAGGCCGAAGACTACGACCTGGTCTTAAACTGGCCCGAGGCCGTGCAGGCCAACTACAACCTGCGGTGGCAGCCCGGCGCCATTGACGTCCCGACGATCTCGCCCGTCGCCCTGATCCCGGGTATCGGCATGATCGCGGTCGCCATCGGGTACGTCGTCTACACGGCGGTGCGCAAACTGGGATGGGACTATCTGGGCCTGGGCGCCGCGAGCTGGCTCATCAGCGTAGTGCTCAAATTCATCTGGGCGATCCCGGCCAACACACCCGTCTACGAGGCCCTGACCGGCGCCCTGCCGGAGACGTTCGCCGAGATCCTCTTCTACGTCTACGTCGGCCTTCTCACCGGCGTCTTCGAGGTCGGTCTCGTCTGGCTCGCCCTGAAGAACACGAAATACGGTAAGGCACCATGGCAGCGGGCTTTGAGCTTCGGCCTGGGGTTCGGAGCCATGGAGGCGCTGCTGCTGGGCGGGAGCGCGCTGGCGAACGGGGTGCTCGGGATGACGTCGCCGGAGGCGCTGCCGTTGGCCGCGCTGGAGCAGATCGCGCAGACGAACAATCTTCTCTACGGCCTGGCCCCGGTCTGGGAGCGGTTCTTCACCGTGCTGATCCACGCGCTGACCAACGTCCTGCTCTTCTACGGGATCGCCCGGGAGGAGCCGCGCAGTTTCTGGATCGCGTTCGCCTACAAGAGCGGCATCGACGTCGTCGCCGCGTTCGCCCAGTTCTGGGGCATCGGCACGGTCGGGCGCATCTGGTTCATCGAGGGCATTGTGGCGCTGTGGGGCATCGCCGGCTGGTGGGGGATCCGCCGGGTGGCGGCGGCGTATCCGTCGGACGAGGCATTCGCGGACTGAGAGAGCACCCCCTCCCTCTGTCTCCCTCCCGAGGGAGGGAGGACCTGGAATGACCCGGGGGCTTGGCTATCCCGCTTTCCCCCCCACCGGGGGGAAAAACAAAGGGGGGCGATCGGTGCTGAATAGCATTGGGTGGGTCAACCGGACGCACGTTTGCTTTCCACCGGGTCGCCTGTTAAGGTATGGTTGTTAAGATATGGCTGTTAAGATATGGCTGTTAAGATATGGACAGCGATTGCCGACGAGACACAAACGTCAAACGACAACATAAAAGGAGAAAGGGATGAGCACCTACTCAGTACAGTGGCGTGGTCCGGCACGCTCAGCCCGGATCTGCAGACCGACGTCTCGATGCGGACGTTCCTGGGGAAAGGGAGCGGCGAATCGTTCCAGATGAAGTTTGAGGGCGACGGATGGGTCGTGCTTCAGCCCTATGAGGAAGTGTATATGCAACAGTCGAGCTCGTAGCCCGGCTCACACCCAGCTGCGATCCCTCCACGTCCCACCACGGGGGGATCGCCGGGTCTCCAACGCACGTAGCCGTACCTCCGGCTAAATCTTGGATAGTCCGAAGCACCGACGAATGGAGCTGAACAACAATGGCACACACGCATACTTCCCGATCCCCCAAAGCCCACCTGATCCGACGCCTCCGCTATCTAGGGACGTGGGAGCTCTTCGACAGCTTTTTCTTGCCCGCGGTGATGGTTTTCGCGGCATCCACCCAGGATGTCCAGATCGGCCTTTTTGCCGTATATGCGATGGGGATCACCACGCTTATACTCTGGCAGGGTGCCGCGTATTGGTGGTTGAAGCTCCGATCGATCCGGGAGAGCGTCCCCCTCCGGATCCAGGCGTACGCGGTTTTCAAGCGAATCAACTGGGCGCTGCTGGCCCTGGCGCCCGTCGTGGGTCTTCTCTGCGCCGGACGTCCCGGACAGCCGCGTACGTTTAACCTTTTAGCGGGGACGTTCTTCGCGCTCCTGGCGCTTCTGGAGCAGGTGAACTACTATTACGTCCAGTTGATGTACGACACCAAGGCCGACTGGCAGTATCTAATGCAGCACAAGCGGCTCAAGCGGGCCAGCCTCGCCCAAGATCTAGCGCGATGGCAAGGGACGAGACAATAGCGGAGTATCCCTCCCCCGCTCAAAGGAGATCGTCAGATCTCCGCCCACCTGCTAGATGACAGCCCCTCAAACTTCAGACGTGCCCCGCGACAGCGCGCTTCGCCGTTTCTGCTATCCTCCAATCAATAAAGCAACTCGCTGGCATTGTCCAGGAGAATGATCGCTGTTTCCTCAAGGACATAGTAACGAGCACTGGACCAGAGATAAGCCTCCGCACACTCCACAAGATCCCAATGAGGTTGGCAAGGATTATTGTGGATGTACGTCATCTTTTAGCGGAGAAACGCTGGGGTGAACACGTCCTTCGCGTCGTAACTGGGTGCCCAGACCTTGTGGGCCCGCTTCCCCCGAACGGTCAGTCGCGTTAGCGCGGCCGAGTTCTTCCGCACGCGATACGCCCGCAGGAGGCGATCGGCAACGTGTTTCTTGAAGTCGCGGATTGTATCGCCTAACGGATCCTCTGCGCGGCACTGTAGAATCCGATGGATGTGGTTCGGCATAATGACGAAGGCATAAAGCTTGAAGCGTTTTCGAAGTCGCATACAGTCCAGGGTGTCCACAACGAGTCGTTTGGTGATGTCACGTTGAAACAAAGGATAGTGGTGGACGCAGCTTGTCGTGACAAAGTAAAGATGGGCTGGGTTAAAGGTCGGGTGCCAACAGGTCATTGGATATCTCCTCTCTTGTGGGATGGACATTCCGGTGCCGGGCTCGAAGGAGAGGACGTTGGAAGGGCACATGCCTCTTCTACTTGCTTTTTGGGGGATGTCAACTACGTGGATAGGGGTTGGAGATGGATTGAAACGAGTCTAGTCGTGTAGGACGGAGATCTGGCGATCTCCTTTGAGCGGTGTGGAAGTAAGCGAGGGTTCCGAACGCCAATACAAGCGCTCCCGGCGGAGCTAGCAATCCGCCAGGAGCGTGATAGAGACCGAAAATCATGCAAGCGCGGTATCGCTACACCTCCACGCCGAAGAGGTTGCGCACGACGAGCCCGATGAGGAAACTCACCGCCGAGACGCCCAGCGACAGTCCCGCCATCTCCACAAATCGCCGCCGGAACGGCTCATCTTGGGCCACCGCCACGTAGAAGTTGAACGCCGCGATGATCAGCACGCCGACCGTCAGCGCGATCAGCAGACAGAGGAAGTAGTTCGCCAGCAGCAGATAGGGCAGCACCAACAGAATGACCGTCACAATATACGTGAGCCCGGTGTAAAAGGCGGCCTTGGTCGGGCTCTTCTCCGATTCCTCCGACTTCGTCGAGAGGTACTCGGAGGCCCCCATCGAGAGCGAAGCCGCGATCCCCGTGATTGACGCGCTGAGCGCAATCAACGTCGTATCCTGCAGCGCCAGGGTCAAGCCGGCCAACGCGCCGGTCAACTCGACCAGCGCATCACTCAACCCGAGCACGATCGATCCGGTATAGCGCAGCAGCTCCTCATCAAGCATCGCCAGGAGCGCTTCCTCGTGGGCGTTCTCGTCCTTCATGATCGCTTCGGCCTTGGGGATCTCCTCGATCAACGCCTCGTAGTGCTCCTGGGCGCCCTCCTCCCCCTGCTCCATCAGCTTGAGGGCGAAGGTAAACCCCAGCAGCCGCCCGATCCACGTATAACGCCAGACGTCAAAGCGGCGCGGCTCGACGTCCTCACCGGTGACCTCCTTCCACTCTCCGTAATGCCGGTGCTCATCCTCCGCGATCTCCTGGAGCAACTTCCGGTTCTCCTCGTCGTCGACGGTCTCCGCCAGCCGGGTATAGATGTGATACTCGGTGATCTCATTCTCTTGGAACCTCAGCAACGTCTCACGCAAAGCGGAACTGATCGCCATAGGGGTTATCTCTCCTCACGCCTCTGAGGGGGGCCCGTACTCTGGATTCGGCTGCGGGATCTTCGCCTCGACGCGCGCGCGCCACGCCGACAGCATCGTGTGCAGCCGGGCCGTCACCTCGGGTATCTCCTCGCTCAGATCGTGCTCCTCCCCAATGTCCTCCCGCAGATTATACAACTCGACGTGCCCATCCTCAAAGAACTCAATCAGCTTGTAATCCCCGGCCCGCACCGACGAACCGGGCGTGCCGCCCTGGTTGCCGTAGTGCGGATAGTGCCAGAAGATCGCCTCCCGGTCGAGACCGTCGCCCCCCTTGAGCAGCGGGACGAGACTCACCCCATCGGTGTGTTGGCGCGAGCGGAGGTCCAACCCTGCGATCTCCAGCATCGTCGGGTAGAAATCGGGACTGGTCACCGGGACCGAACAGACGCTGCCGGGCTCGATCACGCTTGGCCACTTGACGAGCAGGGGTTCCCGCGTGCCGCCCTCGTACATCCATCCCTTACCCTCGGCGAGCGGCGCATTGCAGGTCGGCGAGCCCTCCGCGGTCGCCAGGCCGCCGTTGTCGGACGTGAAGATGATCACCGTGTCCTCCGCGCATCCGGCGCGATCCAACGCGTCGAGCAGCCGCCCGATGTTGGCATCGACACTCTCAACCATCGCGGCGTAGACCGGGTCCGACTGGACCAGCCGCCGCACGATCCGTTTGTCGGCCTTGTGCTCGCAGGGGAAGACGTCGCCCACCTCAAAGGGCTCGACCTCATCCAACCCCATCTCGTGGGCCTTGACCTGATACTTCTCGATCAGCGCCTCTTTCGCCTGGATGGGGATGTGGACCGAGTAGTACCACAGATTCAGGAAGAACGGTTGGTCGTCCGCTTGGGATTCGATGAGCGCGATCGCCCGGTCGGTCAGGTAGTCGGTCAGGTAGGTGCCGGGGGGTTCATTACCGAGCCCCGGGATATCCCACGGGCTGAAATACCCATTCATCGGCATTCCCCAGTGACATCCGCCCACGTTGACGTCAAAGCCCTGTTTCTCCGGATAGTAGGGGGGATTGCCCAGGTGCCACTTCCCGACGTGCCACGTGGCGTATCCGGCCTCCCCGAGCGCCTGCGCCAGGTTGGTCTCCTCCAGGGGCAGATGATCGATATACGGCGCGTCAATCAGTTTGCCCCGCGTGTGCCCCCCGATATAGTTCGTGACCCCCACGGTAGCGGGATACTTCCCGCTCAACACACTGGCCCGGGTCGGCGAACAGACCGGACACGCCGCGTACGCATCGGTGAAACGCATACTCTCCGAGGCCAACCGGTCCAGATTGGGCGTCTCGTAGAACTCGCTGCCGTAGCAGACGAGGTCTTTCCACCCCATATCGTCCATCAAGATGAAGATAAAATTCGGCTGCTTCGTCGGCATCCGACCTCCTCCCACGCTTATGTTTATGTTTCAAACTGATTGGTTCCCTGCGATAGAGCCTATCAGCGCTCTGACTCATTTCGGTTTGTAGTAGGCGCCTTCAGCGCCGTCCTTCAGGGCGATAAATCGCCGACTACAAGCCATCGTTAGAGCGTTGACAAGCCTTGCCCTGCGCTGGACGGCTGGGCTATGTTGGGTGAAGCCGGGGATTGCAAATCCCCTTGGAGCGTCCATGGTTCAGCGTGCGTATGGTGAGAGTCTAGCGCCCCAATCCCTCAAGGCACCAGAAATTTCACGCAGACGGGCATCGACACCTCGGTCTCCGCACCGGTGGGCGTCAGGGCCCCGGTCTCCCCATCGATCCGGAACGCAACCACGTTGTCGGAGTCCTGGTTCGCCGCCAGCAGGAGCGACCCGGTGGGATCGATGGCGAAGTTCCTCGGCGTCTCCCCCGCGGTCGCAGCGTGCTCGACGTACTGGAGCGTGCCGTCCGCCTCATCAATGGCATAGACCACGAGACTGTCGTGGCCCCGGTTCGACCCGTAGAGGAATCGCCCCGACGGCGTCACGTGAATGTCCGCAGTCGTGTTGCGGCCCTCAAAGCCCTCCGGCAGCGTGGGCACCGTCTGCAGCGGCGCCAAGGTGCCGCTGACCGGATCGTAGGCCAGGGCCGTGATTGTGTTGCCCATCTCATTGATCAGGTAGGCATAGCGACCGTTAGGGTGGAACGTGAAATGTCTCGGCCCCGAGCCGCCCTCGCCCTTATAGAAAGGCACCGTGTTCGGCACCAACTGACCGGGGCGCTCATCGATGCGGTAACTCATCAGACGATCGGTCCCCAGATCGGCAATGAAGGCAAACCGGTTCGCCGCATCCAACGTGACCGAGTGCGCGTGCGGGCCCTGCTGCCGGTTTGGATTCGGTCCGGAGCCCTCGAAGGTCACAGTGTCCGACGCAGGTTCCAAACTTCCGTCCTGCTGAATGGGGAAGACGGCTGCCGTGCCGCTCCCGTAGTTCGCCACGTACGCGAAGGTCCCCTCGCGGTTGACGGCGACGTAGCACGGCGCCGTGCCGTGCGTCGGCTGCTGATTCAGCAGCGTCAACGCGTTGGTGTCCGGGTCCAAGGCAAACGCGCTCACCGCGCCGGTCGATTCGCCCTGCCAGTCCCCGACCTCGTTGACGGCATAGAGATACCGCTTGCTCGGGTGGATCGCCAGGAACGAGGGGTTCTCCCCGTCCTTCGCCGTCGCCAGGTGGCTCAGGGCCCCACTCTCAGGATCGATCTCATAGACGTAGATACCTTCACTCTCCTTGCGTGTGTACGTCCCCACAAAAACCAACGTCCGCTTTGTCTCCGGCATCGCTTCAGCCTCCTGTTTTTTGCTCTCTAACGTCGCTGTCATCGTCGGTTGAATCACGTCCACTTCGGTAGGTGTGGGAGCCGGCGGGATCGCGGTCGGCTGCGGGGTCGAACTGGCGGTGGGGGTGCGAGTCGCGGGTTCGGGCGTCGCCGTGATCTCGGCCAGCGGGGCCGGCGTTGACCCAGCATCGGCGCACCCGGCGAGAACCACCAGTAACAGGATGCTCAGCCCAAGGGCCCATATCCGTGCCCTCGGACGGGCAACTATCCTCACCATCAAGCCGCCGCGTTCCCTCGAACCGGCTCATCCACACCGTGAGACGGCAGCGCCGCCCCACACCGGTGGCAGCGCGCCTCGTACCAGCTAAACGGCGCGCCGCAGGACGGACAGGACCACCGCCGGGCCTGGGCCCGCACCCACACCTCCGCCCCCTTGTCCGCGATCGACCTCAGGGTTGAGACCACGCCGACGTGGTGCTTGTGCCCGTCGTTCTGAAATCGCAGCAGCTTCTCGCAGGGTAGGTCCTCGCATTCGCCGCAGTGCAGCACCCCACGCACCTCCGCGCAGCGACGCAGCGTGCAGGTCGCGCAGTTGGCGTGCGCGTAAAGCCGGCCGGACCGGCAGCCCTCGCAGACGTAGCCCTCCAGGGGCCGACCGCCGCACGCCTCGTCGGCCAGCAGGTGCTCCCCACCCGGCTGTCCAGCGCGATAGTGATAGCACGCGCCGCAGTAGAGCCCGCAGACGGCGAGCAGGTTAAGGTCAGGTGCGTCATGTCGCTCACAACTCATCGATTCCCCCATACAAACCGCTCTTGTACTTGACGCCCTCACACCCTCCGGGCCAACTTCGCACATCTCACGGGCGCCCCCGTGATCAGTTCTCGACCTCCAGCATATGCCGGTAAGCCACGACCGCCGCGCCCACTGGGCCCGCGTCGTCGCCCAAAGCCGAGGGCACGATCCGCACCTTCTCCGCGTCCTCCTGCTGCATGAAGTGCATGCGGGCGGTCCGCGCGATGGGGTCGATGAATGGCTGACCCAGCCGCTCTACCAGTCCGCCGCCGAAGACGACCACCTGCGGATCGAGAATGTTGACCAGGTTGGCCGTCAGCAGGCCGAGATGGAACTGCGCCGTCTCCAGCGCCTCCGCCATCAGCGCGTCGCCCGCCTCAAGGGCATCCTCGATCACGCTGCTGATCAGCTTCCGCTTCCCCTTGTCCTTCATAATCTCCGGGACCACGCTCGTTCGCCCCCGCGCCATCTGCTCCTCGATCATCTTCATCATCGCCGTCTTGCTCGCGTAGGCCTCCACGCACCCCTCACGACCGCAGCCGCACATCCGACCGTAGGGGTTTACCACCGTATGACCAATCTCGCCCGCCGAACCGCGCCATCCCTGGTGGGGCTTGCCGTCGATGATGATGCCGCCGCCGATGCCGGTTCCCACCCAGATACCGACCATATCCAACACGCCCTGCCCGGCTCCATAGACGGACTCACCGATCACTCCGATATTGACGTCGTTATCCACCACGACCGGGAGCCCCAGGCGATCCTGGAGCATCTCCCCGAGCGGGACATTGCTCCAGCCCAGATTGGGCGCGTCGTGGACGATACCGGTCGAGGGGTCGATCGCACCAGGCGCGCCGATGCATAGGGCTTCAAAGTCGTCAGGGTCGGCGTCCATCTTCTTGCTCGCCTTACGCACCGTCTTCTCAATCCGATCGATGACGGTATCGACCCCTTTATAGGCCTTGGTCTTCTTTTTCTTCGAAGCCAGCACCTCCCCATCCCGCACCACGGCCGCTTCCAAGTTAGTACCGCCAAGATCGACGCCGATAAACATCGGTTGTTGCTTATTCATTGCACTATCCTCTCCACTCAGGAATGGCTATCAAACAACTTCAATACTTGATGCTTTATGCTCTTTATAGGTAGTGTAAGCCTTCTCCGACGATCAGCAAGTTCGGATTCCCCCTGCTACGATTCTGTGCCCTGCTGAGCAAGAAAGCGATCCACCATCGCCCTGAACCCCGACCGGTCGCTCCACATATAGGGATGATTGGACGTACTGGACAGATAGACCGTGCAGTTCGGGATCAGGCCGCTTATCCGCGCATACACCTGCGCAATGCCTGGCGTGCGAGGATCCTGCTGGTGCCCCGTGAGTAACACCGGACACGCGATCGCATTCCGGATTGAATCGGGCACCGCATAGCCACCCCGGTCAGCCAACCGGCGCAGCCATTGGGTATCCGCATCGACGACCTCACGCCAGTCGTCGCCGTGCTCCTCCTGGAGCAGCTTGGCGTTGCGGACGTAGTAGTGTTCCCGCACGTCGAGGGCGCGATGGAGCGTGCGCCCATCCATATCCGCCAGAAAGCTGTCGGCAATCAGGCCCTTGATCGTCAGGGGATGCTGCGGCACCTGCTTGCCCGCAAAGTGGAGGGCCGCCAGCGCGCCGCCAAACGTCCCCATCGCGTACGCCGACTCGATCCCAAGATCGATCAAGATATGGCAGGCGAGATCGGCGCGGAAGGTCCACAGGTCGAACGCCCACTCATCGTGGTACTTCGCCTCGCGCGTCGACCGGCCTGTCTCGGGATAGTCGAACGCCACGACTTGAAAACGCTCCGCGAAGTGGTCGACTCATCCGCATAGCCCCGGGACGTGTGCAACTGATCCGGGAAGATCACCAACGTCTCCCCGGTCCCCTTCTCCGTATAGAAAATCTCCAACTCTCCAATTGTGTATGTTGTCATTCAGGTCTCCTCTAAAGATAGAATCCGCTCGTAGATATCCCCTCGCCTCCATCACACTGGCGCGTCATCCTGAACAAAGTGAAGGATCTCGACGTGAAGCCCTGCGGATGCAAGGCCCCGGCTACGACCGATCAACGACAGAGGATGGAGGGTCTCACTCGACGCCGGTGCTCCCGTGTCTCACCACTCAACGTCGAGCTGCTTCACTATCCTTCGAGTATGCTCAGGACAAGCAGTCCAGCATGACGGATAAGCCGATAGTAGCGTGTTAACCGCTCCCGCCAGGATAACACGGCGTCCTGATCTTGTCCTGAGAGCTATTATAAACCGATACTGGCCTACGGTCCCTTCCCGCGAATCGCCTCCTGCACATCCGCATTGAGCATCAGCGATTCGAGATCGAAGGTAACCCAGGGCGTGCTGTCATCCAGCCACGTGATCACCCCGAGGGTGAAGGTCGGATGACCGTTCACCGTCGCCCACTCGCTCGCCTCGTCGATCCACAGCGTCTTGGTCTTGGCCCCCGTCCCTTTGTACCGCATCGCCGACATCAGGTGCGGCATTCCGTTCTCAGGATCGAAGCGCACGACGAGCCGCTGCACGTCTTCACCGAAGGGCACCGTCAGGATCGCCGTCGTGGCGTCCACCGGTTCCCAGCGGACCCTGGAATCCGTGACCAGGATTGCCGGCAGCCAGAAGGACTCGGCCCACAGCCCGAGGTTCGCACCCTGATCGATCTCGTCGCCTTCTTCCACCCCGAAGGGAAGCTCCATCCGCCCGCGGCCCTCAAGATAGTACTCGTTCACCTTCATCAGCGGCATGCCGAAGAAGGTCGCCTCGATGTAGTGGCGATAGCCCTGTCCCGCATCGTGAATAAACCGCCAGCGCGCAGGGAACCAGATGCCGTTGATCCGCATCCTCGCTCGCCCGGTGAGGACCGCCGATTCGATCACCGGCACCGTATCCCCATAGATCTGTCGGTAGAAGGTATCCACCGGCTCCGGCAGGCCCGCCGGCAGGGGCACCCGTTCCGGCTCCGAAGGCTCGCCGGCAAAGGCCGGTAACGGCTGCGGCCTGACCCGTAGGCCGGCCCACACCACGATCCCTACCCCGATCACTGCCCCCAGTACAATCAAAACGATCTTCACACCTTGTCTCCTTGTCTCGACGTTACAGTCTCACACGCATGATGCCTGAAACACGCGGGGTTTCAAAGTTTATCGCGACCCCAATCAGCAGTGCGCATTTACGTGAGCAGCCAGGGCATGACGAGCCCCAGACCGTTCAGAGGAGAGAATACTATCAGTAAACGCAGCGTCCTATGGGGTTCAGCCTCGTCTGCTACCAATCATTGCCGAACCTTGGGGAGTATGCCTCTCTAATAACCAGAACAATTCCTCACGCAACGCCCCCCCTGTCACCTACCTTCAGGCATCATCAGCGCCGGATCGACCTCATCCGACGCCAGCACCTCAATAATGTGAACCGACCAGGTTCCAGAAGGTTCATAGGTAGACACCCTTTATCGGCTGTGGGCAACCGCAAGGTTCACTTCTGTTCCCGATCACTCTGGATAATAAGCGCCTCGATTACGTCTAACACCTGGTTCATATTCAGCGATTGCCCTGCAATGACATGATCTTCACGACCCAAATGAAGGTGATGTGGATAAGTCGATACCTCAGGATGATGCGGGCTGTTGTCCCAGCGGCGACGTAAATGAGTTTTCGTGGAATCCATCCACTGATACCGATAATCCACAGTCTCAATGCCTTGCCTGATTCGCACAAAATACTCGGTCAGCTCCAAGAAATCACCACTTACCAGTTCGATTTGCACGCGGAAGTAACCATCAGTTGCTGTTGTCCGTTCCCGAGATATCATGTACTGCTCTACAATGGGACTGGTAACCAACTTGAGTTTAACCGAGTCGAGGTAGGCCTCAATTTCACTCAAGTCTCTTGTCCCCGCAGAATGCTTAGGCGCGCGCGCAATCTCGTCACCATCTGATACAAAGCACTCCACTCAACGAAATCCGCATCATCGCCCAGGTGCCCTTCGCGATAGCGCACGTAGAACTCCTCGGAATCCATGTCGTATCGCGCCTCCAACTCAGCAAGATCTTTCTCTAAGCCTGCGAGGTCAGTCTGATCACGCGCAAGTTGATGAGCGATGATCTTACGCAATGACCGGTCGAGAAAACTATCCTCGTAACCTTCAGAATAGAGGCGCTCGAGGTTCCTAATCTGTTTCAGTGTTGCCTGCATCCCATCCTCCTTCCGAATTTCTCATACAATACACAGGGAGGCTCCAATCTCATTATAGCATAGTCAACCAATATGAATCAACGCCGAAAGACCAACCGT
Organism: Anaerolineae bacterium; assembly: GCA_034437735.1. Classification (GTDB taxonomy): domain Bacteria; phylum Chloroflexota; class Anaerolineae; order B4-G1; family SLSP01; genus PWVB01. The sequence goes on from DAOTTS010000056.1 coordinate 59,107, forward strand.
GCCGTCATCAAGCCAAGACCCCCATCGAGGGCGGGGCGTCCTCGGGCCGGCTGCCCCACGCCCGGTTCGGTTCCTCCCCGAGTTCGATCCGCAGCGTGCCCCCGGCGACGAAATCCGCGTGCCGGACCCACGGCTTCTCCCACGGCTCGCCGTTCAACGCAACCGACTGGATGTAGCGCTCCCCGGGGCCGTTCCCCACCGTCTCGATCACGAACGTCCCGCCGCCGTGATACTCGGGATGCAGGTGGATCGTGATCCGGTCGAAGAGCGGGCGGGTCAGCTCGTAGAAGGGCTCGCGGTGACAGCCGCCCTGCACGTTAAAGAGCCCCATCGCCATCAGCGCATTGAGGCACCCCATCTGTCCCTGATCCTCGTCGCCGCCGTACCCACCGGACGGGGTGACGTCGCTCTTCGCCTGCCGCATAATGCGCTGCACCCACTGCTGCGTCAGCCAGGGTGCGCCGGCGTAGGTGAAGAGATGCGCGATATACATCGAGGGCTGGTTGCCGTAGTCCAATGGCGCCACGTGGTGCTTGCCGTGCGGCGCGATGAAGTCCGTCGTCTGGGCATCCTCGAAGAGCGCGTTCAGCTCCGTTACGAACGCCTCCCGCCCGCCGAAGAGGGCGATCAGGTCGGCGACGTTGTGCGGCACGTACCAGCGGTTCTGATGCCCGTTGCTCTCCTCCCAACCCGCCGGATCCATCGGGTCGAAGTCCGGCAGAAAACGCCCATCCATCATCCTGGGACGCATAAACCGCGTCTCCGGATCCCAGAGCGTGCGGTAATTCGTCGCACGCGCCATCAGCGCGTCGCAGTCATCCTCCCGCCCCAACGCTGCCGCCAGTTGCGCCAGCGCCCAGTCGTGGTAGGCATACTCAAGCGTCCGCGTGCCCGCGGCCTGCATATGGAACGCGTCCGCCTCAATGCCCATCGGGACGTAACCCCGCGCCAGGTAATACTCGACGCCACCGCCCTTACAGGTGAAGTGCTCGTATCCGGCCTTGCTCATCATCCCGCCCGGCCCGTGATTCTTGAGCATCCCCTCATAGGCCGCGTCCATGTCGAAATCCCGAACGCCCTGCATATAGGCCGAGACGAGAAAGGTCGTCGAGCTGGGACTCGACATCACGAAGGAGTAATCGCCGCCCGACGGCCCCCGAGGAATCAGCCCGCCGTCCCGGTACATATCCACCAGCGTGTTGCAGAAGCCGCTGGTCACTTCGGGCCAGGCCATCGCCCAGAGCAGGTTCAGGCTCCACGGCGCCCCCCAGAACGCATCGGAATTGTAGTGAGCATAGCGGGGTTTCCCCTCGTCGTCGAGCGGAATCTGCCGGACTCGAGGCAGGTCGCCCGTGTTGTCGAGATACGTGCCCCCGGCATCACTGAACCGCCGCCGCCCTTTGAGCGCGTGGAAGAGGTCGGTGTAGAACTTGGTCCGCTGCGCCTCGGTGCCGCCCTCGATTTCGATCCGGCCCAGCATCTCATCCCAATCGTCCTGCGCTTCGTGTCGAGCCCGGTCAAAGTCCCAGTGCGGGAGCTCCACCGCCAAGTTCTGCCGGGCCGGTTCGATCCCGCAGTAAGAGAGCGCGACCTTCATCTGAACGACGTCACTGGACGCCACGTCAAACCGGGGGGCCACGCCGATGCCGGGCCCGGCGACGGCATCCTGCCGGAGCGGTGCGAGTTCCCCCTCGCGCCAGGCCGACAGTTCGGCGATCTCACGGTCGAAGGTCGCGACGAAGAAGAGCTTGGTCCGCCGCTTGCGCCGCACGGTGCGGTCGTTCTCCACAAAACCCACGAGCGTCCGATCGTCAACCTGCCGGACGAAGGCGTCGGACATCGGGAGACTTATGGGTGCGCCCAGGTCCATGATCACCCATGCGTCACCGGCCCGCCGGAAGGTGTAGCGGTGGCACCCCACCCGCACCGTCGCCGTGAGTTCCACGCGGATCTCGTCATCCTCCAACGTGACCGCGTGGTATCCCGGCTCCGCGCGCTCGGTCTCGTGAGAGAACCGGGACTTGTAGGCCTCGGAGCCCTGCGGCCCCTTGAGTTCGCCCATCGTGGGCATCACCGGCACGCCGCAAAGCTGCCAGGCGTGCACGTGGCTGAACCCATGGATGTGCGTATCGGGATAGCGGTAGCCACTGTGCCAGGCATCCTGCCCTACCCGGGTGTCCGGGCTCAGATTGACCAGCCCGAAGGGCCGGCTCGCGGTCGTGAGGAAGAAGAACCTGCGGTTCGCGGTGTCAATCAGGGGATCCACCCAATCGACAGGTCGTCGCTTCGTCTCGTTCATCGTGATCGTGTTCCTTTCAACTCAACATGATGCGCTATCCGGTCACCTACATTGCCTCAGTGATAATCCGCGATGGCAGTGTGAAGTGACCTCAGTCTCCAACAGCATCCATTAGCACGTCGTCGATGTCCGCTCGCTCCCAAGGAGTCTGGTGGGCCTGCGGATTGTGCCACTCCCGGCCCGGCAGGAGGACGGTCAGGTGGCGATCGTCCTCGATACGGAACCAGAAGCGCCGCTCGAACATCACGTAGGGCGTGACCTCCGGCTCCTCACTGAACCATACACCCACGTTCAAGGTCTCCGCGTCGGTCAAGGACTGAAGCGAGGCAATGTTCCGCTCGACAGGCCCATCGAACGCCACACCCTCCGCCGTGATCGTCCACGTCAACTCGTAGACATCGCCCTTCTCGGACACACTATCGAGGAGAAACGCCTCGGCGGCGCCGTTCCACACGTAAGCATAGACGTACGGGTGATCGGTCGGGTTGATCACCCGGAGATGCTGGGTAAACGCGGGGCCGCGCGCATACGCGTAGGTGTCCAGAAGATCATCGTAGGCACCGAGGTTCAGCTTTCCGACCTCGACCAGCCGATCTGGGTCGAACAGATCACCTTGGATGACGAACGCGAGTTTGTCGTAATACGCGGCGAGGGCGTCGTCCTCGATCCGGTTCTCGCCGGCGGCCAGGGAGTCGACATACCCGTCGGGCACAGTGCGCCCGTAGTGCCCCACCCGCCAATGGCGGCTGGTCGGCGGCAGCCGCGCCAGCAGCGGATCGGCCAAGCCCAGCAGGTCAATCACGTGCACCTGCGGGCCGGCGTAGTAGCCGAAAAACCCCACCGACCCCCGCGTCACTACGGTGGGCCCTTCCTGCCCGGCAGCCCGGCCCTCTCGCACCCAGTCGTGCTCGGGCAGCTCAGCGCCCCGCAGCGCCGGCACCAGCCCGGTGCTGGGATAGTAGTTTGCCGCTTCGTCGGAGATGCCGCGGCTCGCATACCAGCTCCCCGAATCGAACTCCGCCCGGCTTTCGGGCGTCGTGAGGACCGTCGAGTTCGGCCCCAGCAGGCCGAGGATGAGCACCGGCGCCAGCGCCGCGCCCCATCCTGCCGGGCGGAAGCGGAATGGGAGGCTGACGAGAACCGCCACCGCGGCCAGCAGCTGCGCGCTCAGGAAGCGACCGCTCATAAAACCGCCCCCGATGCTGACCACGTAAAGCACATAGGCGCTGAATCCCGCGATAACCGGCACGTTGTGCCAGGCCCGCACGACCAACGGAACCACGACGCCCGCCGCGATCACGACGAGCGTCAGGGGATCGCGTCTCAGGGAATCGAGGAGGTAATCCAGCCCCTGCGGCAGCAGGTCACGCCGGGTGATGAGGCCCAGATTGAGCTTGGCAAAGGCGGTGTTGGGCACCGGGGCGCCGTAGTAGACGAGGGAGAAGAGCTCCCAGGCGAGCAGCGGCGCGAAGCCCAGGGCTGTGACGGTCAGCCGTTTGACGATGGGAACCGCTCGCGCCCTGATCATCGCGTACGCCAGGGCCGGCAGATAGAACAGGGCGGTGTCGATCCGGTTCACCATCCCCAAGGCGGTCAGGAGCGCGAGACCCAAGAGGGTCCGGGAATCGATCTCATCCTCGGCACCAAGATAGACGGCGAGAAACCCCGCCAGGATCAGATGGGTCAAGGGATTCTCCAACCCGGAGGTGGAGTAATCCACAAATGCCTTGGAGAACGTAAGAGCCGCGATCCCCCACAGCGCAGCAGGGAACGAATCGGCAACCTGCGTGACCAGAACGTACACAGCCAGAAGCGAGAGGGCCATACATAACGCATAAGCGGTGAAGAAGACCTCACGCGTGACGACGGTCAGCCCTGACATCAGGAACATCCACAGGGGATGGGTATACGCCTGCACCCGCTCGGTCACGTTCCAGGTCAGCCCGTAGCCGTGGATGAGGTTGTCGACCGTGCGGAAGGTGATGTAGGCGTCGTCGGAGAGCCACGCGTTGCGCGCCACCACCACACCAAAGCCGAGCAGGCACAGTACCAGGATGATGCGGGTGCGGGTACGGAATGTCGATTCGGTCATAGGATTGAGTGACTCCCACGTTGGGTCGCTTCCGGCATTAACAAACACGGGCGTACGATAGCACGGTTCGGCGGAAAATCCAAACGGCGTCACGCAGCCCAGTTTCGGATCCGGTGGCACAGAGCCCTTGACAGGATTTGCCGAATGGTGCGACCTGTTGTATCCTACACAAGTTGGGGCAGCGACCGTTGCCCCGGTGGATGCGACCGAATTGCATCCCTCACATCGGCAATCAGGAGGGGGGGAACTGCACTGTGTATCACCTGGGCACGGCAACGTACACTAAGGAACTGAACGGCGCGGTCGCCGTCGCGCATCTTGCGGGGAGCATGATGCTGCGCTACTACGACCTCGATTACGAAGTCTCTACCAAGGCGGGGAGCACCCCGGCCTCGGCGATAGTCACCGAGGTCGACGTCAAGATCGATCATATGGTCCGGGATTACTTCACGCAGGTATGGCCGGACGACCAACTGCTGACGGAGGAGACCGCACCCGACGAACACTGGCACCGCGCGCGGCGGATATGGACGATCGATCCCATTGACGGCACGATGGGCTATGCCAACCACACCGGCTCCTTCGGCGTGTCGATTGCCCTGATTGAGGAAGGGCGTCCCGTACTCGGCGTACTCTACGCACCGGCCCACAATATGGCAGCCTGGGCCGTGGCCCACGAGGGCGCGTTCTTGAACGGTGCCCCCGTCGATCTGAGCGAAAAGACGGCCATTGACACAATTGTGTGCAGCAGCAACTCGATCGATCTCCCTGCCTACCAGCAGGCCCTGCGGGCGCTCAACCCTGACGGCCGGCTGGTGGTAACGGCCACGGAGTCGGTCGTGATGAAGGCCCTCCTCATTTTGAAGGGCGAAGGGGAGATCTATCCCATCCTGCCCAAATCGCGGACGGGACACCCTCACTGCAAGTTCTGGGATATCGCCGGTGCGGACGTCATCCTGCACGAGGCCGGCGCCAAGGTCAGCACCTTCGCTGGAGATCCGTACCATTACGATCGATCCGAGTTCAAGTGTATCGAAGGCGTCCTGATGGGGACCGAGGCTGGTCACCGGTACGCAGTTAGCAGGTTATAGTCATGAGGAAACTTATAGTGAATCGGTTGCCCAGTATTGATCAGAAATCCTTGCCCTGGTCTCAAATCTTTGTTTTAGCGGGATGCCTATTACTTTGCTTCATACTGTATGCACCAGCTCTTGACGCCTACTTTGTAGCTGAAGACCTACGCTCCCTCCATTTTGGATGGCAGGATGTACTAGCCGAGTTCTCAGGATTCGGTCAGTCTGTGGGATTTCGACCGGGCACCATACTATACTTCGCTATCAACAATGCCCTTTGGGGAAGAAATCCCATTGGGCATCATGCAGTGGTGCTTGTACTTCACGCGATGGTTGGATGGCTGGCCTACCTCATTACACAACGCGTCACCGGTCATACAGAATCTGCTATGGCGGTGTCAGTACTTTTTCTGGCAACCCCCGCTCATACAGAAGCTGTCGTTTGGCTCGCTGCCTCCGCAGGAACCGTCACTAGTGGACTTCTCTGTATGTTCGCAGCATGGTTGTGGATCAAGGGCAGAGATGAGCGTAAGCCAATAATCACGATTTTTGTTGCTATCCTCTACCTACTAGCTCTTTTGATTAAAGAAGTTGCCCTTCCTTTACCTGGCCTGCTGCTGCTACTTGACTTGGCAACCGGTCGAGTTTCGGCCTCAAACGGAGCGAAAAGAACCTCTAAAACGTTACTCGCTTATTGGCCATTAGCTATCGCTCTATCACTTTATGGGATTCTGCATTACCTTGCCGGAGTCTGGACGAGTTCAATTCACTATGGCTTGCACTTGGATATGAGCTTCTCCCAAATCGTGAGCTTATGGACTGCGTACGCTCGAGATCTATTCCAGCCTGTTAGCAGTTTCATTGAATGGAAAATCGGGGTCAAAAGCTGGATATGGCTAGGAATGTTTTTAGTTCTTCTCCACGCATTCCACCCGGCACGTTGGGCGTTTCTCTGGGTGATACTGGCGCTGGCACCAGCAGCTACAGCCTATGGAGAGCGACTCACTTACCTTGCCCTCGTCGGATTTAGTATGGGCTTAGTTATATCTCTCTCCACGCTCATACGCCTTCTTGCTTACTGGATCAATCGTGAGAAACTCAGAAGCGCAAGGATCAGCGGACTAGTTATGCTTTCGATCGTATTAGTAATCTTGGTTGCTGACTTCCGGGCTGTTCGAAGAGACATACCAAATTGGGTGGAGGCGGGAAGACTAACTTGGAGTATACCCAGACAAGCCAAAAAGCTACTGCCAAATCCACCTTCGGGCGCAGAGCTTTATTTCATAGACCTACCCGATAATGTGAATGGAGCATACGTATATAGATGGGGGATCGTACCTGAAGTCAAGTATGTATATTCAGACACGAATATAGACGTTCATCACGTAGTAGAATACCCGAGAGGAGGGAAAACCGACCTCGCGTCCATTGAATGTCAATCGGAAGCCTCGCGCTTCTTTTTTCAGTATGATAGGGAACTAGGCGAACTGAAACAGGTCAGCAAACGTGAGTTCGGATTGGATTGTTCACCACCTGACAACTAGAAATCTATTCTCCCCGAAATCCGCATGCATTATCAGTAGTAGGTTGAACACACCACTTAAAATTGGCTCTGAGGGACAAATTGAATCCATATTCACACCTTGTCATCGCCTCGCATATCGCACCGCGCCTCGGCCCGATGACGCGCCAGGATTACTACTGGGGCGCGATCGCGCCTGACATCCGGTATATCGCCGGCATGCGCCGCGAAGAGACCCATATCCCGACCGAGAGAATCCAGGGCCTTATCCAACGGTACCCACACCTCCGGTCGTTCCTGCGCGGCTACCTGGTGCACATTCTCACCGACGAGATCAACCTGGAGGAGGTGTTCTACCCACGCTTTCCCTTCTCCGTGCTCAAGCGCAGGCTGACCCGGCAGCACCTCGCCGTGATCCTCGAGTTTTTCTACATTGAACGCGAAGTGGTGAATCCGGAGATTGCCGGCACCTGCAACGACGTCCTCTGCGAACTTGGTTTGAACGAGGACAATTGTACGAAGTTCGCGCGGTTTATGAACCACTACACGAGCCTGTCATCCCTGGACGCCCGCGTTGCGGGGTTGACCCAGCTATTAGGTTTGGAGAACGATCCTCGCATCGAGAAGTACGCAGCCGCCGCCAAGAACTTCGAGGCGCGGTGGCTGTTGAAAAATGTGCTGTTCCTGGGCATTCGCTTGGGCAAGGTCAACACGGTCCTGGTCTCTCAGGTATCAGCCAAACTGAAAGCGATCCCAGAACTTGAAGCGACGCCCGATGCAGAATCCGCCTGGCGATTGTGATGAGTCCGTACGATAAGCCAAACAGGAGTGTTTCTATGACCGGCACCGTAACCCACAGCGAATCCCACAGGAATCCCCCCGAACCGTACGGGCCCGTGCCCTCACCTCGCCAGCTGCGCTGGCACCGGCACGAGTTCTACGGCTTCCTACATTTCACGGTCAACACGTTCACCGACAAGGAATGGGGGTACGGTGACGAATCGCCGGAGGTCTTCGCTCCGACCGCCTTTGACGCCGATCAGATCGCACAGACGGCGGTCGAGGGCGGGATGGCGGGGTTGATCCTCACGTGCAAACATCACGACGGCTTCTGTCTTTGGCCGTCGCAATACACGGAACATTCGGTGAAAAACAGCCCGTGGCGGAATGACAAAGGCGACGTTGTGCGCGAGATCGCCGACGCGTGCCGCAGCCACCAGATCGGCTTCGGCGTCTACCTCTCGCCGTGGGACCGGCATCACGCCGCCTACGGACGGCCCGATTATCTATCGTACTACCGCAACCAGTTGGAGGAGCTGACCACCGAGTACGGGGACCTCTTCGAGGTCTGGTTCGACGGGGCCAACGGCGGGGACGGGTACTACGGCGGCGCCTGCGAGTTCCGCGAGATCGACCGGCGGTCCTATTACAAATGGCCGACCACCTGGGAGATTGTGCGCCGGAATCAACCCGAGGCCGTGATGTTCAGCGACGCCGGGCCGGACGTGCGCTGGGTTGGGAACGAACGGGGTATCGCTGGCGATCCCTGCTGGTCGACCCTCGCGTCTGCGTCCCTCTATCCGGGGTTTGGTGGGGATAATTGGCACGCCGAGGGTGAGACCGACATGGTGAAAGCCTGGGCCTCTGCCAATGATATGTTGAACCAGGGCGACCGCGACGGCGATACCTGGCTCCCCGCCGAATGCGACGTCTCCATCCGGCCAGGTTGGTTCTACCACGCCTCCGAGGACGACCGGGTGAGGAGCCCCGAGAACCTCCTCGATCTCTACTTCAAGTCTGTCGGGCGGGGAGCGTCGCTCCTGTTGAATCTCCCCCCGGACCGGCGCGGTCGGATTCACGCGCACGACGTCCAAAGCCTCAAGGCCTTTCGAGCGCGCCGCGACGCTATCTTCGCCCATAATCTCGCCCGGGCGGCGGAGATCACCGCGAGC
>DAOTTS010000057.1:0-8950 GCA_034437735.1 Anaerolineae bacterium
CTCGACGCTGCCCGGCGGCATACCCACCCGCCGCATCGCGCTCTTCTATTTGGTTGGGGTTGGGGTCAGCGTCTACGTGCTGACCGACAGTGGGGACGAGGGGGGGAGATCATGACGTTTATCGATACGTGGGTGGATCGTGCGGTTGCGTGGGCGCGGCGGAAATCGCCGTGGGTGTTGCATTACAACACCGGCGGCTGCAATGGATGCGACATTGAGATTCTCGACCTGCTCACGCCTCGCTACGACGTGGAACGGCTGGGTATCCTGGCCGAGGCCTCGCCCCGGCACGCGGACATTCTGCTCTGCACGGGCCCGGTGACCCGCCAGTCGCGGGACCGTCTGCGCCGTATCCACGCGCAGATGCCCGAGCCCAAGTGGGTGGTGGCGGTCGGAAGCTGTAGCTGTTCCGGCGGGGTTTTTCACGGCGGCTATAACATCCTGGGCGGCATCGATCAAGTGCTGCCGGTCGATCTCTATATCCCGGGCTGTGCGTGTCGTCCCGAGGCTATTATCACCGGCCTTGCCAAGCTTTTGGAGACTATCGAGTGAGCGACGAAGGGAGAATCTGTGGATATTGATGCGCTGATTGACGCGTTGCAGGACGCGTGCCCGGCGGACGACTCGGAGGCGGAGACCCTGCCTTCCGCGGAAGCCTTGCCTTTCAATGAGACGGTTTTTGCTGTCCTACGAGGGTGTGTCCCCCAGGTTGTCTCGGTTCTCGTCGACCGTTTTGACGTCTATCACCTCTCGACAATCACGGGGCAGGAGACTGAGGATGGGATCGAGCTTCTCTATCATTTCTGGGATGGACAGGGGCTCACGCTGCGTGTGCAGCTGCCGGGTGACGATCCGGTTATCGAGACCCTGACCGATCGAATACCGGGCGCGTCTTTTTACGAACGGGAGGTCGCCGAGATGCTGGGGGTGACCTTCGAAGGCCATCCAGACCCGAAACCTCTCTTTCTATCTGAGGATTGGGAGAAGGGGCCGCCCCTGCGCGGGGATACGTAGCGCTGATTCGGTGATATTTGTTAATGTTCACGGCACACATTGTCGAAATCCAGTGCAAGGCACCTGGATGATGAACGATTTCGTATCGCTCTCCGTTCCTCCGGGTCGCTGGCTTTTGAAAGCGGTCGGCGGGAGTGCCGCGTACCTGAATGTATTGTAGGGAGAATACTTTATGGCTAAAATGACCATACCGATCGGACCGCACCACCCGCTGCTCAAGGAGCCGCTGTCGTTTATGCTGACGGTGGAGGGCGAGTGGGTCCATGAGAGCACGATGCGCCTGGGCTACGTCCACCGGGGCATCGAACGGCTCTGCCAGGAGCGCAGCTACATCCAGGCCGTTCATCTTATCGAGCGGATCTGCGGCATCTGTTCTCACGTCCACACCACCACCTATTGTCGGGGCGTCGAGGCACTGCTGGATCTGGATGTCCCCCTGCGGGGCGCCTATATTCGCGCGCTCCTCTGCGAATTGGAACGGATTCACAGCCATCTCCTCTGGCTGGGTGTGCTGGGCAAGAACATTGGCTTGGACACCGTGTTTATGTACGCCTGGCGGGACCGGGAGATCGTGCTGGATATTATGGAGGATCTCTCCGGCGGGCGGGTCTCCCACGCGGTCAACGTCATCGGCGGGGTCCGTATCGACCTCGATGAGGCCCACGCGGCCTCGATCCGGGAGCGGCTGGACGATCTGCTGCCCCAAATTGAGCGCGCGTTAGGGTTGATCGAGAATGAGCCGTCGGTCAAGGGGCGCACTCAGGGGGTGGGGTATCTTTCCCCCGACGAGGTGCGGGCGTACTGCGTCGTGGGGCCGGTGGCCCGGGCCTCGGGGGTGGATGTGGATCTGCGCCGCGACAGCCCGTGGCCCCCGTACGATCGATTGTCCTTCGAGGTGATCACGCACCCGGCGGGGGACGTCTGGGCGCGGACGCTCGTGCGGGTACTGGAGATGTTGGAGAGCCTGAAGCTTTGCCACGAGATTCTCACCACGCTGCCTGAGGGGCCGGTTGCCGCACGGGCCCGGCGCCGGGTGCCCACCGGTGAGGCGGTCAGCCGCTCCGAGGCCCCCCGAGGCGAGGTGATCTATTATATCCGGAGCGACGGCAGCGATCATCCGGCCCGGGTCAAGATCCGCACGCCGACCTTGCCCGCGCTGGCGACCCTGCCCAATCAACTGCGCGGCGTCAACGTCGCTGACATCTCCGTCGTCCTCTCTGGCGTCGATCTCTGCATCGCCTGCGCCGACCGCTAACCAACTTTCAACGTGTAACTTGAAACTCATTTTTGTAGACGTGATGCGTGTAACTTTAGACTTTTGACCTTAGACTTGAGACCAATATGTTAAACCAACTATTTGCCCTGTTCGTTTTTCCCGGCTTCACGTTCCTGCTGGTCTGCGCCTGGTTCTTCGACTGGCTCGACCGCCGGGTGTTGGCCCGCCTGCAGGGGCGGGTGGGGCCGCCGTGGTACCAGCCGGTGGCCGACTTTATCAAGCTGATGGCCAAGGAGGACCTGCTGCCGGCGGGCGCCGACGAACGCGTCGCGGCCTTTCTGCCTATGGGGGCCTTTGCCGCCGTACTCACCGCGGGGCTCTACGTGCCCGTGGCGGGGCGGAGTGCGTTCGGCTTCGAGGGGGACCTGATTGTCGTGCTCTTCCTGCTCAGCCTGCCGGCCCTCGCCTACTTTCTCGCCGGGTGGGTCTCCATCGGCGTGTACAGTATTTTGGGGGGGAACCGCTCCCTGCTCCAGTATTTTTCTTATGAGGTCCCCTTCCTGATGGCGCTCAGCGGGCCGGCGATTCTGGCGAACAGTTGGAGCCTTGCCGAGATCGCAGCTCGGCAGGCGACGACCGGCTGGGGCCTTCTCCAGCAGCCGCTTGGATTTCTGCTGGCGCTGGTGGGGCTCATTGGCAAACTCAAGCGCGACCCGCTGGACATCCCCAAGGCCAAGTCCGAGGTCGTCGCCGGCCCCCTCACCGAGTTCAGCGGGCGCAAACTGGCCCTCTGGCACCTGGCGATGGATATGCAGACGGTGGTGGGGATCTTCCTGATCATCAACACGTTTGTGGGTGGGGCCGGCGCCTGGGGCGTCGTGCCGACCTCGCTCGTCTTTGCGCTCAAGGCCGTTCTGATTATGATGCTGCTCTCCGTCATCAGCGCCCTCTACGCCCGGCTGCGCATCGATCAACTCGCGACCCTGGGCTGGCGGGTGCTGGCGCCGCTGGCCCTGGTGCAGTTGTTGGTGACGATTTGGATAGGAAGGTAACGATGCGTCACGTGCAAGAGAAGGAAAACCAGAAGAAGAATCAGAAGGAAGACCGGGAAAATCAGCAGGAAAGCCAGCGGGGAGACCGCAGTGGGGAGGAAAAGGGCGGCAGGCACGCCTGGGCTTATCTGCTGCCCGAGATGTGGCGTGCCGTGACCCAACGTCCGGTCACGCTAAGCTTCCCCCGGACCCCGCTGGACCTGCCGCCGGGCTTTCGCGGCCACGTGGTGGTGACCGATGCGGACGCCTGTCGGGGGTGCGGGCTCTGCGCCCGCGACTGTCCCGCTGATGCGCTCAAACTGGAGCGGAAGGGGCGCGACGACTTCCGCCTGATTTACTATCCCGACCGGTGCGCTTACTGCGGACAGTGTGCTGATAGTTGTGTCCACGACGTCATCGCGTTGACCAACGAGTTCACGAATTCGACCACCGACCGCACCACCCTGGTCGAGGTCCTGGTCGAGCGGACGCCGGAGGCCGAGGAGGAGGAATGAGGGTGGGCCGAAGATGACGACACGGGTGGGCGTCGGCCAACCGGCTCCTACGATACTTTACCGCGCTCGGAGCCCTCGTCCTCGAGGGCGGTTCTTGCAGCATGAATCTCAAGCATGAACCTCAAGCATGAATCTCAACACCGGTTTGTCGAGTACACAGTGCTGTCAATGTCCGGATGAAAAAGGAGGGGGGCGAATGACCTGTTATAAGACCGATGTCGAGGCCGCCCAGGCCCGGATGGACGCCTGGTGGCATCACGACGTCCTGGACCGGCCCGTGGTGCAGATCACCGCGCCGCGTGCGGATCCGGTGGTGGACCCGGTACCCGAGCCGGAGCCGCAGACCCAGGCGGCGCTGATCGCGTGGTTCACCGACCCGGCGCGCGTCATTCCACGTAACCAACGACGGCTCGCCAACACCTACTTCGGCGGGGAGGCCTTCCCGGTGATGTTCCCCGTCTCCATCGGCATGGTCGCGATCACGGCGGCCTACCTCGGCTGTCCCTACGAGATCATCGATACCCACACGGCCTGGGCGCATCCCATCGTCGATGATTGGTCCGAGCGGCCCACCTTCGCGTTCGATCCGGAGAACGTCTGGTGGCAGCGTTCGGAGCGGTTGTTGGAGGCTGCGGTCGCGCAGAACGACGGGTACTTCATCGGCAATCCGGACTTCAACGGACCGACCGAGATCCTGGCTAGGCTGCGCGGCACCGAGGAACTGGCGCTGGACTTCTACGACGCGCCGTCGCAGATCAAGCCGGCGCTGGCAGAGATCAACCGGGCGTGGTACGATCTCTGGCAGGCAGCCACCGCCATCAGCCATCAGGCCGGCGGGTACTTCTTCTGGATGGGGATGTGGTCCGACCGGCCCGCCGTCGACCTGCAGTCGGACTTCTCCTGCATGATGTCCGAGGCCATGTTCGACGACTCCTTCCTGCCCTTTATCGCCCAGCAGACCGAGTGGGTCGACCGCACGATCTACCACCTCGATGGCCCGGGCGCGATCCGGCACCTGGATGCGCTCCTCGACCTGCCGGACCTCGACGGGATCCAGTGGGTGCCCGGCGCCGGCGCCGATCCCGCCCCGGCGTGGATCCCGCTGCTCCGCCGGATCCAGGACGCCGGGAAGCTGGTGTACACCTACTGCGACAAGGCTTACGCCCGGACGATGCTCGAATCCCTCGATCCCGAGGGTCTGCTGCTGAGCATCCACGGCTGCGAGCGCGAGGACGAGGCCCGGGCGATCCTCGATGCGATCCCGGTGTGGAGCAAGACCTAGTTGCGAGTTGAAAGTCAAAAGTCAAAAGTTTAAAGTTACAAGTTTGCAGGTTAACTTTCAACTATAAGCTAAAAACTCGCAACTCGCTCTTAGATCGCCGGCAGGTCCGCCGTCGCGTCGTCCAGCACCAGCACCCAGTCGCAGCCGGGGCCGGATGTGGGCGGGGTGAAGGTCTGGATGCCCGGCGTGTTGGTGGTGTGGATCGGCGACGCGATCCCGTAGCGGGGATCGAACCACGTCGCCGCCACGCGCCGGGAGGCGAGCAGGTTCAGTTGCACCGTGAACGGCGCGCCGCGCGGGGAGTAGACCAGGCCGTAGGTCCCGTCGGCGGCGAGGGCCGCACGGATCTTGGCGCCGCCGGTGCGCGGCCCGTCGCGCACCAGCCCGGCGTCCGGCACCAGCTTGTGGAACGACCGCGCCTCGAAGAGCCGGCGCAGGATCCCCATCTGGAACGCGCCCGGGTGGTCCAGTGCCTCCTCCCAGGGGGTGCACGCCCCGATCCGGGGCTTGCGGCCCGGCGCCCACATCTGCCAGACGTTGTTGTTGCCGTACGTGTGCCCGCACGCCCCGGCGAGCATCGACCAGTAGGCCGCCTGGCGGACGTCGTAGGCCGTGAACCGGCGGGCGTCGCTGGCGTCCCGGTTGTAGAACCCCACCGGGATCGTCTCGTAGCGCGGCTCGCCGTCGACCGTGGGCTTGACCGGCTGCAGCGCGTAGTCGTGGGCGGTGAAGAGCCCGTTGTCGTGGTCCCGCGCCCCGTGGGACGACTGGTTCATATGGAAATCGAGCCACGCCGCCTCGGGGAAGAGTTCCGACGACTGGCCTGGTCCCATCGGGTGGTACGTGATCAGGTGCGTGCCGCCGTCGCCCGCGCGCAGGCCCTCGGCCATCGCCGCGATCACCGCCCGCTCCGCGTCGTGGACCGCGTTCCGGTCGCCGCCCAGGATCCAGATCACGGGCGCGTCCCGGTAGCGCGCGCCGAGGAACTGCCCGTAGGCGCGGGCCGAGGCCGGCGTGAAGATGCCGGTCTCCCCCTCGTCGTTCAGCGCCCACTTGCTGCCCCAGGTCGGCAGCATCCCGACGACCAGGCCGTACTCGGCGGCCCGGTCCACCACAAAGTCCACGTGCTCGAAGTAGGCCTCGTTGGGCTGCGTGGGATCCTCGTCGACCAGCGGCGGGTCGCCGTAGGCGTTGGGGGAGTCAAGGGGGCCCAGCTCGAAGAGCAGCACCGCCTGGATCACCGTGAAGCCCTTGGCGGCGCGGTCGGCCAGGTAGCGGTCGGCCTCCGCTCGGTCGAGGCGGTGGAAGAGCTCCCACGCCGTGTCGGCGAGGTAGAGGAAGGGCGCGCCGTCGGCGGTGGTCAGGTAGCGTCCGTTGTCGGATACGCGTACGGTGGTTATGGGTTGATTGGTCATAAATGTCTCCTTACATTGGTGGGATGGGGTTTTTCGTTGGATAGTATAGGTCAATAGCTATCGTACCACAAATGCGCGCTCGTCCTTTTTCTGCTTATGGATCTGGTCATGAATACCTAAAGAGATTCTGCGTTTCCATGGGCATCCTAGCAATGTTTAGTTATTGACGTCCGGATCTGTAGGTGTGCACGGTGGGAAGCCGCCCTATTTTGCTCTACCGTCATGTGGGTGATGAAAGCGCGGACAAACAACATCTGTTCGATTTCGGGGACATCCAGCGTTTGGGGATAACGTGTATCGTGGACGCGGATAAAGCGTGGGGCAGAACCCGGCGGACGTACGCCTCCTCCCTGTGAAGCGAATACTGCCGGACGCGCAGCGCCTCACGCACACGATCTAGAAGTCTCATAAGAAACAGATCCCCCGCATTCTTGCAGGTACCTGCAAGCCGTTGTATACTGGAATTAATTATTCATCCCGGCGCGGGTTACAAGTCTTTTACCTGATTGTGGGGATTCGTGCAAGCGCTTAGTTGGGGTTCTTTCCAAATAAAGGTGGGAAGAGGGGGCTTATTTGGACCAAGGCCAAACTGAGATGTCAAGTGAGCGCTTAGGTGGGGATTATTCCACCTAAGACACCCATAAGTCTCTTAGGTGGCGGATCGGCAATCTATTTACAAGTTAGCCAAGAAAATCATGGACGCAGAAGCTCAGGTTGTTGATGTGGATGGCTCTTGTCGGGACGTCAATTTCCCCGACGTAGATAGAGCAGAGGCTATTGCTCTGATCAAGCGCGTGCAGCCCTTTTGTGGGCTCAGAGACGCGAGCGATTCAGAAGGCAAAGAATTAAGCCCAAACGAAATAGTCGAGCGTCTATCCTCGACAGTTAGCGAAACCATCGTAAGTTACTGGGTGTGCCAAGGCCTGATTTCGCAAATTCAGTTGTTCTTCTCATGGCAGGAAAACTCAAGGATATTTGTGGAGTTGACGTTCTTTCCTAGAGATGTCGATATCGGCTCGTATTCTCTCAGGGGCTTTCTGGAGTGGCTTAGGCCATTTCTTGTTGCTCTAAACACGAGCTCATATTACGTGAGGTATGAAAATGCCTCTTGGGTGTTCGGAGATACTGGCGACGCCTCTGGTGTGATATTTACGAACGCAGAGTATCCGGTAAATGGCTAACAATCGCTTTGAGTCCGACGGCTTACCCTTCCGCTGCGCTCCAGGGCAACCGCGGCTCAAGCGGAACGTTGGGCGGCCAGCCCAAAAACAAGGAGAAAAAATGTCGCAACTAAAACAAGTTACTGCTACCAATGCTACAGATTCTCGCTGGCATTGGCTCTATAAAGTGGCTGGCATGTCAGCCATAGTCACAGCCGTACTCATCGTAGTCCAGATGATCGTCTACATCATCTGGCCGCCACCCAGCAATGCCATCGATTACTTCAAGTTGTTTCAAGACAATGCGCTTCAGGGATTCCTGGCGCTTGATCTCTTGTATGTTATTGACAATGTCCTCCTGATCCCGATTCTACTCGCCCTCTATGCTGCTCTCCGAAGGACTAATGAGTCATTTATGCTAATCGGTGCGGCCCTTGGCTTCGTTGGGATTGCCGCCCTCTTCGCATCCAACCCGGCCGCTAACATGCACTTCCTCAGCGGACAATACGCGGCTGCGGCCACGGATGCACAGCGCGCGCTCTTGCTCGCAGCAGGGGAAGCAATGCTGGCTGTCTTCACCGGCACAGCCTACCATATATCTTTGATCCTCGGATCCGTTGCATTGGTGATAATCCCCATCGTCATGCTGCAAAGTAAAATCTTCAGCAAAGCAACCGCTTATATGGGAATTCTGGCTAATGTACTCGCACTTGGCTTTTATGTGCCCAAGATAGGTATCTACATCTTGCTCTTTTCCGTCATATTCTTGTTGGTATGGTATATCCTGATTGCCCGAAGTCTGTTCCAGCTAGGGCGGGAAATGCCGAAAGAAGAGTTGCAATGAAACTATCGATGAGCGGTCTAAAGAAAAGCCGCCCAACACCGGCTCCACCTGACCGCCTTCCGCGCAGGGATGCGGGGGCCACTTGGCAGAAAATGTAGTTTCCAGAGTCAGTTGTCTTGCTATGATCGGCGGCAGGTGAGCAAAACCGTTATGCCTAAGTAACGTCGGAGAAAGTCATGGATAAAACGAAAATATCGCTCGGCCCTGTGCAGGAAACCCTGCTGCTTCCCCTTCTCGGCCGTGCCACCGCAACCCGCAAGGCCACTGGGTTGATCGATGATCCCCGTGCCGTTGAAATTGTCGACCAGCTCGCGTACGACTTCTCGAAATGGGGGAAGGGTCAATCCCTGTTGGGCAGTGTGATCCGCACTAGAATGCTCGATGATGATGTGAAAGAGTTCCTCGCCACCCACCCCAACGGGACCGTCGTTGAGATTGGCTGTGGTCTGAACACGCGGTTCGAGCGCGTCGAT
>DAOTTS010000058.1:0-116412 GCA_034437735.1 Anaerolineae bacterium
CTGCCTGCTCGGAATAACCGATCGCCCGAGCAGCGGATATCCTGGCGTCTACCTCGGGGTCCGCCAACAGATGCGCCAGTAGGATCATGACGTTCGGGTAATGGATGCGAACCAAGCCCAACGCACAGATCCCCCTCAACTTCGCCGCCGTATCTTCCTTCCCCCCGTACACAGACTCCCATTGAACGTGCCCGATACCCTGGAGCAGGAGGTCGGGCTGATAAGCCTCCATCCGATACAAAGCGTCTGCAATCGCGGTCTTGGCTGCGCATCCCGGATCAATTTTCGCCGCATTGTTCATAAAACGGTCGAACGCTTCGACCAAATCAGACTCCAACTCGGTGAGCATAAACTCACCCACGATCTCCGCAGCACGAGCCGCAACGTGATTGACCTTGCTGCTGAGAGCACGCTGCAGCTCGCTCACCGATTCTTCCGTTACCGGTTCCGACCGCAACGCATTAAGATCGGACAATCGATCTTCAACACTCCGTCTCCCCGCCATAGCCCCCCTTGATAAGCCCCATCATCACAGCGCCAAACGCCTCGCCGTGGACAGCCGCCATCCCGGGTTAGGATGGCAGGCTGTCCTTCCTAACGGTCTCCAACCACGCCGCAGCATGTGCGGAACTGAAGCCGTTCCAGAATTCAAACTACCCAAACCGGGTGCTTCCCCCAGTCATTTGGGTGATTTGTCTTCTGGAACGGCCTATCGGCTAGAGCACGTTGGTTGGCTCATCTCGGAGCTTGGCAAGAGCCAGTTTGAATTTGCGGGCGACGTTAATCCCATACGGGCATTCCCGGGTCGCCGCCTCCTGGCGGAGAGCCTCAACGTCCCAGCCCGACGCGGCGAATCGCGCCTGCGCGATATCCGTGAGGTCAAACCAGTGCGCCAGACGGCGGCGCAGTGCGTAATCCGCAGGATCGTGAGGTAGATAGTCAATCATCTGGCGATCGACGTATCCCTCCAAACGGAACATCGCCATCAGATCATCGGAGCACACGCCGCACTGCCGGCACACGTAATCACCGAGTTCGGGCGCATCCTTCAAGACCTGCGCCCGTTCCTCGTCGTCATAGGCCCCCATGCTCAGGGCCTTGGCGGCCTCGGTGACGTGTTCGGGGCGGTTCATCCCACAGATCAACACCTCCGAGCCGGAGCCGAGGGCATAACGCAGCGCCGGGATGGGAGAGCGGTACAGGTATCCATCCGCCAGCGGCTTCATTGCCGTGATGCCCACTCCGTGCTCGCGGGCCAGCGGATAGACGTCCCGCTGAATCTCCGGCACGTAGAGCTCCTCGAGATAGTTATCCCAGATCAGGATAACCGACAGTGGAATGCGCTTGATAGCCTCCATATAGAGCTTGGGGGGGCGGTGGCTGCTGAATCCCATCCCTTTGATAAGCCCCTCATCACGCGCATCCAGAAGTGCCGGAAGCGCCCCGTCGGGACCGGTGATCGTATCAAGCTCTTCCATCGTATTGACGCCGTGGAAGAAATAGAAATCGATATGATCGGTCTGCAGCGCTTTCAGGGAGGCTTCGAGTTCCTGCCGGATGCCCTCGCCATCGCGCATGCCGCTCTTGCTGGCGAGTACGACCTCATCACGCCGACCCTTCAGCGCACGGCCGAGCTTGATCTCCGAAGCGCCACGACCGTAACCACGGGCGGTCTCAATATAAGTACCGCCGACCTCCAGAAACGTATCGA
This sequence comes from Anaerolineae bacterium, assembly GCA_034437735.1. Classification (GTDB taxonomy): domain Bacteria; phylum Chloroflexota; class Anaerolineae; order B4-G1; family SLSP01; genus PWVB01. The sequence continues at coordinate 1,712 of DAOTTS010000058.1, forward strand.
CGACCTCTTCCACAATCTCGGAGGAGATTTCGAGTTGGTGGAATCCGCCTAAGCCCAGGCGGCTTACCCGAAGGCCCGTGGCCCCCAATTCAATCGTCGGCATTGTCATCTTATTCATCACGCTACCCCCTTATAGTTTTCCTATCCGTCATCATAGACAATAAACATCCAAAAATAGACTGCTGAACACTCCAACCAGGCCTACCCCTTTGGGGGTCCAGCCAAAATCCGCTCACGGAGTCTTGCTGTAGGCCAGGGCCCGTCCACGCCTTGCCCAAACCTGAACGGCGCGATGGCTTCGAACCACCACGTAGCACCGACCTCGGCAAAACGCTGAACCTTCTCCTGGGATTCGCCCGGCTCTGAGAGAAAGGTGGCGCCCAGCGCCACGACGTCGAAGGGTCGCTCATCCTCCCGCTGTTCCCGAATGAAAGCCACGACCTCCTGGAGCTGCTTCACTTCATCGTCGATGCCCTCTGCGTTTCGAAAGAGCGGAAAGACCCCGTCCCACCGGGCAGCCCGTCGAAATGGGGGTTTGTTGGGCCAGAGTCCACCGACCCAGATGGGGATACGGGGCTGCTGAATGGGACCGGGACGGAAGTGAGCGTCCTCCACGTGATAATACGTACCCCGGGACGTAAAAGGATCCGAGGCCCAAAATTGGGTCAGGATCTCCAAGCCCTCATCCAACATCGCCCCCCGGGTCCTAAGGTCCGTCTCCTCACCCAACCGATCCCACTCGGATTGACCGCCCCCGATGCCCACCCCAAAGATCAAACGCCCCCCTGATAGGCGATCGACCGACACCGTCTCCCGGGCGACCTTCCATGGGCGTCGCCGCGGCAGGGGGGTCACGGTCGTACCAAGCTTGATCCGTTCGGTCCGCGCAGCAATCGCGCCCAGCGTGACCCATGGATCGACCATCGGCTGGTCAAACCCGGTCACGTGATCCCAAAGAAAGAAGCCGTCCCATCCGGCTATTTCTGCATCGCATGCCATAGACACCAACTCACCGACGTCAGGACCGAAGTTAGGCAGGTAAATCCCGTATTTTATACGTCCCCCTATCTCACAGAAATCATAATCATGCACGTACCGTTAATCACAACGCCCCGTCAGCAACCACCGTCTCCCGCTCAATATCCGGATCGGTAAAGATATCCTCCGTATCGACAGCGCGCGATGAAAAACTCCATACGACAGCCCCCTCCGGCCCGCCCTGAAACCAATGAAGTTGATTAGGCGGCAGGGTTACCTGTTCCCCCGAATTCAACACCCGCTCCGCCCACACCGTATAGGTCTCACGCCGGTGGCAAGGAACCTCGGCTTTGGGCTCAGGTGAAGGGTCACCTGACGTATAGAGATAGGCCGCTCCCCATTCGCAGCGTAGGGTCTCCGCCTTACCCGGATAGTCGCCCAGCGGAGGATGCCGGTGCTCTGGAAGCGTCTGACCGGGGAAGAGTACGATCAGCTTCACCGCAATCTCGTCCGTATCGAGCAGCGTCAGGATCTGCGCTCCGCTGGTCGACAGCTCGTCCAATCCGAAATCCGCCACGGAAATTTGTGCTAATTCATCCTCGCACAGGCTGACCCCGGTCCGCCGCAGGATGACAGCAGCCCGTCGTTGCGCAGCCTCGTACTCAGAACGCGTGATCACACGTCGCCTCCATCCGGAACTCAGAGCAGAGACTGCATCAGATAGGTGTAGGTCTTCGCCGGAACGCCGTCCTCGATCAGGGATTGCAGCTTCTCCCGACCCAGATTGTCCAGGAGCGCGTGCGCCATATTGACCATCGCGATCGACGCTTCCATCTGCGAGACCTGATCGCCATCCCGAGTTACGACGTCGTAAGAGAGCCACCCGTTCCAATCCAGGCGGTCCAGATAGGCCATCATCTCCACCAGATCCCACAGGTTCACGGATCCAGGCAGCATATCCCAGTCCCACTCCCGCGCGTTGTCGTTGAAATGGACATAGAAGAGCCGGTCGGCATGGGCCGCAATCGCGAGCATCTCGGCAGGGGTCTCCTTGGCGATCAGGGCATGCCCGACGTCCATCGTCACCCCGACGTGCGCGTGCCCCAGCCGCTCGCACAGATAGAGGGCCCGACCCATATCGCCGAGGATCACGTAATTACGCGCCTCGTTGAGTTTGTACTCCAGGCTGATCCGGATGTCGCCCCGGTACCGCGCCGCCTCATCAATTCCTTCCTCCAGCCACTGCCATTGCTTGAGATAATCGACCTGGAAGTTGTAGTTATGACCGTCGATGAGGGGACAGCACGTGATCATCGAGGTTCCAAATTCAGCAGCCAGGTCCATCGCGATCTTCATATCGGCGACCGCTTCCGCACGCAGTTCGGGCTCCGGAGCGGTGAACGACCCGCGCTGCCACTTCTTCTGCCCCTTGACGTTGAGATTGACGGCGGAAACGGGCAGTCCCGAGTCCTTGACCATCGTAACGGTCTCGTCCACGTCGTCAAAGTCGCTGGGATAGACCACCTCAATGCCGTCTGCTCCCTTGACGCGCTTGACCATCGCCAGGCGTTTGGCAAGATCCCTGGAAGGTTGGTAACGGTGAAAACGATCCGCGATCCCTCCCATCATCCCCAGCATAATCGAATGTTTAAGCTCCATCGTGAGCCTCCTCATTGGATGTCATAGCGTTCAACTGTTGTAAAAACCCGGCGACCTCATCGTCACTCAACCGATTCTTGTCGGAAAGTTCAGTCTCGCCAACCAGACGCAGCCTCAGGGGGCGGCGTGTGAGCCATTCCTCCCCCGGCGCCATCGTCGTCCTGGGATGGGGTTCCACGTCATCGGAGCATATCCCCTCATCGATGACGTAGAGATAGCCGCGCATCACACCGTTGTGACGGATCCGCCCATCCTCTTCCACCGAGACCAGCGTCGGTTTATGAGAGAATATCTCCGCCAACTCCCGGTTCCGAGTGATCGTGCTCCCGGTCCGCAGCCGGGAGAGTCGCTTGGGCGACCCATGATACCACACCTCTGCATCTACCATGAACGTCAATCGCTCCTATGCCTCATCCAACTCAATCACAACAACCTCGTGATCGACCACTTCAGGAACCCGAACTGAGACTTCAGGTGGGTTCCAATCAAACGAACACGTCCGCTCTGCCTTGAGCAGTCGAACGCAATGGGGACGGCATCCATTCACAAGACGCACACAGACTCGCTGCTCCCCCACAGACATCAGTTCGCGGTACGCCCCCCGCATCGTCATCGGATTCGTCATGTTGACCATATGGATAACACGAGCGCCCTCGCGGCGCCAGTCGGTAATCTCCATGAAGCCAGGCCCGGTGACGGAGACCCGAGGCTCGGCACCGGTCGCCCAGCGCACGGCGTTGGCCAGCAGCATACCGTGATCGACGTTCAGCACCTCCCAGAAGATCCGGGCGACATCCCAGGGAAAGTAGACGACCCGCCCGGCTCCGACCTCGTGACAAAAGACGCCCGGAATATCCGTGTGCGGACGCCGGGGGTAGACCTCCTCCATCGGCAGATCGGGGTAGGCGGGCACGAGGGTGACCGGTGGGGCTAACGGACTCCGGTTAAGATTCACCAGAACGTGATAGCCGCCATAGATCATCCGTTGAGCATCCTCCAACCCGGCTAAAAAGACGCCGGCCGTATCCGTGCTGTGCTCCAGGTTCAGGTAGGCGTTTTTAAGCGGTCCCTCGACCTCCCCCACGGCGTCGACGCCAAAGAGATCGGCAAGGCCAAAATTCACACGCGGTCGCCCCCACTCATCATACCGGGAGGTCTCAAACGTGGCAACGAGGCTGCCGCCCTGCCGCACAAAGGCGCGGAGATGATCGCACTGTTCGTCGGACAGCGCCGCGACGTTGGGAAGGATCAGCGTCTTGAACCGTGTGAGGTTAGCGTCGTCGAGCATCCGGTCGTGAACCATCTCGAAAGGAATCCGTGCCTCGATCAACGCCTGGCAAACGCCTAAGATCGGGGCCTCCACCTTGGCACGGGCCTCCGGGCCGCCGTAGTAAGCCGCCGTCTGCTGCGAATAGACGACTCCCACTTGCGCAACGGGTTCGCCGCCTAAGAGATCGACCGCGTGACGATGATGCCAATCGTAGAGATCCGCGACCACGTCCAGCCACCGGTTGTCGTAGACCTGCGCGGAGAACTTGGTGAACCACGGGCGCATCCCGTTGGCGATCCCCTCGGCAACCCAGATCCGGAGTTCCGCGTCGCTCTGGACCGAATCCTTCCACCGGTACTGCGCCTCCAGGCCGACGCTGAAGATGCCGCCGATAGGCTTGGACCCGAAAGCCGCCCGGTATTCCTTGGCGTTCTTGCCGTTCGCCCACGGGGCTGCAATACCACTGCGGGCCTGCCGATCGGCAAACAGCAGCGGCGTCATCGACGCCAGCGCCTTCATATCCAGATCGCTCAGCGCGCCCCCACCGGAGTTCGGAATATAGCGCGCGTCCGGTCGGATCGTCCTTATCTCCCGATCCCATAGTTGGGCCAACTCGAGAAGACGGGTCTCCCGCCAGAGCCGGTAACTGCGCCAACTCGCGTCGTTGGGATCGTGAGTCCGGGGCAGGGGCAATCCGGTTGCCCCCTCGAAGTTGCGCCGGCAGTGCTCACAGTAACAGATACCGTGTCCGGCCCAACGGTTGCTGAAGATTCCCTGAATCGGGTAGCGTGTCACAATTTCCTTGTGGACCCCCGTCATAAACTCAAAGTTGTACGGTCCCAGGGCGCATGTGACCCACGCATCGGGCTTCGACCAATGACGCCGGTGGCGCCCCTCCGCATCGACGGCGATCCAATCCGGATGCACATCGGAGACCTCCTGATGCACAGCGTGAGGGTCGGTCCTTGCCAGCACGACCATGCCCTTGTCGCGACAGCCGGTCACTAAATCACCAAAGGGATCGCCCGAGCCGGTTGGCGTCTCAGCCAACCACCGGCTCCGGTGGTGCAGCGGGATGTCGGTGGGGTAGTAGGCCACGTAACCACCGGCACTCAGGCACACGCCTTCTGCGTGAACCCGCTCAAAATAGGCCAGCCAGAACTCAAGATCAAGCGTCGCGGGATCGTTCTCTACCAACGTAAGCTGAGCCCAACGTCGCGCTCGTTCGTACCAGGGTAACGTCTCACAATTCTGCGTCACTATCGTTCGCCTCCATGCCGGATAGATCCGGGATAAAAATCTCGTGGGTCTTGTGGCTGACGTCGTAGCCTTCGAACCAACCGGGCACCAGCCCCGTCCCCTTGGCAGCCGCCTCGGCCATCCGCCGGTTAAAGGTTCCAACGTACTCGCTGCTCAGGTAGTCCTCCAGGGGCATCCATTTGGCCTCCGCGATCTCCGATTCTTGAATTCGGATGTCGGTGGTCAGCGGCCGCAGCCGGCAGATAAAATAGATATCGGATTTATCATAACGGTAACCGTGCCAGTGTCGGAAGCCCATCAAAGCTTCAAATGCCGTTTCAATGCCCGTCTCCTCGCGGACCTCCCGCATCACCCCATCGATCACGTGCTCGCCGGGCCGGAGCGCACCTCCGGGCAGCTTGTAGTACTTGCGACGATGGTGCCGGTGTACCTTCTCCCAGACGACCAGGAGTTCGTCGGCCTCGTTGATCACCAACCCTCCTGCACCAATATAGTGCGTCGCATAGAGTGGGATCGCAGCCTCAGGCTGCAATCGCCGCGTCATCATCACCCGATCCGGATGGCTGTGATGAAACGTAAACCCGAGTGCTGCCGCCTTGGGGATGAGCACCGCTTGGCGAATGGGCACCTCCAACCATACGACACGACAACCATCGTGAGCCCAGACGTCCAGAGAGGCGCGCAAACGAGCCGCAAACCTCTCGGGATCGGAGGGCAGAGCGTCGCGGTCAATGACGAGACCCTGAAAGCGGTTGGGCGTCGCGGTGAGCGGTTCGATGACTCGCTCTCGGGCCGATTCTAGATCCACGTGCACGGCACCTCACAATCCTCGTCACGATCTGTGCCGTGACCGCCGCCAAGCGCTGTACCGGGCTCATTAATGTCGTGCTGACCGTGATCCGATAGGATTATGACCCCGTAAGAGAGGGACTTCAAGGTGCCGACCATGCGCTTCAACCGGCCGTCAGTCGCCTGAAGCATAGGCACCACCTCTGGCGACGAGGGGCCGTAGCGGTGGAAAACGTCATCGACCTTGCCCAGTTGAGCGATCAAGAAGGTCGGGGGCGACTGCTCGGCGATCTCAATGACGGTGTCCGCAATGTTGTCGTCCGACCCCCGCTCGGTCGTCCCGTCAATATCGGCGTAGCGGGTCAGCAGTTGGCTTCCCGTATACCCCTCAAACCCCACGGCCGCACTGCGCGCGCCGGACGACCGGACAACGTCAAAGAGCGTCTCACAGGCAAAGTCGTGATCGTACGTCGCCACGCCGTGGCCCGCCAGATCGGTGCCGGTCACCATGGCGGAGAAGTTCACCGGTGTGATCGACGGCATCACGGAACGTAGCACCAGGCTGTGCTGCGCGTGCAGCGATCGAAGATAAGGCATCTCCTGCTGCCATCGGCGCCACGCATAGAGGCCCAGTGCATCCGGAACGATCAAGGCCATAGCAGAGACACCCGCCAGATCCTCGACAACGTTGGGAATCGCCTTCCCTTTAGCTTGCGCCGGGACGGGTACCCCCAACACCGCACTGACCGTTGGCGCGACATCCATCATCGAAGCGTGAGACATCTTTGCATCCCCCTTATCCACGGTGACCTCCTACCACACGATCTTCAAGGCTTCAAACAACCCCAGCTCGGGCACCACGATCGAAAGCGTGCCCTCCGTCCAATCAAACGTAGGGGCCTTTGCCTCAGGGTCTCGGTCCCGACTTCGCAATCCGATCACCTTCTGAGGGCGGGATTCGCATTCAATCGAGAGACAGACGTCGTGCATCGCCACCGGGGCGTAAAAGCTGTTGCCGAAATGCCCCGAACCGTTGACGAGATGGATCAGATCGTAACTGCCGTTCTTTTTGCTGAATCGGGTGACCTCCACCATAGGGGAGAGGTTCCCGTGGACCGCACTCGTTCCGGCGACGTGAAGCAAGAGGTCACCGCAGAAATCGGCGGTGTTGAGGTGCCCCTGCCGGTGGAAAAGCGCCCCGGGCGACCAGGGTAGATAGATGGCGCATCCCTCACCGAAGGGATGCACGACAAACCCCGGATGATCCGTGACTTGGTCGTAGTAACATCGCTCCGGCGGTCCAAAGTTGTGCGGCGGAATCAGATGCATCCGCGTCTCTGCCTCCTCCGCATACGTGGCGTAGACGTAGGCACCGTCCACGTAAACCAGATCCGTCTCCGCCATACGGGGAAAGCCGTCCTTATCGTCTGAATCGACGAACTTGAGGTAAGAGGCCCGCATGTCCTCCCGGATATGCTTCACGTCCTCAATGCCCAGACACGCCAGGGCCGGCTCCGTCCGGGGATTGTAGAACGCATCTCGAAAACCGGTCTGCCCCACCGCGATGAGCGTCCCACCGGCCTCGACAAAGGCATCCAATCGCTGAGCCAGCGCATCCGACATCGCCTCTAACTCTGGAACGACGAGGGTGTCATAGCGATCCCAGGAGACGTCAAGGGCCGCATCCGTGCGGACGACGTCAAACAACACGTGATTCTCGACGAGAGAGCGGAACCATCCCCGGTATTCGTCGGTGTGCGGCCCGGACTGCTTCAGAAGCAGCACGTTAGCTTGAGAAAGCAGATCGACGTACGTCTCCTCGTGCTCGGCGTGATAGTGGAAGAGGTCCCGAATGCCCTCAAACCCTGATCGGTCCTCGTGATTGTCCAGCCGTCCGATCAGGTAATAGTCCAGGGCCCCGCCGTTAGCCAGATTCTGGGCCAACCTCAGGGTCTGCTGGTGCGGTGAGACTGCGACGTGCCGGTAGGGGAAATCGATGAAATCCACGGTCGTGTTGCTTGAGACCATCTCGGGGAAGCTGCGCACCGCCCACTTCGTGTTATCCGACGCGCTGTACTGCCAATGTGGGAGCGGGCGCTCGATGGCGGTATTGGACTCCTGCCGGATGAAGCCCCGGTTGAACGCCGTATGATTGGCGATACACACGTCCGGCCATCGCTCGGTGATAAAGCGGTAGACCTTGGCACCGTGGGCCGCCAGCGTCCGCTGCTTGAATTCAAGGTACGTCCGGTAGACAGGATCGGTGAGATCCTCGGCTTCCGGCAGCGGCATGCCGTACATCGCCTCGAACTTGCGTCGGCAGTGCTGGCAGTGGCAGATGCCGTGATAATTGCCGCTGTAATCGCGGGTCTGGTATCCGCCCATATTGAAGAAGATACCGTCGAAGTCCAGCGTCTCGAAGAGTTCCTCAATGATGCTGAGCGCGTATTTCTGTTGGTAAGGGCCGTTGATACAGACGTGGACGTCCCCGTTGTAGTCGACGATCTCACCCTCCGGCGTGCGATAGGCCCAATCCGGGTGCGCCTCATAGATGGGCCTCCGCACCTTGGAGAAATCGGTCCGGGCCATCACCCGGATACCGGCGTCGTGACAGGCGTCCAGGATCTCCTGCAGGCTGTCCCCCTGTAAATAGGGACTTTGGAAGTGAAAGGGGAAGTCGGTCGGATAACTGGCGATAATACCCGCTGCGTTGACCAGCAACACGTTGGCCTTAAACGATTGGAGATCCTCGACGACCTGTTGAGCGTCGATGTCGAGCATATCGATCTCCCGTAGGTTGGTCTGGATCAAACGCCATTGCTGGGAGTGCCACCACGCGTCCATATGAGCTCCTTATGACTATCGGATATCCAGGGGTGCATTCGCGATTGTACACCAGCCTGCGCTTCGAGAAAAGCGCCCCAGGCCTTCAAAGGTTGGGCTGATATAGGCCAACGATCCGATCCAGGGTAATATATGACACAAATCGACATCATTTCAAGCTATACTCGGATTGAATGTCCGAACATAGAAAAGGAGAACCCGACCGGATTGAAGCGGCGAATCCCGCCCATTTCACGGTCGAAAAGCCTTGATACGAAAAATCCAAGCCAAAGTGCTTCTCGCGCACGTCAAGCAGCCCGACCCGTGGTTCGGGCTGCGATACAACATGAACCTGTACAGAGGTTGTCAGCATAGGTGCATCTACTGCGACAGCCGGAGCGAATGCTACCGCATCGACCACTTCGACGACGAGGTTCTCGTCAAAACCAACGCCATCCCGCTCCTCCGCGAGGAGCTGGCGAGCAAGCGCCGGCGGGGAACCATCGGCCTGGGATCCATGAACGACCCCTACATGCCGTTGGAGGCCGAGACGCGGCTCACCCGACAGGCCCTGGCGGTCATCGCCGAGTTCCGTTTTCCGGTCCACCTCATCACCAAGAGCGACCGCGTGCTCCGGGACATCGATATCCTCACGCGCATCGCGCAGACCTATGCCAGCGTTAGCTTCACCATCACCACCGCCGACGACGAGCTGGCCGGCAAAGTCGAACCGGGCGCCCCCGGCCCTTCGGCACGCCTGGCCGCGATGAAGGCCCTGACGGAGGCCGGGATTCAAACCGGGGTGACGATGATGCCGATCCTGCCCTTTATCGAGGACACGGAGGCAAACATCGCAAGCATCGTGGAACAGGCGAGCGAAGTGGGCGCCACCTACATCCTACCCTGGATGGGGATGAGCCTGCGGGACCGCCAACGGGCCTATTACTACGCGCAATTGGACCGCCACTTTCCCGGCCTCCGCGCCCGATACGAGCGAACCTACGGGGATCGCTATCACTGTGACAGCCCCAAGGCAGATCAACTCTATCGATACTTCGAGTCCCTGTGCAAAGAAACGGGGATCCTGACGTCGATTACCCCGTATGAGCCGCAGGCCGCAGAGCAGCTCAGCCTCTTTTAACTCCGGTCACTCCTCAGGAATTTCTCGATTGCTTTCCTTGACACATCGTCGATTTTCGGTTAATCTATAGTTAGAAAATAGTAAGTAAGAAGAAGAGTGAAATCAGTGAATACTCATCCTGAAGACGATCAGAAGAGACGGCATCCATCCGGCAATCCTGCGTTGGGGGGCTTAAAGGTGCATACTCAAATGAAGGCTCTCATCGGCCGCATAGCGAGATATCTCATCAGTATCGCAGCCCTGACGCTGCTTCTCGTTATGCTGACCTATTTCCTTGGCCTGATAAGCTTCTAGCGACAGGTTAGGTCCTGGCATTCCCAAGCTGAGCCCCATCACGATAAATATCCGGCGCTCATGTTTGATAACGTTTGAGCACGTTTTGGGCTTCCACCCGAACGCGCTCAACGAGTTCCGGTGGCTCTAGCACACGCGCCGCACTGCCGTAACTCAATACCCATATAGAGGACGGTCGCCTCTTCGGCTGTGAAGATCAAAGGGGGAAGCTTGTATCCGCGCATCAGCGAGAATCCCCCATAGGGTCCCCGCTCAGAATAGATGGGAATCCCCATATCCTCAAGCATTCCCATATAGCGATGAATCGTGCGCTCGGGCACGCTCAGTTCCGCGGCAAGCTCCGAGGCCTTCCAGAGGGGCCTGGACTGAAGCAGCATAATGAGCGAGATAAGACGCGTGGCTACGTTACCCATACCCCAATTATAGCCGAAATTATGTCACAATATGTCATGAATGAGTCACGGCCTCATCGGGGTGGTGGCTGCGTGAAGCAGCCACACGACGCGTTCCTCCTCCCCATCCGGATGGGGAGGAGGAACGGACAGGACGAAATCGGACGTGCTTACGCTTCAGCCAGAGACGCCATCGCGGCGGCGACGCCATCACCGGGCTCAAACGCCTCGTAGCCACAAGCGATGAGACCCGACTCGATCGCGCCGATGGTGGCGAGTAGATCGTTCGCCGAGACCGCACCCATATGACCAATGCGGAAGTACTCGCTCTTGATCTCCGGGTGGAGCCCACCTGCCAGAATCACGCCGGCCTCACGGATCGGCGACAGGAGATCGGTCTTCGTAATCCCTTCAGGGAAGCGCGGAGCGGTCATCGTGCGCGCGGCAACCTTCTCGGAAATGGGCACCTGCCCCAGCCCCAGCGCAGAGACCGCAGCCTTGCACGCCCGGCTGATCGTCCGATGTCGCGCAAATCGGGCATCCATCCCCTCGTCCAGTATCAAACCAAGGCTGACGTTGAGCGCCTCGATCAGGTTGACGGCCGGAGTGCCGAAATAACTGGGTTGGCGGGCCTCGTAAGCCTTCATAATGGGAAGCCAATGGCCCCAATCGGCATAATAATTGCGAACCGGTGTCTTCCGCGCCTCAAACGCCGCCATCGCTCGCGGACCTGCGACCACCAACGCCAAACCGGGCGGCGTCCCGATGGCCTTCTGCGAGGCCGTAAGCGCGACGTCGCCCCCCCACTCGGTCATACGCAGTTCCTCACCGGCTACAGAGCAGACCCCGTCGACGACGATGAGGGTGTCATGCTTGCGGGCCAGAGAGGCGAGCCCGCGCACGTCAGCGGCGACAGCCGTCGACGTGTCGACGTGGGTCACCGTCATCAGTTTGTAGGATCCAGCGCTCAGCACCGCGTCGACCTCCTCCAGCTCAGGACGATCCCCGAGCTCAGACCGCACGTGGGTGACGTCAGCGCCGTAGCGTTCCAGCAGAGCACCGTACCGGTCGCCAAAATAACCGGTGTTCACAACCAGCGCTTGATCCCCCGGCTCGATGAGATTGGCCCCGGCCAAATCCATCGCCAGCGTGCCGGATCCCGCAATGATAAAGGGTTGGCCGTCGGGACAGAGGAAGACCTCCCGGAGACGCTCCAGCGCTTGGCCGAACGTCTCGATAAAAGCCGGATCCACGTGACTCGGCGTCGGGGCTCCCATGGCCGCAAGTACAGCCGGCTCGAATTCAATCGGTCCCGGAATCATCAGAAGCGTACGATCTTTCATCCCATCATCTCCTTTGGTGTACGAAAATTCGACATAATGACCAACGCGGCGCTGCTCAACTCGCCGAAAAGGGATCATAGTTCCCATCTCGGCTTACAGACGCCGAAGATCGAGAAGCCAATCATCCCCGCGTGAGGGGGCTTCAAACTCGGTGGGACCGGAGGCCCGTCCCCCTTCCAGACGTAACGACGTATCGCGACCTGCAATCCAACGCACGGCATACGGTCCGCCTTTCAGCTGGACACGCAAGGGCTTCCCAAACGGCGCATAAATCAGGTAACGGCGCCCGCGATCAGCCAGGCCGTAAGCGCCGGGACTCAACTGGTGGGGACACGGCGCCATCCGAGAAAAGGGAGTGGTCTCGATGAAATCCCAGACGTCCTGAAGAATCTTGTGCCGCCACAGTCTGCGGTTGTCCGGATCCAGCGTGCCGCTGAAGCCGGAGGACGAGTTACCGAGGTCACCAGGATTCGGGCCACCGTTATCGGCAAAGTTGAGATTTGCAGCCGACAGCGCGATGACGTATGCGTTCCGGCGCAGACCCACGTCGGTGTAGTTAGGGTGATACTGGTTGCCGGACCACAGCGTCTCCTGGGCGTAGAGTGGCTTAGCCGGATGGTGATTGCGCAGCAGGCCTCGGCTCAGCACGCCGGGATCCCGCGTCTTAGGCCCCTGAAGCGTACCAAAGGTCAGCCAGGGTTCGTCCTTGAAGGCATCGTCTCCGGTCGGGTTGTGGACCGTCAACGGGTGATTGAAGATATCCTGTGAGGCAAGAAGCCGCCCCGCCTCACAGACGTCGGCTCGCGTCATCGTGGGACGATGGCGCAACAGGGGTTCCGGACCCGCCACGTTGAAAAGAAGATTCCAATACGGTCCAAGCCGGGCCAATGTGTAGCGGACATAATCCCGGCGCTCGCTGCCGGCCATCGGGCGGCGCGCATCCCGCCCCAGAAATCCCGCAAAGGGAAAAACGACGATCTCGCGTTCGGCCAAGTCATCGAGCAGCCCCTCAAGGCGTCGGAATGCCTCGGCGTCAAGAGGCCACAAGGACGGCACGTCCCACCCGCCCCCCCGTCCCGGGGCGTCGCGCTTCAGAAAATGACTCCCAATTGAGAGGGTGTTATACCCTGCGACCTGTACCCAGTCCAGGAACGCCCGTCTCCGTGCGTCCGGGAAATTGGAGGCGAAAAACCGGTCTCCGACGTGGAAGCTGCGCAGAAGCACCGGCTGCGTCCCGGCGTGCCCGAACCAGCGGGGATTGTCCTCCAGAGCCGAAAGGATGCCCGGCGTCGTAGAGGTCACGCAGCGAAATGTCCCGTGAGCCGCATCCTGACCGTCCGAGAAACGCGCGTGATACCGCCATAATCCAATCTGGTCGGGCATAAAACGCGCCGCCCAGCGGTCGGCCCCGTCGTAGAAGCCCCAGAAAACTTGCTGCGTATCGTCGGGCCGCGTATACGTGACCTCCAGCCGCAGGTCACGATAAGGATCGCCCACGGAGACGGACCGGCAGCATGAAAACTCGAAACGCTCCCACTGGCCGACAGTCTGCACCGAGTCTGAAGCCATCAACCGTCCCTTTCCCGGTCCCCGTACTGGTCCCAGATAAAATCCAGCCACCAGCGAATACCGGGGTCGCCGGCCCCGCCATACCCACCGGGCTCGTGATTAGGACCCTGCGGAGGCGGTGCCTGGAGCCACGTCGAGGCCAGTACATAGCCACGCCCCGAGGCCAGATGCTCCACCGTGAGGTCGATCTGGTTTCGCTTCATCGCCGCAATGTAAACGCCGACGTTGCAGTAACCATACAATCCAGGGGTTTTGCTGTATGCGCCCCAGTACCTCCCCGGCGCGTTGTCCGGGGTCCCCTCCGTCTCAATATAGGGTTTACCTTTCACGTTGTGGGCAAAATGCAGGGCCACGTCGGCTTCAGGCGGAGGCGGCCCTCGGAAGTTAGTCCCGACCACAAAATCAGGGGCGACCGACTTTGCAGCGCGGACCAATGCCCGGTCATCAAATCCCTGAAGCCTCTGAGCCATCCCCTCGTTATCCACGTCGACAAAAACGTGACGCGCATCCTGTTCCGCGAGCCAACGTATGGTGTTTCTTACTGCAGTCTCAGCCTCTGTTTGTGTCCAATCCGCATGTTTGGCCCGGGAACCACCCCAGTAAAGACAGCCGACCAGAACCGCCATCGCGTACCTGTCGGCAGCGGCAAGCAGGCGAGCCAACCGCTCGGTATAGACTGGGTTCAGCGTCCCATCGCGACGGTACCCCATCACGTCACCATAGCGGGACCCCATCAGGAAAACCGTGATCGTATTGACACCATAGCCGGCAAACACGGGCAAGTTCCGGATAAGCTGGTCGACCGCCCGATCTGACACCAGGGCGTTGGAGCATCGCAGGCCGATAGCCAGAAACGGGGTGTCGTCAAAGACTAACTGGTCAGCATCCACGCCAATGCTATGCCAGCTCATAGATTCACCTCCAGCGGAGAACAAAAGACAGACCCACGACTCTCAAACCATAGTCCAAAACAGACCGATGTCAACGAGAGCTCATGACATCAGCAAACGAAGCCAAAGGGTCACACTCACCAGGCTGACCAGGGTTGTCACAAGAACCGAAAGCGCAGCAAAGGGCACGTCCGTCTCATACTCGGTTGCCAGAACCAGAGTCATCACAGCGGTGGGCGTCGCACTCTCCAGCGTCAGCACCTTGCGGGATAGTCCGTTAAGGCCGACCAACCCTCCGATGATATACGCAACGACCGGAGCCAGGAGAAGGCGCCCTACCCCCATCACCCCCAAGGCGACGGGCTGGGTGGCCCGCTGGCGATCCCGAAGTGTCCGCATAATCTGCGCCCCCAGAACGATCAAAGAGGAAGGCACGAGGCCTTGCCCCATAATACGGGCAGCCTTGAGTATGGGATCCGGCATCGTCCATCCCGTCACGTTGAACACAACGCCGATGATCGCTGCATAGATCACCGGCACGGAAAAAACTCGACGCAGACTATCACCCGGTGAGGAGGCGTCACCCCGGGCTGTAATGTAAACACCGAGTGTCGACCGCAGCACCGAGTTGATCGTGACGTAGAGCGCGGCCCAGGCCAGGCCTGAATCGCCAAAAGCAAAATAGTTAACCGGCAATCCGTAGTTGCCGGAATTGGAGAGCAGGACGGCCACCAGGAACGCAGCCCGCGTGCCGGGTTCGAGCTTCAGGACGCGAGAGGCAACCTCGCTCAGGAGCCACAACAGGAGGACGGTCAGGGTCAAGGCCAGCGCAAGTTGACCAAACTCCTTACCACTGACGTCCGAGTTAAGCAGCGCATCGATCACCATCGCCGGGCTGAAGACGTAAAAGGCCGCTTTGGAAAAGGTTTGAACGTTGAGTTTCAAACGATGTTGGGCGAGCGCCGAAAGACCGGCGACGATGAAGACAGGCAGAAGGATGTCGATGAGAATGGACATTGAGCAGAACTCCAAGAAAGTAGACTATTCGATGACAATACCTCAGGACCGCCCCGAGGCCTTTTTGTCTCCATAAAACGCCGTGTTGTCCCGGGGACTGAAAGTCAATCTCGCTTCCAGGTTGAACTGCATAGCAACCCATGGTCACGCGCCTCCCCCGATCCCTAAGCCGATCCTGGCCAGATTAATGATTTTGAAGGGCACCACACCGACATCAACGTCCAGCTCCGACTTATCACACACGGTCGAGGTGTTAGCCCGGTCGATACGAGGCTTTAAACGCTGCAACGCCCGGGCTGCTTGTTCCCCAGAGTGCGAATCCAGAATCGTATCAATCGTTGTCATCAGCGAACGAGCTTCGCGGATTCGCATTTCGGTCTCTTCCGCTTTGTCGTCGCCGATCAACCCGACCTCCTGTTTGAGACGGTTGAGTCGGAACCCGGCCTCATAGGTCACGTCCGCCAGGGTATGGCGATCCATCCACCGGGTCTCGTAGGACAAAATGTATTTCCAGGAGGGCTTGAGCAGCAATGCTCGGTGATCCTGCAACGAATCCGCATAGCGCCGGTATCCGAATCGCTCGGGATGTTCGTAAGCCAAGCTGCCCGGATCCAGGAATGGCGCCAGCGGTGAGGTAAACGGGATCAGACGACCATCGTCAAACCGGGTCAATAGCCTGCGGGCATAATCAACGGAGCCCAGGGCAGAATCCGGTGTCTGCTGGGACAGTCCAATCATAAAGAAGAGATCGAAGCGCCGTGCGCCCGCATCCAGCGCGGCGGCGATCGATGACTCAATCTCCGCGTTCGTATAGCGCTTCCCCGACGCCATCCGCACCGCCGGATCGTGGGATTCCAGAGAAAATTCCACGAAAAAGTTGGGGAGTGCAGCGGCGAGGCTCTCCATATAAGCGTGATCGACCGGACCAAAGAACTCCACGATCACCGGCCCTTGATATCCCTGGATGGCCTTGAAAAACCGATCCACGTAGGGCATACCCGCCTGTCGTAGATCGCCCAGGAGAAAGACAGGCGCCCGGCTCATCTCACCCAGGCGCCGCACATCACGCGCCAATCGTTCTGGGCTTCGAAAGGCGGGACGCTCGCGATTGGAAAGATGGCGTGCTGCAAACGCTGATCCCCCACAGATCGTGCAGTTACGGGTACATCCCTTGACCGAAAGCGAAGCCATAATCGGATACTCCATCCAATGACTGAACGGCACGTAATCCTGAAGCTTGCGGTCCCGCACCACGGAGCGCACCACTTCGTGGAAGTCTAGCTGGAGATGATCCAGCGACGCCGGCACGTACGTTAAGGGGTTGACCTGAAGAGAACCATCCTTCGTCCGCATGGTCAGGTTCGGTACCTCAACCGGATCCGTGCCGTCGACGATATGTTGCATCAGCAAGGCCAGCGGTTCTTCCGCAGAATCCCCCCGCAGTACGTAGTCGACCCACGGCGTTTGCACAAGTTCCTCGTGAAAGTAGGTGGCGGAGTATCCTCCCATGATCACCGGAGCGTCCGGATGAAAGCGCTTCACCCGCCGGGAGACCTCTAGCGCCCCGTGAGCTTGAGGCAGCCAATGGAGGTCGACAGCATAAGCACGCGCCTCTATCTGCCGAATCGATCGGTCGGGATCGAAAGCGCGCGACCGCACCATCCTGGCCGCCAGATTGACAATGCGTACCCGAAACCCCTGTGCCTGTAGATGAGCCAGCATCGTCGCAAATCCCAGGGGATACATATCAAAGACAGGCGTTGAGGGAACCAGATCCGAAATCGGCCCCCACAACGTCGCACGCTCCCTGAAATCGTAGACGCTTGGCGCATGATAGAAAACCAGATCGTACATGATCCTATGTCATCCAATCGTTTGCGCGAACTATTCACACACCATTAGGTAGTATACCGTACTTGGACGATGAAAACGACTATGATTAGAGGCATATTAGAAACGTCGATAGAGATTCCCATTTTCTTGACCCTCACCCCGCGCATGCTATAATCAATTCATAGATAAACGGCTAATAAATTGGGACCTGATAAAGACAAAGGAGAATAGCGTATGGCTTTGCTTGATGATGAAATTCTTAGTGACGTAACGGAAATGATGTCGGCCCTGCCAAACAGCGTCACGCTGACCTTCTTCACAAATGATGAGGAATGCGAGTATTGTCCTCAGATCACCCAACTTCTGGAGGAAGTTTCGGCTACCTCTGACAAAGTCAATCTTGAAGTGTTCGAGATCCACAAGGACGCGGATCAAGCAGGGGCTTTAAACATTGACAAAGCACCGGCAATCGCAATCTTGGGAGAGAATGGGAAAGACTACGGGATGCGCTTCTTCGGCATCCCCTCCGGATACGAATTCTCCACGCTGCTCAACACCATCCAGCGCGCCAGCTTGGGAAGCTCCGAGCTCGACGCCTCGACCAAGAGCTTCCTCCAAGAATTGAGCAAGCCGGTCAATCTTCAGGTCTTCGTTACCCCTACGTGCCCTTACTGCCCTCGCGCAGCCGTGCTCGCGATGGATATGGCGGTGGAGAGTGACCTGGTGAACGCCAACGTGGTTGAGTCCGCCGAGTTCGCTGAGCTGGCAAACCAGTACAATGTGATGGGCGTGCCGCTCAGTGTCGTCAATGGGACAGAACGCGTTGAAGGCGCCGCGCCGCCAAGGCAGATTGTTGCGGCGATTCGCAAAACCCTGGCGTAACGTAACGCCGGTGTACGCACGTTCTTGACATTCGAACGTTCTGGTGTAGTCCTTAGAAGGCCCGGCATTTAGATGCCGGGCCTTAGTTCGAGTTTAAGTGTAGGGGCAGCATAGAATCAAAGCGCGAATCATGCGGAGGTAAACGTATGTTTGATTTTAAAGTGTCGGATGAATCGCCTGCGAAAAAGGCATCAGGTGGCCTTTATGACGTGGTTATCATCGGAGGAGGGCCCGCAGGCCTGACAACAGCTATCTATACGGCCCGTGATGGGATGAAGACGTTGGTGCTCGATCGCGAATCGACCGGCGGTCTGGCAGCGACGACGGAACTGATTGAGAATTACCCGGGATTCCCTGATGGCATTAACGGTATGGATCTGATGGATCGATTCCGTAAGCAAGCCGAGCGATTTGGAACGGAGATCGAGGAATTCGATGAGGTCGTCGACGTCAACCCGATAGAGAAGGGCCTGATCGAGGTTCACACAGACGAGAATACGGTCTATCAGGGAAAGACAGTCGTGATCGCAACCGGAAGTGAGCCGAAGAAACTCAATATTCCGGGTGAGAAAGAGTTCTACGGCAAGGGCGTCTCCTACTGTGCCACGTGCGATGGACCGTTCTTCAAGGATAAGGACGTCATCATCATTGGCGCTGGGAACTCAGGGCTCCAGGAGGGGCTTCAGGTTCTGGAATACGCGAATAAGGTTGTCTTCCTCGAGTTCCTACCCTACTCACGAGCGGAACAGATCCTGAAAGATCGCGTGACCGCTCACGACAAGAGCACCTTGATCTTCAATCAAAGGGTCACGGAGATCCAAGGAGAAAAGATCGTGACCGGAGTCGTGGCTGTCGACCGTGAGACAGGTGAGGAGAAGGTCTACCCCACCGACGGTGTCTTCATCTACGTTGGGTACTCACCGCGCAGCGAATTCCTTGGAGATCTTGTCGAGCACAATCAGTGGGGCTATATCAAAACCGATGGCCATATGGAGACGGGAATTCCAGGTCTCTACGCCATCGGGGATGTCCGAGCCGATAATCCAGCTCAGTTGAGCGTCTCGGTCGGTGACGGTACCAAAGCCGCCCTTGAGATACGTGAGTACATTCAGGATCTTTAGAGACACCGGGGGGGACGGAACCCCAGAAGGAGATTGCAATCGATGAAACTAGAGACCAATGTTGGAGAGCGGGACCGTCTGCTCCGAACAATACTGGGGATCTACGGCATGCTGCTCGGATTCCTTTTCATTCAGGGTGTGTTGGGCGCGGTCATCGGTGCGCTGGGCGCGATCTCATTGATCACCGGCCTGACCGGCTGGTGCGGCATTTACACGCTGCTGAATAAATCAACCGTGACCGAAAAAGACGACGAGGCAGGTTAAGCGTTCCCTTTCAAAGGAATCTGTTTCTTGTCTGTAGACGCTTCGGATCACTTATAACACAAGGAGAGCCCCGATATGTCAGAAGCACACGTCACCTGGACGGGACCCGGCATGCGCTTGATTGGTGAGGCAAACGGCAGTCCCGGTATTGTTATTGACTCAATGGGAGGTAAGTTCGGCACCCACACGGGTCCCACGCCGATGGAACTCATTCTCCTCGGACTTGCCGGATGTACCGGCATGGACGTGATCTCAATTATGGAGAAGATGCATCAGCCGATGACGAATCTACAGGTGCGGGTCTCAGCGGAGAGAGCCGACTCTCACCCCAAAGTGTATACCAGTATTCACGTCGAATACGTCGCCTATGGCGAGGGCGTTGAGGAAAGCGCGCTCGAACGGGCGATTGAGCTCTCCGAAACGCGCTACTGTTCCGTCAGTGCAATGCTGAGCAAGTCAGCAGATATCACCAACAGCTTCCGCATTGTCGAAGAACCGGGACCCTACCAGCCCGGCACGCTTCCGGAAGCCGAAGACGAAAGCTAGACACTCCAATTGGAAGGCCGGCTAGAGGTCGGTCTTCCAATTCTTCCCATCGTCGATCTATGAAGCGACTTGGCGCCCACGAATCTATTGCCGGCGGTATGGAACGTGCATTTGAGCGGGCCGACGCCGTCGGATGTGATACGGTCCAGGTCTGGACGAAGAATCCCCGGCAGTGGCGCGCCTCTGCGCTGGAACGCGAGTTGATCCAGGCTTTCAAAGCCGCACAGGAGGAGACGCATATCCATCCGGTCGTCGCCCACGCGGCTTACCTCATCAATATCGCCTCACCGAAACCCGACCTTTATACCAAGTCTGTCAAGGGACTGATTCAAGAGGTAGAGCGGTGCGAGCGTCTTGCAATCCCTTATCTCGTTCTCCACCCGGGCGCCCACACAGGTTCAGGGATGGCAGAGGGGCTTCAACGGGCAGCGGATGCGCTCTCTCAGGTTCATCGCGCGCTTCCCGGCTATCAATCGAAAATTCTGCTGGAGACCACCTCGGGCCATGGCACCAGCCTAGGAGGCAGCTTTGAGGAACTGCGCACCCTGCTTGACGACACGAAGGAATCAGACCGCCTGGGAATATGCCTCGATACCTGCCATATCTTCGCGGCGGGCTACCAGCTTTGCAGCCGCGAGGGGTATGAGGAGACGATGGACACCCTCGACGCCGTGATCGGAGTGCCCTATGTGCACGCGATCCACCTCAACGACAGCCAATATCCCCTGGGAAGTCACCGCGACCGCCACGCACACATCGGCGAAGGACACATCGGCCGCCAGGGCTTCAGCCACATCGTCAACGATACCCGGTTCGACCACGTACCCGGCATCCTCGAAACCCACAAAAGCGACGACCTGCACGAGGATCGGGAGAACTTGGCGACCTTGCGATCGCTCAGGGATGGTAACTCGGCCCCCGCTCGATCACAAGCGGACGAGTAACAGGGCTCAGTCCTCTAAAAAGGCTCGGAGTCCCCGTCTCGGGGCCGGGTTTTGCAGGGCACCAACGCTCCAAAGCGCCAATGCTTCAAAGATGCACCCAAACGGGGTCGCGTTACGAGTACGGCCTTGTCATTCTCGCTCGGAAGAGATTTGCAATCTCCGGCTCCGCCGGCTGGAGCTCGAAACCCGCAGGATTTGCCCTCGCGTTCCTGTAACCCAAGATAAAGTCCTGGCATTGCGAGTTTTCAATTGACAAGTCCGCGTAACGGACTACAGTATCCCTATAGCAAGCCATCCACTTCTGACCCACCTACCCTGACCGAATACAAGGCACGATCGCATATCCATCGTTGACGACGACCTCACGCGTGAAATCACACCCAGTGAAGGGGGTTCGAATCGATGAGACAAGCACCGGATCCTACGATCATTCCGGGCAGGCGTGTCCCCTCTAATCCTCCCTTGCAGCGCTACAGACCTTCGGAACCCCGGTCCGTCTTGACCAACGCCGTCGCCGAGTTGACCGAGCCGGGCGATCTCTTGTTGCACGTCGCCGCTTCCACCGGCACGTACGTCTGGGAAACGGTCCGTGCCGACCGCCGTATCCTTGCTCTCAATGTGAATCCCGTCCCTTTGACCTGGCTGCATCTCCAGCTTGCCCATCCGACCAAGTCAGAGCTCTCCACGCTGCTGACTCGATTGGGAGACATACCTAAGGATGACCGGCCGTTTGTGCGCTACGTGGAGGATAGGTATCGTAGCCCATGTCCACGATGCGGGCAGCCAGGCATTGCCGAGTGGTTCACTTGGGATCGAGATAAGAACCAGCTAGCAGCCAAACGGGTGCGTTGTGCGCATTGTCAGGGTACCTATGAAGGATCGGCGACGACAGAGGACGTCATACAATCCGAGTACTTTCCTGCCCAGACCGGACCTGCGTATCATTTGGCCTTGGGCCGGGCTGCAAATCCCGACGATCCCGGCAGACAACGGGCCGCTGAATTAGTTCAACTCTATACACCCCGAAATCTGAGCCTACTCCTCGACGTGATCAACCGGCTGCAGCGGTTGGACCTCCCCCATCCTATGGAGACGTCACTGGTTGGATTGATCTTGGAGGCCCTGGATCAAGGAAGCCGGTTAGTCCCGGCCTCAGACCCCTCGGTCCGCCCCCGAAGTCTGCGTCCGCCCCGTTACTATCGAGAACAAAACGTCTGGTTCGTACTCGAGGCCGCGTTGGAGGCGCTTGATCGGTATCCTGAAGCGTTGCCCGCGAGAGCCCAGAGCATTTCGGAATTGCTGGCGAGTCGGAAACCAGGATTCACGCTTTCGTCGTCCTCTCTTCATAACTTATGCCAGTCCGGCTACAACCAGCGCTTCGACGCCTTAATCCTCGAGCTCCAACCGCCGGATGCAGTCTTTTGGGCGCTCTCCGTGCTATGGTCGGTCTGGTTATGGCGGGACAGAGTGACGTCCCCGGTTCGGAGCTTCCTTAGCCGCCGGCGCTTAACGTGGGATTGGTACGCGCGCAGCCTGAGTGTCGGATTGATACAGGCGAGAAAATTGCTGCGTCCTCACGCCTATGCGCTTTGCACCCTTACCGAAAATCCCGTCGCGGCGGCCAAAGCGCTCACACAAGCCGTGCAGCGGTCAGAGTATCGACTACATACTTGGGTGGGTGATGCAGACAAGGGCTACTACGTGCTTCTGCAATCCGATGGAGGATCAACCCCGCCGGTCGGATCACCGTCGAAGGTCTGGGAGACGACAGTTCGCAAGCGCGGAGAACCGACGTCGGCGGAACATCTTGAAGTTGCGGCCCTGATGCTGTCTGGAGAACAGGCGATCGATAATCTGGATACGGAGCGTGATACGAGATGGTTGAGGAGTGAGACGGGAAAGTGGTGGATCGAGGAACCCAACGAGAGGACAAGACCGCTGGCCGACGGCGTCGAACACACAGTGATTGATAGGCTGACTGCACAACCGACGTGGCAGCGAAGCGCTTTAATACGAGAGGTCTATCGTCGGTTCAGCGGGGTGCTGTCACCCGAGTTGGCACTGGTAGAGGCCTGTTTGGATGCTTACACAGAAGTTAAGGAACCAATACAAACCGGAAAGGTCACGATCCGAGCCGAGGACGACCCGCAGAAGCGAAAGAGAGAGATACAAACGCTGAAGGATACGTTGACCGTGTTGGGAAAGCGCTTAGGATATCGGATTAGCCTGACAACGTTGGGAGATGTCCTCTGGATTCGCGAGGGTGGACCCAACTATCGTTTCCGATGCATAGCGACGGCTATCTTGACGCCTCACCTCTCGAATCCCCCGGCGGCTGATACGGGCCAACCCTGTCTGGTGCTGCCCGGAGGGCGCGCCGCGCTCGTCCATTTCAAGCTCAATCGGGACCCAAGGCTTGGACAGTGGCTCAAGCTTCATCGCTGGCAGTTCATCAAATTTCGTCATCTGCGACGAATGGCCCAAGAGGTCAAGCATCAATCAGACATTGAGGTATTCTTGGGATTAGACCCCATCGTGGAGCAAGGACAGACTCAAATCCCGCTGCCCTTCGAGCCGGAGCTCAACCGCTTCTGAAAAGAGAGCCGCCCAGTGAATGGGCAGCGCCCTATCTCAGATTTGAAAGCCGCCACGGCTGAGAACGATCTTCTCGCGGTACTCCCGACAGTACTTCATAAGTTCCTTCTTCAAATCTCGCCACGCATTGGAGCTCAAAAACGACTCCAGCGCCTCGAAATCGCTGCTGAGAAACCCCATCCGCACCTGAGGCCAGTCACCATAGGCCGTATACCAGGCATCCGTCAGCTCGAATCCTGACTTCTGCATCTCCAAAGGAAAGTCTCGGGTGATGAAAGCCAGACACTTCTTCTCTTTCCCATTGACGATGTCCCAGGTCATAAGTAGTTTTACTGAGCTATCCACAATTGACTCCGTCGCATAAGTATCCTTCCACTCGATCCTCAGGGCGAGATCTGATTCAACATAGTCTGGGCCTGCTCAGCCCAGACCTGAGGAGGATCGGTCTCCAAAAAGCGCTCAAGCGTCGCTTCTGCTTTGTCAACCTCTCCCGCCGTAAGATACGCGCGGCCTAATGCAAAGAGCGCTTCCCTCATCTCAGGATTGACCTCCAGCACCTCCTCAAGAAGCACAATCGCCTGATCCAACTCCCCTTTCACCAGATGAACGTTGGCCAATCCGATCTTTGCCTCCGGCTTTTCATCAGCGAGTTCCAAAGCACGGGTAAACTGAGCCTCTGCCTTGGTCACCATCTCGGGATCGGGTTCCATCGAACCGCTGGGGAAAGCAAGCACCAGATACGTCGCCCCCAACTGATAGTGCGTGTCTGGATCATCAGGATCGGCCTC
The DNA here is from genome assembly GCA_034437735.1 of Anaerolineae bacterium. Classification (GTDB taxonomy): domain Bacteria; phylum Chloroflexota; class Anaerolineae; order B4-G1; family SLSP01; genus PWVB01. The sequence goes on from DAOTTS010000058.1 coordinate 26,110, forward strand.
CAGCGCAGCCTGAAACTCTGAAAGAGCCGTCTCCATATCTCCCATTTGATACGCCAAGGCGCCTAGATTATGGTGGATAGCGGCGGCACGATCGGGATCGAGCTCCAGCGCACGCTCAAAACTCTCCCGCGCCTTGGTGTACGCCTCCAGATTGAAATAAGTTAGCCCCAACATAAAATGCGCTTCCGCGTTGGCCTCATCATCGGCGATGACCTGCTCAAGCGCCTGTTGTGCAGCTTCGTAGTCGCCGCGATCCATCTGCGCCTCAATTTGATCCAAATTGGCTTCGGTCTGCCCATTGGGGCGATTGGACAGGATGACGAACGCAGCAACCCCGCCCAACAGCACGATCACCACCGCGACGATAATCACCAGACGTTTTTTCATAGTCTTCTCCTGAATTAGAACGGATCGATTACGGATGTTGAGGATCAAGCATGACGATCTGCAGATCCTCGGGAATCGAACTTGACGACAATCGAAGTCTATCCAAGGGCTTGGATTGCCCGAGGCCCATCTCCTTGAGAAACCCATCGACCGAATTCCGCTGGACCTTCAATCCGGGGGTCTGATAGTGCATCGGAATGACAATATCGGGTTCGATCAAACTCACGGCCTCAGAGGCCTTGGCCGGAGTCATGCCGCCGGGAATCCCCACAGGGACGAGGAGCACGTTGACCCGACCTAACGCCTCAACCTCCGCCTGGGTCGGGGGACGCCCAATCTCCCCCAGATGCGCCACACTCACGTCCTGCATATCCACCGTATAGATGATATTGACATTATGCTTCTGAGTTTCGGAATCCCTGGACCGTTTGTTTCCACCTTTCTCCCGCGTTGAGGAGACACCCGTAATAAACACCCCGCCGATCTCATATTCACCCGGTCCAGCGATGGTCCGGGTCACCCCCCCCAGAGAATCCCAGGTCGCGAGTTCCGGTTCCTCCATCAGAACAGTCGAGATAACGATGCCTCCCTGGGCTCCGGGAAGTGCCAATCCGGCCTCACCCTCATCAAAAGGATCGAGGACGACGGAGGGTAAGCCCTCCTCAGTAAGCCGGAAGCATCCAAGTCCATACCACCTGATTTCCATTTAAGCTCCAGTCTGTACGTCATACACAATCGATCCCCACAAACACGGTCGAAAGCGTTGCTGGGATCTGGCGCTCTCACATTTCCATATAATTATAAGAAGATCGGGACTAAAAAACAACAAAAGAAGATCATAAAGCAGTTGTGATTGCCTGCACCTATGCTATAATAGGCTCAACACAACGTAAGAGGATGGTATGACAAAGCGATCATTGAAGTTTCTTCCGTCGAAACAATCGCATCAGATGACCCAACTGGCTGAACGCGCCAGGCTGAGTCTCAGTCGATATGCTGGCATCGACGTGGAGTACAATGCAATTGGACTCCAAACGCTTGATGAGTGGATCGACCGACATATAAGTCAATTCCCCAATCCCTCGTACGAGATCAAATCCATATGGGCCGCGTTCCTCGGTGAAACCTTCCGGCGTCGCTTCGAAGGTCAATGGGGTATTGCAGCTGGCAGCCAACGGTCTCGGTTAGGGATTATCTGTTCTAAGGATGCGGGTGGCCTCGTTTTTGTCGACATCATGAACCAGATCAACCGGCGCATTGAGTCCGGTATGAACGAATCCCTCGCCTTCTACTACACCATCAAAGGTGTAGAGATCAAAGCCTGAGTACCCGTCACGCATCCGCACCGGTGCACGATGGCTAAAAATCACGCAGGGCCCGCTGCAGAGCTTCCGGAGTCTCAGCCTCAACAGACGTATATCTCACGCCGGGATAATGAGTATTGAAAAATTGTCGTAGATCGCTGGGCCACTGACCGGGATTGATTGCGATGACTTGACGGTCCACTGGCCCAACCCCGGCATCATCGGCACTTCCCCCGATCGTCCATCGATGTTCGTCCCATGCACCGCTGTCAATAATCGCATCAATCCAGGCTTCATCAGCCTCAGGAGGTAACAGGACGTAAGTCCGTGCATAGGGGATGCGAGGCGGGATGCATATCACTTCCTGTTCTTCCGAATCTTCTTTGACCTTCAGGGTTTTCGTGACCGACGGCGCATCTGAACCTGTCACTTTGATCTCGTAGGAACCGGGTTCCGTCGCCAAACAACGCCAACGTGCGGATTCCCCCTCAATCACCGGCAGCTGATGAAAAAGCGCCTCGTTGGTCAGCTCAAGCCGCAGCGATTGAGGACCCGCCCCACCCTGGGCCAGCACCTCAAAGGGCTCGCAGGAGTTGGCCTCGCTGGGAAGTTCAAGCTCAATAGGCCGAATCAGAGGCGTCACCACTTCGAGACGCATATCGTCAAGATAACTATCGCAGTGTTTGAAGGGCCAAAGCACCGAACTCCGTACAAAGACAGTCACCGCATCGGCTTCCGCAGTGACCTCCAGAGGCGGAATCTGACCGTAGGCGTTGTAGATGTGAGCGCCTTCCCCCCAGATGACCTGATCCGACCAGGGATCTGTCCCTCCCTTAGGATCGATGCCCACCGTATAGGTCACGTTCCGCACACCGTCGACTTTATCATAATCAGAGGCCCGGATGAAAAAGGCTTTCTTCCCCACCCCATCGCTGGAAGATGGATCATCCTCATTGGACGACCACGCATGAGCCCATCCAAGCACGCGAACCTTTGCGCCCACTGGAACGTCGTCCACACGCTGGTACAAACCCGCATCATGGATCCGAAAAAAAGTGAAGAGCTTGAACGCCCGCTCGCCTTTGTGAATTCTCATAGGATCGAGAAACGGCGGTTCCCGGTTGATCACGTGCATTTCAGGCCGTCCGTATCCGATATCATTGGAGGGGTCGTGAGGGACAGGCTTCCCTTCCTTCCAAAAAGCGACCCAACCTTCGGGAACGAAGATCTCGCCGAATTCCTGCCCGGTATGCGTCTTCCGCCACCATCCGTCCTCAAATCCTGGGTTTTGGAGAAGGTTTGCCATCGTGAGCCTCCGTTACTCGTTACGTATTCAAGAAAATCTTCCGCATGTACCAGTCAAGAACTACCGGTTCCCAAGATGCATAGGCATAACGACGTGAACAAACTCATCATCACCGATGCCTTTGATCACACCGGGATTGGTCGCTGAATTGAGCTCGAGCGCAATCTGCGGGGTATCGAGCGCCCCAAACACGTCAATCAGGAACCTGACGTTAAATGCAATCTCAAGCCCGTCACCTGTGACGTTCGCGGTTAAGCGGGTCAACCCCTGTCCAGATTCGGCCGAGTCGGCGGATACGGTGATTTCCCCATCCTCAATGGTCAGTTTCACAATGTTGGCCACGTCCCGTGCGAAAATTGCCGCCCGCTTACAGGCCTGTAAGATCTCCTCACGCCCCAAGACCACGCGGGTGCTATGAGAAGGAGGGATGATCCGGCGCACGTCCGGGAAATTCCCATCGATCAACTGTGAGTTCAGCACCGTATCAGGCAGCTGAAAAAGGATCTGATTGTGAGGGTGGGTCGTCGAAATCTTGATGGGGTCATCGGTCGTCCCAATGATCCTCTCTAACTCCGAGAGCGCCCGCGCCGGTATAATGACGTCAAATGGTGAGGGCACCGGATGGATCAGAGGGATGTGCCGCAACGAAAGACGAAATCCATCGGCAGCTGCCAGGGTCATCGTCTCGCCCTCGAACTCAGCCAAAACCCCAGTGAGGACGGGATGGCTCTCATCGGTCGACGCCGCGAAGGTCACCTGCCCTAATCCTGTGGAGAGATCGTCCGCCTCCACGGAGAATCCGTTGTCCTCCTCGGGTTCGGGCACCAGAGGGAATTCATCCGAGGAAATCCCCCGAAAGCTGGCCTTGACCGATCCACAGGAGAGAGAGAGTGTCATCGTCTCCTCGTCCAATTCGAGATCAACTTGATCGGGGGGTAAGGATCCGATAAGGTCGATGAAATTCCGGGCGGGTACGGTGATCGCACCTTCCGTTTCAACCCGGGCACCAACCCAATGGACGATGCTCAGCTCCATATTTGTGGCTGCCAACTTGAGCTGCCCATGATCTGTAGCTAACAATACGTTACCGAGAATCGGCATCGTCGTCCGTGACGGCACTGCGCGGCCTGCAATCCCCAAACCCTGGGCAAGATTTTCCTGAAGGCAAGATAATTTCATCGAGGACCTCCTGAGAAGTACGATAACAAACTATGGATCAGTCACAACAAGTATACTCGAAGCTTAGATAAAGAGCAAGAATCCGCCGGCGCCGGAACGATCCGCTCGTTCTATTCCAAGTAGCAGGAAAAGCGATTTCCTTTTTCCCAATCCCCGGCTTTGCCGGTCAAAGCCCAAGAGTATCGGGTGATCCGTGTGGATTTTTCGATGAATCCCTTTATACTAGAGTAGTACGGGAATTCAAACTACCCCAAATTACAGGCGCGCTTCATAGATGTCGTCATCAACCCTGTACGAGAGAAAATCAGACGAACCCAAGCCAACCGGAGAATCCAAAATGCGCAGCAGATCGACTTTTATCGCCGCAGGCATTCTCATTCTCGCGGCAGTTGTCTACCTCATAGTCAGCAGCACGGATAGCACGGCGCAGTACTTCCTCACCATCGAAGAGCTCAACGCAATGGGAGACCAAGCGCTGACCCGCAACATTACGGTCTCCGGGGCGGTGCTGGGGGAGACAATCGTCTACGACGCGATGGCCACCGAGGTTCGCTTCACCATGATCCACATACCGGGAGATCCGCAAGAGATCGAGCAAGCCGGGGGCCTGGCAGCGGTGCTGCATAGCGCAGTACACAGCCCAACAGCCCCACGCCTGGAAGTGATCTACGAAGGGGCCAAACCCGATCTTTTGCAGAACGAAGCGCAAGCGATTGCGCGGGGCACGCTTGGGGCGGACGGTAGTTTATACGCTGAAGAGCTGTTGCTCAAATGTCCCTCCCGTTATGCGGAGGATATCCCAGCCCAGATAGAGGAATAACGTGCTCGGCGAAATTGGTTTCCTGCTCACCGCTTTATCTTTGGTCACGACCCTCTACGGAGCGATCGCTGCCCTGTGGGGAATCCATAGGCGCGATCCGCGCTGGCTGCAAAGCGCGAAGCATGCGACGTATGCAGTGCCGGTGCTTCTTGGTCTCACCTTGCTGATGCTGCTTTCGGCCTTCCTCGGCGATGATTTTTCGATCCGCTACGTGGCTGAGCACTCGTCTCGCACGCTCCCACTCTACCTGAAAATCTCCGCAGTCTGGGCCGGGCAGCAGGGATCGCTGCTGCTTTGGGCATGGTTTCAAGGACTCTTCGCAGCCCTTGCGGTCGGCGTCCCTAGTACAAAGGCGCGCCCGCTGGTTCCTTGGGCCACCGTCTTTTTGAATGGGGTCACCGCCTTCTTCTCGGTGGTGATGGTTGTGCTGTCAAATCCCTTCATCATGTTGCCTGAAGTGCCCCCAAATGGACTGGGGCTGAACCCTCTACTGCGTCATCCCGGGATGATCTTCCATCCACCGGCGCTCTATGTCGGCTACGTCGGGCTTGCGGTGCCATTTGCGTTTGCCCTGGCAGCGTTGGTCACGCGACGGATTAAGGGATGGACCCAGGCCGTTCACACCTGGACGCTGGTGGCTTGGCTCGGTCTGGGGTTGGGCCTGCTTCTGGGGATGCGTTGGGCCTACGACGTGTTGGGATGGGGGGGCTATTGGGGCTGGGATCCCGTGGAAAACGCCGGATTGTTGCCCTGGTTGACCACGACCGCATTCCTACATAGCGCAGTGATGCAGGAAGAAGGGCGGGGGTTTCGCTATTGGTCTTTCATCATGGTGATTTTGTCATTCGTCTTGGTCCTCTTCGGAACCTTTGCCACCCGAAGTGGGATGATACAGTCCGTTCACGCTTACGTCCAATCCGACCTCGGTCAGTATTTCTTGGCGGCGATCGGGGTGACCCTACTGGGGTCGCTGATTCTAATTGTCACGAGACGCCGATCGCTGAAAAGCCCCGCCACCGAGACCGGATTGATATCCCGGGAAGGCATGTTCTTCCTGACTTTGACCCTTCTCGTCACCCTGACGCTCTCGATTCTCGTCGGTAGTTTGCTCCCTACCCTGACCGCGAGTCTGACCGACCGTCGTTTTGAAGCCGGCCCCGCCTGGTTCGATCGGGTGACCGGTCCCCAATTCGCAGCGCTGATCCTGGTGATGGGCATCTGTCCCTTGCTTGGACGGACGGCTGCGCTGCTCAAACACCTCCAGGGACGCGCCTGGTGGGTGGCGATCCCTGCCATAGGCATACCGGCACTCCTGCTGCTGACGGGTTTCAACCGGGCCGCCTCGCTGCTGGGTTTGACCGTGACCGGCCTTGCCGGGATAACCATCCTAGCAGAATGGGCCGTGCAGGCCTACAAATTGCATAGGCGCCGAGATATGAAGGTCCTGACCGCAGGCTGGAGGCTCCTACGACAGCAACGCCGGCGATTCAGTGGATATCTGGTCCACATCGGCATCGTGCTGATGGCCGTAGGTATCGTGGGGTCACAAGTTCACACCTTCGAGCGTAACGTAAGGCTACCTCAAGAAGAACCTGTCAACGTGGGGACTTACACGCTGACGTATGAGTCACTCAATCAAGAGCCCATGGCCGACCACCTCAACATTTCGGCGTTAATTTCGGTAGCCCGTAATGAAAGAAGCATCGCAAAGCTACAACCGAGTCTGAATTATTATCAGGTAAACGAACAATCAATCCGTATCCCGGCGCTCCGACCTAGTGTGCGTGAGGACCTTTACGTGGTGCTGGCGGGTTGGTCCGATAATGCAGACGCGATCACCGTCCAGGTCACCGTCAATCCCTTGATCAACTTCTTGTGGTTGGGGGGACTGGTCTTTCTGGCAGGCGGAGGGTTCGCCCTATGGCCCACCCACCGCTCGCAGCCGCTCAACGTGCTCGCTGCCGTCATCGGCTTGGGTCTGCTTCTGAGCGCGGGTTGGGCGATGTGGGGTATTCCCCACGGGGTCGTCCGATCTAGAGGAGGACGTCCAGCGGTCGGACAAGCCGCGCCCGGCTACGATCTCACGTTGCTTGACGGATCCTCTCTGGCAAGCCAGGATCTCCACGGCAAAGTGATGGTAATGATGTTCTGGAATTCACAGTGCCCGGTGTGCAAACAGACGATGCCCAAACTCCAAACGCTCTGGGAGACCTACAGCTCCCAGGACGTGATTGTCCTGGGCATCTCTGTCGGAGATACCCAGGACGACGCGCAGCGGGTCGTCGAGGAACTGGGGACGAGTTACCCCATAGGATTGGACCGGGACGGCAGCATCGCAAAGCGCTACGGAGTCACCGGCGTTCCGGAGATCTTCGTCTTGGATCGTTCAGGACAAGTTGCCTACGTTTATGTCGGCGCCGGGAAGACAGGAAGTCTGTCATCGAGATTGGACCAACTGCTGGCCGATCCTTGGGAGCAGTAATCGCATCGAGGTGTCTATGCGTCTTGGTGTAGGATCCATAATGATTGGGCTCGCAGCAGCGTGGCTGGTCGTCGCCTATGTGATCCAACCATTCCTGAAACAGAGAGCGGCATCCGATCGCGTCATCGAAGCGTGGATCGCCGAGGTTCGGAGCGAGTTGTCCGGTCCCACGTCCGCAGCCCCTGAGACATCCGATGAATCATCTCGCCATTGCCCGCAATGTGGTCGCCGAGTCGAGGACGATCACCGATTCTGTCCGGGGTGCGGGACACAACTGCTGGCAGACACCTGGGAATGAGTGTCAGTCCGATGTCGCGGCGATCGCATCGCGCGTTTAGCGCCTTGATCGTCATCCTGACCCTCATACTGAGCATCCTACCCGGCGTCGGCGTCCAAGCCCAGACGGATGACACCATTACCATAACCGGAAGGGTGGTCAACGGCACCCCCGGGGGACAGATGCCTGTCGGTGCGCCGGTTGAGCTGCGCGTATTCGACGACACAGCCGTTACCGGTGTTTACACGGACACCGTCGCATCAGAGGGCACCTTTCGTTTTGATGTGATAAGTACGAGGAGCGAGGACGAGTTTATAGTGAGCACGATCTACCAGGGCGTTCGCTATGCCTCCACGCCCACCCCACTCTCACAAGAGGGATCAAGCGACGTCCGGGTCAAGATTTACGAAATCACCCGCGACGACGCCCACATCTACGTTGAGCAGGCTCATCTCTTCATCCTACCCCGTGCCGAACGCGTTCAGATCGCCGAGGTCTATTCAGTCAGTAACACGGGAGATCGGACGTATGTCGGCAAGCAGACGGCGCTTGCTGACGGCACCACGCTGCGCTTCACCCTACCGGCAGAGGCACGCAACCTCAACGTCTCGGGTTCAGATCTCGGCGGGCGCTACGTGGGTGATGAATCCACACTTGCCGACACCCAGCCCGTCCGACCGGGCACGGCGACCGTCGAAATCAGCTTCAGCTACGAAAGGCCTTATAGCGATGGGATGCGCGTCATCCGCACCCTCGAGCTTCCGATCCAATCCGCCCTCGTGCTTCTCCAGAGCGGAAACCTCGCGGCAGAGGGAGTAGAGTTGAGCTTCAACGGTGTGATGGAAACGCAGATGGGCAACGCGGCGTCGTATCTGGCAGGTCCCCTCGCAGCCGATGAAGCGCTGGATTTTACGATCAGGTCGCAGCGGGGTTCCGACGAGCCCGGCGAGATGCCGGCAGGCTCCGACGAAACAAACGTCACCCTGGGTCAAAGTTGGAAGATCCTTATAGGGGCCGGCGCGCTCGCAGTCGCGGGTCTCGCCACGTTCGCCCTGTGGGCGCCCACCACCATCCCTGAGATACCGGCAAGCGCGCGACCCGTATTGTTCGCGATCCTTCAACTCGATCGCGACCACGCAGAAGGGGAGGTTGACGAAGCGGAGTACCGGGCGAAGCGAAAAGCCCTCAAAGAAAAGCTGCGATCGGACCTTGACCGGCGCGGAACCCTATGATTGACGTGCATCACGTCACCAAGAAATTCGGTCCCCACGAGGCCTTGATAGCGATAGATCTCCACATCAGTGCAGGCGAGCGCGTGGTCCTTGTCGGGCCTAATGGCGCGGGCAAGACGACCCTGCTACGGACGATAGGCGGCCTCGTCCGCCCGACCAGCGGTGACGTGTACGTAAGCGGGTCCAATCTGACGGAGACGGGACCCGCGATTCGAAGTCAGATTGGATATCTGTCCCATCGCAGTCTGCTCTACGAGGATCTCACCGTGGAGCAGAATCTGGCGTTCTATGCTCGACTCTACGGAATCCCCGACGCAGCAACCCGTGTTCAGGCGCTTCTCAACCGGGTCGCGCTGACCACACGACGCGTTGACCGGGTCGGCACACTCTCCCGGGGCATGAAACAGCGGCTGACGATCGCCCGCGCGATCCTCCATCAGCCCAGCATCCTGCTGCTGGACGAGCCCTACACCGGACTCGACCCTATCGCAGCGGACGCGGTGGACGAGCTCTTAACCGATCTTTCAGCCCATGGATGCACCCAACTGATGAGCACGCATCGATTGGAAGTGCCGGCTCTCAATCAAACAGGCCAACGTATCGTGATGCTCCGAGATGGCCGGATCATTTACGATGGACCCTATGAAGCGACATTTCCCCAGAGGTACCGGACGTGGGTCACCGAGAACCGGACCGTGCCCATAGTCTTTGAAGGGCTCCGATCCACCACAGATAGCGTCCCTAAAGAGCAGGGTCCCGAGCCGGCTTTCCGGTCGCGCACCGGATTTGCAACGCACGTCTGGGCCATCGTCTCCAAAGATACCGCCGCCGAATTGCACACGCGGGAGATCATAAGTGCGATGACCGTCTTTGCCATATTGGCTCTCTTTATCTTCAGTGTGACCCTTGATCTACGCGGCACGGTAGCGAAGGCCGCCGCGCCCGGTGTTTTGTGGAGTATCATCGCCTTCACCGGGATGTTGGGTCTCAGTCGTTCACTCGTGCGTGAACATCAAACCGGAGGGATCGAAGGATTGCGAGCGGCTCCGGTGGACCCCACAGCCATCTTCTTTGGCAAAGCCTTGGGGGTAATGATTTTGATGCTTCTCGTCGAATCGGTCCTCCTGCTGCTGACCACCATCTTCCTGAATGTCCCGCTGCTGAGCGGCAATATCGTGATCACCCTGATACTCGGCACGATAGGATATGCCTCGGTCGGAACACTCCTTTCGGCCATCGCCGTAAATACGCGCGCCCGCGAGGTGATGCTGCCCATCTTGCTCCTACCCATTATGCTGCCCCTATTCCTGTCGGCAGCCCAGACGACGCGTGGACTTCTGGGGGGAGCGCCGTGGACAGACTTAGGTCCGTGGACACACCTTCTTATCGTCTATGACTTGATTATGATAGCCATCTCGATGGTTCTGTTCAGATACACGCTGGAGGAATAAAGGATGAAGCGAGAGAGCGCGGGAGTTTCCGGGAGGGTCGCCGGAGCCACGGTCGTCGACTGGACGTTCGCGATCCTGAGCATGGTGAGCTTTATCACGGCCTTAGCGATGGTATTCACCTATGCACCCCGAGAGGCGGTGATGGGGGAGATTCAGAGGATATTCTATTTCCACGTTGCATCCGCCTGGGTGGGATTCTCTGCTTTCTTCGTGACAGCCCTGGCGAGTGTCCTATTCTTGGTACGGGGTGCGCGCCGCTGGGACATTCTGGCCCTCGCCTCGGCAGAGATTGGACTTGGGTTCATCACGATGACCGTCGTCTCCGGGATGCTGTGGGCCAAACCCGTATGGGGAACTCATTGGGTCTGGGAGCCGCGACTGACGATCTCCGCCGTGCAGTGGCTGCTGTACGTCTCCTACGTGATGCTCCGGGGCTCGGTCGATAGCATAGAGCGAGAAGCACGCTTCGCGGCCATCTACGGCATCGTGGCCTTTGGAACAGTCCCGCTCTCGTGGTTTACCATCCGTTGGTGGCGCACGCTTCATCCTCAGGTCCTCACCGGCGGTGAGATGGCAGTGACACCCAAGATGGTCACGACCCTCATCATCTCTCTGGTCGCCTTTACAATCCTCTACGTAACGTTTGTGCGCAAACGGTATCAGCTGGAAAAAGCCAGGGACCGACAGAGGATCCTCAGAGGATATCACAGGCAGAAAGTTGGAGGTTGACCACCGGATGAATCCCTACCTGGTTACAGCGTATGCGATCTTCTGCAGCGCACCCCTTGTGATAGCGATCTCCTTGTGGCTGCGTCGCAGAAAAGTGAGACACGACGTCCGATCGTTGCAGGAACAACGCGAGGAGAGGATAGAGAAGGAAAACGGGGGATATCAGCCCTAAAGTAGTTCCAGAATTCAAATTATCCCAAACCGAGGGCTTTTTCCTTGGAAAATCTTGGCTATTGGGAAGATTTTTTTGGAACGGCCTAAGCGTGAGCTCGATCTTGACCCTGAATGGACTCGGCGGGCGCCCGTTTAGTTCGCTGAATGACCAGTTCCGTCGCTGCGGTAGCAAGCCCGATCAACAGCCAGAAAATCGTCACTGAATGATGAAAATCGAGGCTGAAGAAAAAGTGATCAAATGCGCCGCTGACCACGCCACCGATAATCGCCGCGTGCAATCCGTAGAAAGAGGCCTCCAAATCCGGCATAGATGCAACGTTGGAATGATACCGCCAGAAACGCCATAGCACAAAACCAATGACGGCGAGAAAAGCAGCCAGGCCGACCAATCCCATCTGAGCAGCCACAATCAGGTAGAGGCTGGCGACCGCAACGTAGATATCAATGTCCGGCGCACCCGCGAAGCCCACACCCAGGAACGGATACCGGCGGATCAGCGTGATCGTATCCTTGTACTCGCCAAGGCGCATCTTTGTCGAGAGATCCTCAAGTTGAATGCCCTCGATGAAATGGTCGACGATCCCCCGAGTCCATGGCAGCACCAAAATCAGAATCAGCCCCACTACAAACCACGGAAGCAATTGCCGGTACCGCATCAGACTGATGATCAGCACGGCGAGCCCAACCCCCACCATGGCACTCCGCGAGACAGTGAGAATCAAACCAACCCCCATAACCGCGATCAGGAGCACTAGCAACCACTTTGGAAAGATAGGGCGCTTGGAAAAAAGGTGGGGAACGGCCATCGCCACCGCAACGTTGAGAAGACTCCCCAGAACGTTAGGATCCACCGACGTGGACGTGGCCCGCTGCATCAGGGTTGGATCATCACGGATATAACGTACCACCGTAGTTCCCACCGGATAGCCAAAGCGACCCAGTGAGGAGAGTAATCGAATCGTCAGTTCCTCGGGGAGGAGATAGAGAACCATCCCCAGCACCGAGGCCAGCGAAGCACCTAGGATAAACCAGCGAAGCAGACGTCGCAACCGCCCTGTGTCCTGGACCGTGTTGACGACGAGGAAGAATGTGGTAATACTTAACAGAACTTCAGCGAAGTGCCGGATGAGATAGCTGGTCAACGCACCGTGCGCCAACCCGGCGATAAAGGCCACAACGGCCAACAGCGTAAACGCAAGAATCGGCGCCCCGACCGGCGTGGCGATAATCTCTTCGCGTTCGCCCAACACATAAGGCAGGACCCAGACGGCGAACAGCCCACCAAGGGCCAGATCCAGAAAGGTAGGGGTAAACCCGATTTCGAAGGGCAGAGATCCAAACGGAAGCAGGGTCAAAACACCAAAGACACCCAGATAGGCCATCTCAAGGTCGAAGAGAGCCCAGGCCGCGTAACTCACCGCGAGGACGAGAGCCACCGCCGGAAGGGCCCCGAATTCCGCGACGATCCATCCGCCGCCGAGTCCGAAGGCGACAAGGAGGCCTAAGGAGGCAAACAGCAGCATCCACCGGTGCCGAGTATACATAATGTGTCGTAACACCGGCGTTACCTCAAACCAATCCTGCAGAAGCGTTCGCCAATTAGTCATAAGGGTCGAAGCGATTATACCTATCGATCATGGGGCGTCAACTGGCAACACCCGCGACATCGCCTGAACGACATCGCCTGAACGACATCGTAAGCGGTTGTGAATATTCATGCATATCTCAGCACTTATTGTCATGAAAGCGAGGCCACACATAAAATCACATCGCACGTAAATTCGATTACTTGCAAATCTAGAATATCTGTGGTACCCTTAACTTGGAAGAAAATGGAATAAGGTTATCATATGTAAGAGAGACAGTCTATAGAGCGTGTCCGGGCAAGTGACAAACGACCTTATACCCAGCAACCGATAGGGTCGGCAATTTTATTTTCCGTACATTCAGGACGTAGAACAGCACTGGAGTCTTCAACTCATCTCAACCAGGAGGACAATCGCTATGATTAACTCACTGCTTGCCAAGGGCTTCACATTCTTTGCACAAGTCCTAGTCAAAATCCAACCTATCTGGGATAAGTATAAGGTCCTTATCGGCTTAATTGCCGGCATATTGATCGGTTGGTTTGTCCTAGGATGGGGCCTTTTTCCCATCGAATGGGTCAATGCCACACCAGGGCACCTGCGTGAAGACTTTAAATCGGCGTATCTTGCCTATGTCGCCGGGGAATACTTCGAAGAAAGTGATATGACCCTCCTGCAAAGCCGCCTGGGACTGGACCTACCCAAGGCAAACAACGTCCCATGGATGGAAGAAAGGGGCAGCTTAGAAAAGGACATCGGAGCTGCTATCGAGAAAGCGGAGAACTACCAACTGGGCGGCTATGAGGAATCGCTGACCGGCCTCCAGCAGGTGGTTGAGCAGGAATCAGAACGACTTTATGAAGGCGAACCTACCGAAGGGGAGGAAGGAGAGGCCGCTGAACCGACGATGTTCTCCAGATTACTGAGAATCGTGGGCATCATTGTCGTCGTGCTCCTCGTAGGCGCCGCTATTTTTGCGATCTGGTCAATTCTCGCAAACCGCAGGCAGGCTCAAGAGACCACAGAAACGACCCAAGCGGGAGCCAGTGTCCGGGTCGGTGGGGCCGAGGTCTCGACCGAAGAGGATCCGGTGAAATCATTCAACACGCCCTATGTGCTCGGGGATGATTACTTCGACCCCTCATTTAGCATCGAGATTGAGAACGATTTCTTGGGCGAATGTGGCATCGGTATCTCTGAGACGATAGGGGCCGGCGATCCAAAGAAAGTGACAGCTTTCGAGGCCTGGCTCTTCGACAAGAGCGACATCAAGACCGTAACCACGGTGCTGGCAAGTGAATACGCGTATAATGATGAGAACCTTCTCTCGAAACTTAAGCCGAAGGGCGAGATTGAGAGGCTTGAACCGGGTCAAGAGATCATTCTGGAGACCACCTCGTTACGCGTCAAGGCCAAAGTCAGGGATCTGGAATACGCGCAGAGCAACGAGATGCCGGAAGACAGCTTCATCCAGAAGGTTAACTTCGAGCTGCAAGCCTGGGTCAAGCAGGTCGATGAGCCTGGTTATCCGGATTACGAAGCCAGCTAGGCACGAAGCCCAACCACACGCCCGAACAGAAAATTGGGGAGCCCCGAAATGGGGCTCCTTTTTCTTTCCTCAACCGTTATCACCTCGATATCGATGTCCGAATCGAGAAAGCCTCAATCCGAATCCAGGCCGATTACCTCGGCATCCTCAGGAGGAAGGTAACCCTCACCAAAGCGGAATCGAGCAGGCCACGGCACAAAATTGCTCACAAACGTATCCTCAATGAGAACGGTCCCCTCCTGGCTCCGGACGACTCGCTCGACAACCACGTCCAGCCCATTATGAGCCCTTTCCACCTGCTTGATTGTCCCGGCCGGCATGGAATCATCGTACACGTAGACGGGAGAATCCGGAACAATGGGATCGCCCGTTTCTGGACCTATCATCTCCACCTCACGGCCCAGGTCCGTGCTGTAAAACAGGAATCGGAGTCGCGCGTTGGCCGCATCCACCTCAGTCTTGATCAAGAGATAATGAGGGGTGTCGTTGCGGAAGCGGAAATCGACCAGGGGCGAATAGATCGTCGCGTCAAGGCCGGGACCAAAACCACCTAGCTCATAGTAACCCACGCGATAAGCATGAGGCCACCGCTCCACGATAGGATATCCACCGAAAAATGCCGCGCGGAACGCCGTCGTCGCGACCTGGCAAATGCCGCCACCGACCCCGAGAACCGTCTCATCTCCGATGATGACGTAAGACTCGTCGTACCCCGCATCGGTAGTCACCTCCCCCAGATGCTCGTTAAAGGAGAAAACCTCACCCGGCGCGACCATCACGCCGTCAAACTTGGATGCCCCTATCCGGATATTCTTGTCGCGTGCGGAGGATGAACCGGTGAAATACGATTCGCCAACCGCGACCAATTCCCGGATACCCAGGTCTTCAGCCGTGATGGTATCCGGCACCTCAGGCTGAATCTCACGCAGAACCAAGGGGATGACGTTCTCACCTGAGGCCAACATCTCATTAATTCGCTCAATCGACGCCCCAACGTCGAGCTCTCGGCCCACTTCGCTGGGGGTCACAATCTGCAACGCTAGAGTCCCTGTATCCAACTCAAACGTCGCGTCAACCGGCTCTCGATAGAGAGCCAGGGACAGGGGATGCAAGCTGTTGCGCAGGGCCTCCGGATTCACGGAGACAGCGACCTGCTCGGAAGACATCTGAATATCCAACATCTCGACCAACGTCTCAGGGGGAATCGTCCACGGCCCGGGATCGCCTTCACGCGGGTCGGGCAGCACAAGCTGAAGTGGCTCATCGACCATCGCCTCAGCCATATCGAGGGCTCGGGCCGCTTCACTTTCGGTGACCTCAGGCTTAAGCTTAGTCACCGGAATCAAAACCTCAGCGGGTTCCAAGGTCTGCAGATACGCCCGAAGCACGTTCAACGTCTGCGTGATCTCCATCTGGGTTCCCTGAATCCCGGGCTCCATGTGAAGGTGTCCGTCGTTAAGCGTGATGGCAGCATCTTGTGGAGGATGATCCAGATCGAGAGCGACCGTCTCCAGAGCTTCCCGCGCTCGTTGTGAATCCCAGACGAGAACCGGGGAGAACCGAGCCCCCTCATAAACGATACGCAGTCGCTCGGTCAGGTCTGCGATCCCGCCTCCGCCGTGCCCCAAAGCGAAGACCGGCTCCAGCGTGGCGTCAACATCCAAAGAGACCCCTAACTCGCCCGGAGAAAAGGACCATTGCTGACCATCAGGAGCCAAAAGCACGATCCTCGGATCGTCAAGGGGCAAAGCCTCCACGACTCGCGTACACGCACTCTCAGCATTCAGCCCACCTACAGAGATGTCCCAGACCCAGATACCGGGAATTGCCCTGGCTTGAAGGGCAGGACCGATAAGCCATGCCATCACCGTCAATGCCGCCATCAGCAGGATGGCGGATACCACCAAAAACTTAGGTACCATGCGTCCGAACACAGGGAACCTCCCACGTTATAAGTTGACACAGACACAACCCACCAGGATCAAGCATCGCCCCCGTCAAGGTTCGGCCGACCAAGTGCGACGATGTCGTCAATGCAACGCAACGTCCCCATCAAACTGACGGTAGGCACAAGCAGTCCTATGAAGAATCCCTTTCATCGTACGGATGTGATCCTTCAAATCATTTGAACTTGGACTGTCCGACAAAGCTTGTTCGAGTGAACGCGACGCTTCCCCCAGCGCGAGGGCGCCAAGTTGGAAGCTCATCCCCTTCAGACGATGGGCTACTCGTTGCGCCTCGCCCCAGTTCTCATTGGCAACCGCAGCCTCAATCGATTGGAGGCTGCTCTCACTGGTATCAAGAAATTCCCCGACCAGTGAATCAAAAGCGCCGGACTCGTCGGCGTCAAACGCCATTTGAATCCCTCGAACGATCTCCTTATCCAGCAAGTCTCCTTCGACCAGATCATCCATATCCCGCTCCTCTTCATCCCTGGATTAAGCAGAAGCCAAATGCAAGCTCCTGGCTAAGACCGAGTTGTAGCTGTGATGGAAAACCTCCAGGGTTCGCAAACCCAACAGGACTCAAGACCACTCACCTGCCTCCGCTCCCTAGTGTACAGCAAAACGGTCGCCCTGTTAAGGCTGAATTATACACGAACGCATCAAATCGCCATTTTGAGCTGGCCGAAGTCATGATATACTCATCTTGACCTTATAGAACGTAAGCTGATGGATCCGGACATAAAACGTTCCCCTGATACCTAGGCAAACGCACAACCGCGTCAGATACTCAGGGCCGGAACTGAAATTCTTGGCAAGGGGAGGCAGCGATAAAAATCGTCCAGCAAACCGACACGAAGCTCGTGCTCCGTCCCAGTGGCGGTATCCTGATAGCCGTCTTAGGTGTGCTCTTTGTCCTTATGAGTGCGGGGATGTTCTACGCCTTTGGCCAAACCACGGATCTTATCTGCAAGCGAGATACCTCAGGATCCATGGAATGCCGGCTCACGCGTTCTCTGCTTGGGTTCTCCTTGAGCGATCGGCCACTGGAAGCCCTGCAAGGCGCCTACGTCGCCGAAAGCCGAGACAGTGATGGGGATATCACGTATCGCGTCATGCTGGAGACTGGCGGGGGCACGATCCCCCTGACCTCCTATACCAGCTCTGGCTACGGCAAAAAATCCGCCGCCGCGGACCAGATCAACCAATTCGTTGATGGACGCGCACCCAACCTGACTATCCGGCAGGGAGGCATGATAGGGATGATTGCCAGCGGGGTTTTCCTGGTCGTAAGTCTCGTCATGATCGTCGGCGGGATTCAGAGCCGGTTTACGACCTGGACCTTTGACCTCGCCGGGGGGATGATCACCCAGCACAAGGAAACCTTAACGGGCGTTCGCAACCGGTCCTATCCACTCGACGACATTAAGAGCGTCAACGTGGGCCGCAGCCGGGACAGTGATGGGGATACAACCTACCGCGTGGAGTTATTTAGCACCCAGGCGGGCCCCATACCCCTTACCAGAGGGTACTCAAGCGGCTATCGGAAAAAGAAACAGGCCGCCAATATCATTCAACATTACTTGGACCAATACCATACCTGAAGGGCCTTTAACGCCCCATCGCCCGGGAATTCCCGGGCGATGGATATGCGTTTTGTCTGACAGGTCAGTGGTGAAGCGCGTCAGCTCCCACCGCAGGTCGCACACGAACTACGGCTGCATGAGCCGCATCCACTGCTGCTAATTACGGGTGATGACGAACCACCCGAACTGCTGGTGGATGAAAAGAAAGTCGACAACCCCCGCTCGGCGTGCTCGCCACCACATTCCGGACACGCAATCGGGGAATCCGCATCCTTCATCTGCCTGCGCGCCTGAAACCTCATACCACAATCCTGACAATCATATTCATAGATCGCCATAATGTTATTCCTCACCTCTGATAACGTTGGTCAGCCTCGTGTCCATCGCGTGACGATCGGTTAAGGATTAGCGACCAAATAACTCCCGCCTAGTCAAGCTGAAAGCGGATGGAGCCAAAGCTCACAATGCGGAAGTTGTTTAGCCTTTCAACCCTAAACGTCCGTCCGATTGATAATTTCGGTCAGTTCATCCGATCGCACGTAACCCACAACCTCGATTTCCTGCTCTTGGATCCCCTCGATCGAGGCAACGGCATGTTTGATGTCGACGGCAAGGCTATGGGCCAGGGGACAGAGGGGCGATGAAGGACGAAACCGATAAGTCACCCGCCCCACCTCCTCATCGACGTCGAGATCTTCTACCAGCCGCATCCTCAGCACATCGACCCCGGTCTCAGGGTCAATGACGTCAACTAAGCGCATCAGCACGCGTTCTCGAAGGGTCATATCTGCAGTCATAGTTTATCTCCCTCCCTATTATATCATGCTTCTCCAGGCTCACGAGGTTACGGCAGCCCCTGCCATGAATCCGTCACTTAAGGAATAGCGACTTAACAACTTCGACGAAATCAAGCTGAAAGCGGGTCTAACGACACTCACAATGCGAAAGTTGTTCAGCTTTCAGCCCTAGGAAGCCCCAAACGCCCCTTGACCTGGCGCCACGTTTGAATCAACGCTTGAGTCACCGGACCGTCCGTGTAGGCTGTGACCGGATGACCTTGGACCATCGCCTCCGTGACCCTCGTATCAAAGGGCAACTGGGCCGCAACCGTGATTCCCTCCGCTTGACAAAATTGCTCGATCTCTCCGGTCCGCGCCTTGCTCAGATCCGCCTTGTTAATCACAACCATCGCCGGGACGTCAAAATGCCGCGTCAATTGCAGAACACGCGTCAAATCGTGAACGCCGGAATACGTGGGCTCGACGACCAACAGGGCCAGACTCGCTCCGGAGGAAGCGGAGATCACCGGGCATCCGATCCCAGGCGGCCCATCGACGAGAATCAGCGGCAGGTCATCATCGAGCGCCCGCAGACGCGCTTGTTGCTTGACCAATGTCACTAATTTACCCGAATTCTCCCCACCGGCAAAGAGATGCGCGTGATAGAGAGGGCCGAACGGTGTGTCGGAGAGGAACCACTGCCCGGTCACGGGCTCCTCCATGCGGATCGCACCAACCGGACAGCGATAATGACACGCGGCACACCCCTCACACGCAATCGCATCAACCTGGTAGGCAACGCCGGGGATAATCGCGTCAAAACGGCAGGCCGCTTCGCACTCACCACACCCAATACAGACCTCCGAATCGATGGCAGCAAGGAGCCCGCTAGCAAAGTCGTGTCGCTCCTGTTCCTCTGGATGCAGTACCAATTCAAGATTAGAGGCGTCCACGTCGGCATCCGCCAGGACGGGCGACATCTCCTGGGCCGCTAAATGCGCCAGCGCAGCCGTGACGCTCGTCTTTCCTGTCCCGCCCTTACCACTGAGAACGACGAGTTGTGCGGGATTATCAGGCATCAGCCACCTCCTCGGTCATCATCTGGGTAATCCGGTGATAGAGCGTCACGAAAGCCTCTTGATAGTCCGGGAGCGCCTTAACCAGCAGAATCCCATCGGCGTAGGCCTCGGCAATGCGCCGGTCCATAGGAATCCGCATCAGGATGGGGATCTCTGCCTTGTCGCAAAATCGATCGACCCCCGCATCACCAATCCCATCGCGGTTGATCACAACCCCCACCGGTATGTTGAGTTCGGTGGTCGCCAACTCGACGGCAATCCGGAGGTCGTGAAGCCCAAAGGGCGTAGGCTCCGTGACTAACAACGCAAAATCCACACCCCGCAGAGTCTCCACCACCGGGCACGCGTTGCCCGGTGGCGCATCCAGGATCACGACCTCCTGATCGACGCCTTCGATAAAGCGCTGTTTCAACTGCCGAATAATCGGGGTTGCCATGGCTTCCCCGACGTTGAGCTCTCCCTGACCGAAAGCCATAGGCGTCTCAGGAATCGGCCCCCAGCTTATTGTCCCTATCGGATTAAAGACCTCGTGAATTGCTCCCTCCGGGCAGTTCGTCGTACAGCTACCGCATCCGTGACACAACTGGGGAAAGACCATCACCTGTTGACCCAACACGGCGATCGCGTGATAGGCACACACCTCACCACACGTGCCGCAGTATGTACAAAGGTCAAAATCAACCTCGGGCACCAAAAGCCCAACCTCTTGCTCGTGGTCCAGCGCAGGCTTAAGGAAAATCGCCGC
Source organism: Anaerolineae bacterium (assembly GCA_034437735.1). Lineage (GTDB taxonomy): Bacteria > Chloroflexota > Anaerolineae > B4-G1 > SLSP01 > PWVB01. The sequence goes on from DAOTTS010000058.1 coordinate 46,718, forward strand.
GTTCGGCTCTTCAACGTCACAATCGAGAAACTGCACAGTAGCAGGCCGCTCCAAGGGAGAGGACGTGGCGATCGAAAGCGCAAGATTCACGGCAACCGTCGTCTTGCCTGTCCCACCTTTGCCGCTTGCAACAGCAATACGCATATCACAACTCCTACGAGTAGATAAACATCCAGAGATCGTTCACACTCAAGCTAAGGTCACCGTAATGGAATGACCCGCCCCACCCTCTCGAACGACAGGAACACCGAACGCCTCCGCGACCTCCTGTATAAAGGGTTCACCGGAGCAGTGCCCCAACCAGAGAATCTGGAGAGCATCCATAGTGTCAAGATGCGCAAGGGTACGCTTTCGAAACTCAGCATCGGCATTGACCATATGGGTTCCTCCCGCAATGCCCACAACGGAAGAAAACAGATGGGTCTGGATGTGTTCGAGGGTGTTGAGGAGACCGGCGTGACAACAACCACAGACGACAAACCCCCGCTCCTCACCGAGATCCAAAGCCAAAGACAGATCGTCTTCATAGGGGTCCGGGACCGGCTCTCCGTTTTGAAGGACGTGATGTCGAGAGCTGCGCCCCTCCGGTTCCGACCTGAGCGCGATTTCACCCGTGGTCCATACGCGGTCGATGACTTCGACCGCTCTATCGTCGAGGTGCAAATCGACAGCATCCATCAAAGCCTCGCGCTGAATCGCAGGCCCCCGACGCACCAGCCCTTCCGAATCCTCACTATATCGGACTCTGAAGATGCTCGGATGAGCATAGACCGGTGTCGACGCCGGCAGGGACGGAAGCAGTGCTTCCAACCCACCGGTATGATCATCGTGGCCATGACTCAGAACAACGGCGTCGAGGGCGGAAGGATCAAGGTCCAACGCGCGCAAATTGTGGAGCAGAACGTCGCCGGTTCCGCCGGTGTCAAATAAGACCCGCCCACCTTCTGTTTCCACCCACATCGCGAAACCGTGTTCCGCGCGCAGCGGGGGCTGAGCCACATCATCCACCACCCACGTCAACGTGATCATTATCCGTTCGCTTCCGATTCGGACTGCGCCATCGAATCCAACTTTGCGCTGGCCGATTCAACTTGTTCCAGCAAAGATGCGACCTCCTCACGGACTCGCCCGATCTCACCGTGCTCGTCCCCGTCGTCCTCATGCACGTGAGGGGTAGCACCCGTACCCGTTCCCTCACTGTGATCGCGACAGGGAGTAGCTTCGGTCAATTGGCCCCCTACCACCATCTCGACAGCCCGGCGTATTGTTCCTGCTGCCCCCGAATAGGCCTCAATGTTCATCTGGTCAAAGAGGTCGATCGCACGACGACCCATGCCTCCCGCCACCATCACCTCAGCGCCCTGCTGCTGAATGAAATAAGGGACCGCACCGGGTTGGTGCTTATTAAAATAGGGGTTTGCCAACACGTCGATGCCCACGACGGTGTGCCCCTCGACGTCAACCAATGCATAGAAAGGACATCGCCCAAAATGATGGGCGACGATCCCATCTAGTCCTCGATCATCCTGTGCAGATATTGCAATACGCATAACGCCTCCTGTTTTCTCGTTTACCGGCATCTACGTTTCAAATACCTCGATAAAGAATCGATAGCAACAAAGAATCAGGGCTCCCCTTCCGGAGAGCCCCGGAGTTGACAAAGCTACGAAAAGCCTACTTCTTGATCAACGTGGCACCGCATTTTGGACACGTCGAACGATAACACGGCTCACCGATCTGATGAGGCTTGCTGTAATCACAGTTGGGGCACACACACGTGCCGCTGGGCCCCGAACCCGGTCGGTTACCGCCCCCACGACCGCGTCCACCGCCACCTTGACCGCCGCCTCCACCACGTCCAGATCGTCCCATGACAAAACCTCCTTCCAATCTCAGTCCTTCAAAAAAAGAGCTCCGAATCCCCATCCTCAGGGACGGCCTTTACAAAGTACCGAGGCTTCAAAGCCTCTATAAACAGGGAAATGCCAAGGTTTTTCAACTCACTGAATCTAAGAGCCACCTCGATACCTGCGCCGCCGACGTCCTCCCTGTCCTGACGGTGCACCGCGAGCCCGAGTCGTCCGGTCAAGCGTCACGTCGGAAGATGAAGAAATCCCTGTACCGGTATCAGGCGTTTGTAGGAACCGCAGGACCAATCGCCCTAAACTGGTCAAAAGATCGAGACCTCGTGTGACGATTTCTGTCGTCCGGACCTTGGTATCTGGTCTGGACGAGGATATCGGCGGCGATTGCACCTCAATGATCTCATCGGGATTGAGAACCTCAGGCTGAATAACCTCTACCGGTTCTTCCTGCACCCGCTCAATGTCACCCCGGGTCATCCATACACCATCCTCTCTTGATAACGTTCCACCAGCTAAAATGACGTGAAGCGTCGACCCTAGCGGGTGAGTCGATCAACTTTGTCCAGCAGAGACGCTACCGCTTGACGTAACTGCCTGACCTCCTCTTTGAGTGCCGCTAGCTCCTCGTCCGGGGTCATCGCCTCATCCGAGGCCGTATCTGCAGCCGACGCTGAAGAGGTCCCAGCCGCATCTGTCGATGTAGAGACCGCTTGCCGATCCAAACCTACCCGCGACCCGCGCCCAGTTCCCGATCCACGACTCATACCCATATGGGCAGGGCCGGTAGCGTCACCCATCTCGGCTAGGGTTCCGGCCTCCAGCGCATCCACGGCCTCCTGAACGGACATCCCTGAAGCCCGGTAAAGCCGCACACCGGCCGCGTTCAGCACCTGATACGCATTAGGCCCAAGATGTCCAGAGATAATAGCATCGACGCCCTGTTCGACCACGTACTGAGCGGCCTGGATTCCCGCCCCGCTGCCGCTCATCGCAGCCCGGTTCTCCTGGGCCTCAACGTCATCGGACTCCGTGTCCACAAAGACATAATAATTGCAACGCCCAAATCGAGAATCAACTTGAGATCCCACTGCCGGCTCGGCTGCACTGACCGCGACTTTCATCGAATATAACCTCCTGTGTACGTCTGTGTACGTCTGTGTACGTCTGTGTACGTCTGTTTAGAAACGTAGTAGTAGAAAAACGACAGATACCCTTCAGCTCACGCGCGACAACGAGGAAGATTGCCTATAGATCGCGATGGGCATCCAAGAAGGCCCCTAACATACTCCGAAGTTCCTCAATCTCCACCGACCAATCGGCGAGGGCCTCTCGCCCCTCCTCGGTGATCTCGAAGACCTTACGCGGGGGGCCTTGGGCGCTGTCCATATCCCAATCGGGCACGATCCATCCCTGATCTTCCATATTCTGAAGCGCGCGATACACGGTTTGTGGAGGCAATCCGGTAATCCCAAACTCAGTCGACAGACGTTCAGCTAGCTTATACCCATGGGCCGGCTCTTGAGCCAACAACAACAAAAGCATCGGCTCAACGATCCGCATCCGGCGACCCCAGCGACGCTTGGGCCCACGTCCATGTCTCCAACCACCACGACCTCTAGGCATTCTGATAACCTCCTACTATGATTGTATCGTATTATTCACAATACGTCAATAGTGCTGTCAAATTCATAAGGGTTGACCGCACTTGCTAGAATTCGGACAACCTTTATAATGCGCGCCATGATCACCAAACGACAACTCGGTCTTTTCGCCATCGCCCTGGGTATTGGCAGTGACATCGTCCTGCTGATCATAGGTCGTCTCGGCGGCGGTGCGTGGACCGGCATTGGCCCACTGGAAAGCGCAATGTTGATCGGCGGTCTGCTCCTGTCCCTTCTCGGCCTCCCGCTCCTGCGGCAGGCAAACAGTCCGGCAGCCGGACCTGAACCGCGTTCAAGCTCAAAATCGGAACATCCTTGGACGTGGCCCGACCGTATCGTAGCCGGGATCGCTATACTCGCGTTTGTCTTCTACCTCGCGGTCTTTATCACCTATGCCATCGACCTCTTTCGTTGGCCTTATGACTACGACCAGGGCGAGAGCTTTGAGCTCTATGACGCCGTACTCCACAGTCAAGGGGAGTGGCCCTATCGCGATAGCAGCACATACCCATTTTATGCGTCCAACTACCCCCCGGTCTTCCATCTTCTCAATGTGCTACTCTTCCCTTTTCTGGGCAAGCAGCTGCTCTCGGGACGGGTGATCTCCTTCGTCATTACACTGCTGACGTCGGTTGTAATTGGCCTTACTGTACACCGCCGTACCGGCGGGCTCTTCTTTCCTGCGATCTCGGCCCTCGCCTATCCAGCTTCCAACTTTATCTATCACCTCGGCCCGCTCTGTCGCCAGCATCTTACCATGGTATTCCTGGAAGCGCTCTGTGTCTATTTTATCGCAGCCTCAGACGATGAGGAGCACGGAACACGAAATGTCGTGCTCGGATTGACGTGTCTGCTGCTGGCCGGCTATGCCAAGCAGTTAGCTGTCTTCACAGCGATCGCGGTGTTCGGGTATCTATGCCTCCGAGACCCGTTAAGGGCAATCCGTTGGCTGATCGCTTTCAGTCTCGTTTTCGGCGGGGTCTTCCTGGCGATCAACTGGGCAACAGACGGCTACTGGTGGATCAACACCATCGCAGCCAACGTCAATGCCTATCTGGTCCCCCAACTCATCGGCTTGACCCGATCCTGGTCACGAATCCATGCACTCCTTATCCTGCTAGCGCTGGGCATGACCCTGTTTGAGGTCTATGTAGAGCGCGTCACCATCTACAGCCTGTGGTTCATCACAGCGATAGGCACGGGACTGATGTCCGGCAAATGGGGAGCCGGGGAGGCCTATTGGGCGACCTCGATCGCGGCTGCGATCATCCTTTCCGGTTTCTCATTTGCGCGGATTCGTCGCTGGCTGATCCAACACAAAGGGCCACGTGCACGATGGATCGCCACCGCGCTACCGCTGCTCTATTTGGCACAAGCCTCACTCATGCTCCATATGCCGACCGAGGGTCCGGTCTGGGGCGGTATCGCCGGCGTGTTGGGCGTTGCCGACCAATCATCGTACGCGGATTATGCATACTATGACGCCATAGGCTACACCCAAGTCGGACATCTAATGAAGCCTCGGGATTACCGTGGTGGAGAGAGGATCCTGGCTCACGTCCGCGAGGCAGAGGGGCCTGTTTTGAGTGAAGAAGCAGCCTTTCCTATGCTGGCAGACAAACAGGTCGTCACCAATCCTACCCAACTGCTGAATCTCTATAATAACGGCCTGCTGGACACCCGCCGGTTAGAGGCTATGATTCGACAGCAGGCTTTTGATCTTGTCGTGATGCGCGCCCAATTCTATCCCCCCCCCGTGCTTGCCGCGATTGGCCAGCACTACGGCCTCGTTGAACACATCCCTATGAATGGCTTCACCTACATCATTATGAAGCCCTTGAGCGAACCCGAGTAGCCGTTCCACTCTTTGAATCCCGAGTTCTCCCTCCCCCTGGGGACGTCAGAGGGGGAAAATGCCATCGATGGATAAGATCACTTTCGACATTCCACTAACTAAGATTGCGCTACTGTCCTAAGGCCCACCGTTGAGGGTGGCTGCATAATCCGCACCCAGAATGACGACGACATCAAAGTCGGCCGTGGGATTCTCACCATTGACCACTGAAGAGGATGATAATTCAAGCAGCCTCAAAATCTGTTCGGCGGTGACCGGCTTCGCCCGGTTCAGAATAATCAGGGAAGTATCATAGTCCTGACGATCCGCATTGGCGTAAGATTGAATCGGGAGTCCGTTGGCCTCCATATACTCCTGGGTCGCATAGGCCAATCCGGGGGTTAACGTACCGTTTAAAACCGAGATCGTAGCGTTCTCCTCCTCAACCGTCTGAAGATCGCCATTGGAGACACGCAAGCCGAAGACTTCGTCCCGCACTTCCCGTATTTTGTCCCGAAGCGGGATGAGGATCTGCATCTCATCCGGCGTCGTCTTGGGAAGCGTGCACGTCTCATCGATCACGCGGAACCGGATGTCGTCGGAATCTACCTGGGTCGCCAGATTGGCCAACGCGATAATCTCATCGAGCTGCAGATCCGGATCGACCTTCACCGACCCCTCGATGCTCGACCAGATCTCTGGAGCGCGTGACGCCATCTGAGGAAGTGCCCCAACGTCGGTCACCTGTTCCAATATCGCCTGAATGACCTGCTGCTGCCTGCGCGCCCGATCGAAGTCCCCGCCCGAGGTGTGTCTCACCCGGGCGTACTTGAGCGCCATCTCCCCATAGAAATGATGGGATCCGGCCTCAATGAGGAGCCGTTCGCAGCCGTAATCCGGGGTAGGATAGCACGGATCGTCGATGGTCTCGGGCACCTCGATGTCGATCCCACCGATCAGATCCACCAGGTCGATAAAAGCCTGGAAATTGATCCGCCCATAGTAGTCGATCTCCACGCCGAGATTATACTCCACAGTCTCCACCGAGAGTGCCGGCCCCCCGCCCGGGTGATCATAGGCGTCGCCCACCGCGTGAGCCGTGTTAATGCGATTCTCCGTATAACCTGGAATCGGCACCCAAAGATCCCGGGGAATGGAAAGCACCCCCGCCTCTTTCGTCACGGGGTCCAGCGTAGCCAGGATCATCGTATCCGTACGCCAGAAATCCTCGGTCTGTGCCCGCTCATCAATACCGAGAATGAGAACGGTCACCCGATCAGTGCCGGTCCATACCGGCAGCGTCTCCCCCTCTACCCGTTCGACGTTGGAGACCCCTTCGGTCTGAGTCTCCTGGATCGTGAAATCCGGCAGGATATCCGAACCTGCAACTTCGGAACGGACGCGGTAAAAGACGACGTAGCCGGCGGATGCCGTTACGACCAGGTAGATCAAAGCAATCCCCACCCGCATCAACGTCCGGTAGGGAAGGGGCCGCGTCTGAGCCAAACCATCGTGAGCCTTGGAGGTCATACCAAGAAAGACTCCTCACGTCCTTCATACGTGCGCATATCGGATCGATCCTTATCCATCCGGGGGCCCCTCGAAATCATCGCCCAACACAACGGCGATATCATACTCAACGGCGGGGTCGGAACGCTTGACCACCACGGTCGGGGCCAAATCCAGGGACTTCAAAATACGTGATAGGGTCATCGGCTTGTCGTTGTAAGCGATCACCAGCGTGCTGGCATAGTCCTGACGATCGGCATTGGCAACACGGACCACATCCACCGCTTCCTGCTCAAGATAATTGGCCGTCTTGCCCGCCAAGCCGGAGCGCAAGGTCCCATTGAGCACGGCGACTGTCGCCAGTTCGGGAGTCGGCGTCGGAAGGGCCTCCGGGGTTTGCTCCTCTGGGGTCTCAACCGTCGGCTCGGAACGGAAGACGTGATCGCGAACCTGCCGCATCTTATCACGCAGCGGGACAAGTACCTGCCCCCCGTCTGGGGTGATCCAGGGCTGCGTACACGACTGATCGATCACACCAAACCGGATCGTCTCCTGATCGACAGAGATCGCCATATTCGCCAATGCCAATATTTGATCGAGCGCCAGATCCGTCTCAACTGAGCGCTTGAGGGTATCGTAAAGCTCTGGGGCGCCTCGCGCCAGGTCCGGCAACATCTCATACGAGGTGAGGCGGTCAAGAATTGCCAACATTACCTTCTGCTGGCGACGCGCGCGATCAAAGTCATTGCTGCCATGGCGTGTCCGTGCGTATTTGAGCGCCATCTCCCCATTGAAGTGCTGCCAACCCTGGTCAATATGCAGAGGATCATACCCGTAGTGATGATCGGGATACGTAGGATCGTCGATGGTCTTCTGCACGTAGATATCAACCCCACCGATCTGATCCACAAACGTCACGAACGCTTCAAAATTGACCCGGACGTAATAGTCAATGGGCACCCCGAGATTATACTCAACGGTCTCTACGGCCAGAGCCGGGCCGCCGCCTGGATGATCGTAGAGGTCGCCTAAGAAGTGGGCGGCATTGATACGGCGGTCCCCATACCCCGGTATGGGGACCCACAGATCTCGCGGAATAGAGAGGACACCCGCATGCTTAGTCTCGGGATCTAGGGTCAGCAGGATGATCGTATCCGTACGCCATGGCCCCGACTCCTGGCTGCGTTCGTCCACACCGAGGAGAAGCACCGTGACCCGTTCCTCACCGACCCAAAGGGGGAGCACTTGTCCAAACGCATAATCCACGTGTTCGCTGGGTTCTCCCTCCTCTTGACCGGCTGAGACCACCCCGGACTGGCGGAGGTCCCCTTTGAGCCAATTGAACCCCAGGAAACCAACGCCACCGACGATGGCCAATAGAATAACAATCAGCACACCGGTCACAATGACGGGCAACGAGCGTTTACGTCGACGTGCAGGACGTTTGTTTACCATAAGAAATGATCACAATTCTCCTGAGCAACAGTAGTACGCTTACAGACACTCCTACACCAACGAGGGCTAAACCCCATTATACCATGGCACACTAAGAAAGAATTTATACTCATTTTCAACCCGCATCGATCAAAGTCAGCATCGAATCCTCCCATCGATCGATCGCAGATTCAAGATCGTAGTGCGTCTCGACGAAAGCCTGACCGGCGAGACCTAACTGCGCTCGGGCGTCTGGATCGTCCAGAAGGGAAAGCACCGCATCAGCAAAGGCCTGGGGGTCGTCCGCGGCGATGAGATGCTCACCGGGGACCGCGCTGAGGCCGTGATTGCAGACGGTTGTGGCGACGACAGGGACCCCCATCGCCATCGCATCCATCACCTTTTGTAACAACCCACCGGCCACCAGCAACGGGGAGACGAAGACCGTCGCCGCACGATACCACGGAGCGAGATCCTCCACGAACCCGGTCACCGTGACACCTTCCCCCGCCTGTGTTTGCAGCGCCTCAGGGGGATGAGAGCCCACAATGAAAAAACGGACATCCGGCGCCTCCTCGTGGATGAGAGGCCAGACCGTCTCCAGGAACCAGGTCACCCCCGCGATGTTGTGATCACGGGACATCGCCCCCACAAAAAGCAGGTTAGGGCCATCCGGGACGGCCGGGGTGACCGCAACGTCAGGACTGAGCTCCGGCGTCAACGGCACCATCAGAAGCCGATCAGAGCCGATCAAGGGCGCCAGAAGCTCACGATCCCCCTCGGAAATCACCAAGGTCAGGTCGTGAGATTTGCAGAGCCAGGGCTCGGACCAGCGAAAAATGCCATGCTGGACCCATCCGATCAGCCGCTCCAGGCCTTCGAGATGCGGTAAACGTTGCGCCTGAAGGTGCCAGTTGACGTCCTGGGCTCGGTACGAGCTCGGGGGGCGATCGAGCCCCATGAGGATAACAGCCGTCTGGGTCGTTTCGAGATGGAGAAAATCAGGTCGTACCTCTTTCAACGTCCGTCGAACCGCACGTCGAAACGCCAGATAGCTTAACGGGATGGCCAAAAACCGGGGTTCGCGCCGCGAACGATGGTGCAGAACGGTCACCACGCGCTCGCAGATCGCCTCGACGTCCGGCAGGTGACGGCGCTCATCCTCGCGAATCCGGGAGACCAGCGTCAGCGTATGACCGCGCCGATGCAGTGAAGCCATCAACGTATAAAGCGACTCCCCCCCGGCGTGTCCGACCGAGGGGGCTGGAAATTGCTTATACGCAACCAGAATATGCGCCATAGAGAGTTAAAGCCCCATCAGGTTCTATCGAGCTAGAGCCCGCCGGCTCAACCTCAGCCTGCATCTACGCCGGCAGGGACTGAACGATGATCTCCGGGCGGTTCTTAGCCTCCTGGTAGAAGAAATCTGAGAGAGACCGTTCCACGACCCTCTCCGCCGTTTCCATCGGGGTGCCGGGACTGACCCCACGCATCGCGCCGTAGATAGCATCAATCGCATCAGGAACCAGACGGATCATCATCTCTTCGGCGACGATCGCGTGACCGGTGATGCGCGGCGTCCCCACGAACCGCCCCTCATCCTCGTCATAGATGAAGGCCACGGTACATACTCCTGTATTCGCAAGTTCCTCACGACGGTTGATCACGTCATCCCCCAAGGACTCCCCAACCCAACTCCCGTCGACAAAGATATAGCCGCCGGGAATCCGCTCACCGATCTCCATCGAGTCATCGGTGAACCGCAGGACGTATCCATTTTCCACCGCCGCGATGTTCTCGTCCGGTACGCCAACCTCACGAGCGAGCGCGGCGTGTAGTTTGAGATGTCGCAACTCCCCGTGGATCGGCACAAAGAATTTGGGACGCAGAATGCTGATCAGCGTCTTTTGCTCCTCCTGGCTTGCGTGTCCAGAAACGTGCACCGGAGCCACCGGATGGTAGATCACGTTAGCGCCCCGCTGGAAGAGCCGGTTAATCACCTCGTGAACCGCCTCCTCATTGCCGGGAATTGTGTGGGACGAGAGCACGATGGTATCCCCGGGCATCACACGGAGCCACGAGTGGTGCCCCTTCGCCAGGCGGCCCATAATCGAGCGCGGCTCCCCCTGCGAACCGGTCGCGATAATCGTCACCTTGTCCGGCGGCAGCTGGTTGATCTCACCCAACGAAACCATCAGATCAGAAGGCACGTCGAGATATCCCAAACGTCGCGCCATCCTCACATTCTTAACCATCGAAGTGCCGGCGACCGCCACCTTCCGACCCGCCGCTTGGGCGGTGTCCATCACCTGCTGAATACGAGAGATCAACGAGGCGAACGTTGCCACGATCACTCGACCCTTAGCAGGTCGAAAGACGTCCGTCAAGGTCGCGTTGAGCGACTGCTCCGAAAGCGTTGTCCCCGGATGGTCGGCATTCGTGCTGTCTGAAAGCAGCGCCAACACCCCCCGCTGGCTGAACTCCGCCAATTTCGCGATATCCGTCGGCCACTCATCCACCGGGGTATGATCGAACTTGAAGTCACCGCTGTGAACGATCAACCCGTGGGGTGTGGTGATCCCTAATCCCACGGTATCCGGGATACTGTGACAGACGTGATAAGGCTCGACCGTAAAAGGCCCCAGATGAATCTCATCGCCCGGCTGGATGGTCTGTAACTTCACCCGTTTGAGCAGATCCTGGCGCAGATTGACCTCGATTAAGCCTCGTGTCAGTCGCGTCGCATAGACCGGAGCGTTGAAATCTTCGAGAAAGTGCCGCAGCGCTCCGATGTGATCCATATGCCCGTGGGTAATGACAATCCCTCGGATGCGATCCTCTTTGCCTTCCAAATAACGATAATCGGGTATGATGTAGTCCACCCCCGGCATATCGCCTTCCGGAAACATCATTCCACAATCAATAATCATGATGTTGCGCCCAAATTCCAGCGCCATCATATTTTTACCGACTTCCCCCAATCCGCCCAGGGGGATAAGTTGCAGCTTTTCCATACGCCTACTTTCCGTACCGTGATAACAAACCGATGACTATCGATCCAGACATCAAACACCAAGATCTGTTAAGATATTATTTCCCGTTCATGATGCGTTGGCGCGGGAACCTATTCTTTGCAGACCTCAAACGTTTCTGTGAGACCCAGAGAAACCCTTAAGGTATGGCTGACCAGACCCATAAACGCCCCACAACCCTCGCCGTGGAGTAAGTGGCAGTTTAATTCCTGAGATATCGTAACAGATTGCAGGTGACTGTCAAACTTTTCGCATACAGCAGCGAGGAAAGATGAAGCCGAAATCTCACCCCAATGAATCTACGACACGCCCGGAACGAAAACGGGGATTGGAGTTCCACCCTGGTATGTTATAGTAAAGCGTAGAATGTGTCTAAAATCGATTAGGCCATCGTAAGACCGATCCATCATAGATATATCCAAGGGGTCACGTAAAGGAATTCACGAAATTACGGATCGAGCAGGATCTGCGAGGGGCAGATGGACGCGAACGTTAACGTGCGCTTGCTAGGGCCCTTCCGGGTAGAGCGCGCCGGAAAGGCACTCACGGCCTTCAAATCCAACAAGGTCCGCGCGCTGTTGGCCTATCTCGCCGTAGAACATCAGCAGTCACACCACCGCGACGTGCTGGCGGATCTCCTTTGGCCTCAATCGTCCAATAGCTCCGCCCTGGCCCTCTTGCGCGATGCGCTCTCCAATCTCCGCTTACTCCTCGGCGACCGCGAGGCGTCTCCTCCCTGCATCAGGATCGTTGGGGATACCCTGCAATATCACCATCACAATACTAACTGGCTGGATGTCGCAGAGTTGACAGCGATGACGAATGCAGATGCCCAGGCAAGGACCTTGAAGCAGGCCGTCAAGCTCTACCGAGGCGAGTTTATGGAAGGCTTCTCTCTGCCGGATAATCTCGACTTCGAAGCGTGGCTGTTGAGCCAGCGGGAAAAGCACCGCCGCGCGATACAGCAGGTCCAATACAGACTCACCACCCACTATCTTCGGGACGAAGACTATAAATCGGCACAGGAGATGGCCCGGCAGCAAGTACGCATTGACGCCTATGCAGAAGAAGCCCACCGGCAGCTGCTTCGCGCCCTGGCACTGAATGGGCAGCGCAACCAAGCGCTAGCTCACTACACCGAATACTGCGCGCTTCTGGATGAGGAACTGGGGGTCAAACCGGACGTCCGAACCACAGCGTTGTACCAACGCATCCGCGATCATCAGCTGACGCCAAAGCAAACGACCGGCTATACCATAGCGTATGGCACAGCATCCGAGAAACCCACCGATCCTCCCACGTTCGTAGGTCGCAAGACAGAACTAAAGCGCTTAGAGGAAGAGATGCGGCATGCTCAACGCGGAGAGGGCCGGGTGTTACTGATTGGGGGTGAGGCCGGCAGCGGCAAGTCGCTGTTGGTCCAGACGTTCATTCGCCGTTATGTCGCAGGCGAACCGGGCACGGTTGCAGCTTGGGGGGCGAGCAACGCCCAGCTGGGTGAGGGCGATCCCTATCTCCCGTTCCGGGAGATACTGCGCTTGTTGACGGGTGACTTCGAAGTGCCGACGTTGCGCGGCAGCCTGACGCCCACGCTGGCCCAGCAACTGGAGGCGCTGACGCCGAAGGTCACTATGGCACTGCGAAGGTTCGGGCCAGATCTTCTCAGGGGGCTCTTACCCACCGACAAAGAGCTGGTGACAACCCACGATTCGGACCGGATTCGCACCACCCCACCCTTACCGGCGGCACTCTGCGATCAAACCGAGCGCGTATTGAGCGCAATAGCTAAACGCTGCACCCTTGTATTGGTGTTTGAAGATTTGCATTGGGCCGATAGCAGCACGCTCAATATGTTAGCGCATCTCGGTAGACGTCTATATCACAGTCGCATTCTATTGATCGGGAGCTATCGAACCACCGACGCCCCCGATGCACTGACCCAGACCATTCGTGAATTCCAACGACGCTGGGGCGATATCACTCTCGATCTGGATGGCGTTGCCGGACGTGAATTCATCGACGCGTTCTTGGATAGTATGCCTAACGCACTCGGGCCGAGTTTTCGGGACCAATTGTATCGACAAACAGGGGGACACGCGCTTTTCACCGTCGCGCTGATCCGGCAGTTACAAGCGGAGGGCATCCTCACCCGGAACGATGCCGGGAAATGGGGAATCCATCAAGACGTGGATTGGCATTATCTCCCCCCACAGGTGGAGGCCGTCATCGCTGCGCGGGTAGCTCGCTTACCAGAAAATCTCCAGGAAATACTGACGGTGGCAAGTGTAGAGGGAGAGACCTTCACGGCTGACGTGATCGAGCAGATACTGGATCTCCCGGTCGATTCGATCCAGCGGGCGCTGAGTGGCCCTCTGCATGCCAGCCAGCTTATCGAAGCTCAAGGCTTAGCACGCATTGGCACCCAACGTGTCGCGCGCTACCGCTTTCGCCATAGTCTCTTCCAACAGTATCTCTACGAGCAACTCGATCCGGTGGAGCAAGCCCGAATTCATGAAGCGATAGGAGTCGCCCTCGAAGGCCTTTATGCCGAGCGACCCGAGGCCGCGATGCGGTTAGCCTATCACTTCGAGGCAGCGGGTATGATCGAAAAAGCTGTGACCTATGTCACCTATGCGGGGACCCACGCCTATCGACTCTCAGCGCCGGGGGAGGCGATCAATCTCTACCGGCGGGGCCTGGCCCTGTTAGCACAACTACCCCACTCCGAAACGCGGGATCGACAGGAATTAGCTTTGCAGATGGGATTGGAAGCCCCACTGTTCGCCGCCCAGGGGTGGGGGGCGCCGGAGCGAGCCCAGGCACTGGATCGCGCGTACAAACTGGCCCGAAGCCTGAAAGCTACGCATCACCTCAGGTCAATCTTACGAGCACTAGCCGATGTCAACACCGCACAGGCCAAACACCGCCAGGCCTTGACCTATGCGGAGCAACTGTTGACGCTCGGGCAGGAAACCGGCGATCGCATTGCTGAAACGCTGGGGTACCGGACAACAGGAGTCTCACATTTCTTCCTGGGACACTATCAGAGCGCAAGAGAGTACCTCGAACGGGGCGTCGCCTGTTATGATATATTGGTCGACACGGCACCCAATCCGGCAAAGATTCCGGCAACCAAAGAGATAGTATTCCTTTGGGCCTGGCTGCCGAATATCCTTTTCGCCCTCGGTTACCCCGAACAGGCCGTTAGGAGCAGCCATCAAGCGCTGGCTCGCGTACAACCGAACGGTCACGTTCACGCTCAGGCGAAGATGCTGACGGTTGCAGGCGCCGCGTTCTCTGTAGTGACCGGGCACCCCAAGGCTGCCATCCGCTATGCAGACGAGATCCAAACGCTAGCCACTGAGTATCGATTGCCCGCATTTCGAGGCTGGGCGATGTTTTATCGAGGATGGGGGCGTGCGGCGCTGGGCGAAACCCACGAGGGGTTGGATGACATGCTCGCCGGTAGGGAGCACCTGCAGGCAACCGGCACTGAGGCCAGCCTCGTACAGCTCACCGCTCTGTTGGCCGGGGCCTACGCGCAAATCGGAGAGACCCGGAAAAGCGCCGACACCCTTTCAGAAGCACTGAATCTAGCAGAGCGAACTCACGCACACTCCTATTTAGCGGAGATGTATCGATTGCGAGGGGAACTCCTTATGACGGAGGGTAAGGATGCTGAATCCTGGTTGATCCGGGCCATCGAAGTGGCGCAAGAACAAACCGCCAAACTTTGGGAACTGCGTGCCACGGCAAGTCTGGCCCGGCTATGGCAACGTCAGGGACGCAAGGCTGAGGCGCACAAAAAGCTTGCGGCCATCTACGATTGGTTCAGCGAGGGCTTCGACATGCCGGACCTAATCAAAGCCAAGTCGCTACTGCAGGCATTGGCCGAGTAACACGGTCCTCTCATCCTCGCTCCAAGGAGATTTGCAATCTCCAGCTTCGCCAGGCAAACTCCTCAACGGTATCTCGCACCATCGACGTGACTCAGGTTACCCTGAAAGTCCGCTAACTGCGCTCACGCTAGAAAGTGGCTGAGTAGCGGTTGACACATTCTAACGACGTGGTATACTCTTTTTTGTCAGGCCCCCATCGTCTAGCCTGGTCTAGGACACAGGCCTTTCAAGCCTGGTACATGGGTTCGAATCCCGTTGGGGGTACGAGAAAAGCCCACCGGTCGGTGGGCTTTTTTGCTTGGTATCACCGGATGAAGTCTCAGTTCAAACCCGTCGCCCGACCTTGCTGACCGCCTTCCGGCTGAAACGCAATCCCAACCCCTCTCGCTCCGCGAAAGCCTGGAAGACGCGGTAGAAACGCTCGCGATCGCGCAGGGTTATCACCGCCACCGCATCCGCAGTCTCCACAGCATACGGATACCCGTTCCCTACCACGCACTCGGCCCGGACAATATCAACGACGCGATCCAGAATCCCCACGTCCAGGACCCATCGGGGGATATCCAACCTGGCAGGCGGACGGTCAGCCGTCGTCTGAAGATAGACAAAAACGACGCGATCGTAATATTTATCCTCCCTGACTGGCGCCAGCTCGTCATCACGCGCGCAGACCCACGCCGTGGATCGATCGCCCCACTGCATACGCCGCGAACGCAGGAGCGCGCCATCGCTGATCCGGTCTGAGATCGATCGCCCGGTCACCACGTCGAGCATCGAGACCAAGTCGCTGGCATAGCTGGTGTCGACGTACCCGACCAGTGGGATTCCGATATCCTCTGAAGCATCCAACAGGGAAGTAATCGCCTCAATGTAAAGCCGCTGCCGGGCGGGCTGCATCTGCTGCGCAAAGGAGAGGATCAACGACCCGTCGAAAAAACAGACCGGTCTGTCGTCCAAAGGTGAGTCACGATACCCCTCCATCAAATCGACCAATCGCTCGCACTCACCGGCGAACCGCCGCAGGTTGACCCGCCAGTCGGGAAAATCCATATCTCCAGCATCCTCGTCGCTCAACTCATCCGGCGCGAGCACCTCAAAGGTCAAATCCTTCACGTAGTCCGCGCCCGGTTCGTGGGAGTTGACAAACCAACCGATCTGAACGGCCCCCACCGGGACCGAAAGGGTCTTGGTAGGCGTGATCTGCGAACCGTCGACCGCGACCGTCGGCGTACCGAGGAGCGTCTCTCGAGCCCAATCGCGCGCCTGCTGGTGGCTCTCCCAATCCTGCGTAAAGGGGACCACAAGGTCGGGATGCGCGTCGTGCTCGACCGTGGGCTTGGCGCCGGGCCAGGAAATGCCCGCCAGTGCGGCCTCGATCTCCTCACACCGCAAGCCCTCCAGGTTCTCCAGGGCAGCACGGTAGGCCGCGAGCACATCCCGAATGCGCGCTTCGTACCCGGCAAAATGGTCCGCTTTGGCCGTTAAGGCCGCGAGCACCCGTTGTTGATGGAACATCGGTCAAACCTCCACCTGGCTGACGCCGTCGACTTTACGGACCCTGACGACGTGGTCCGTATCCTGCTCAAAGGTATCGTCGTGACTGATCACGAAGAGCTGGTTGAAGCCCTTGATCCCCAGGATCTGCTCGGCCAGATTGTCACGACGCTGGTCGTCGAGATTCGCCGTGGGTTCATCAAAGAAAGCGACGTCCACCGTCGAGACCTCCTGGAGGAGTGCCAACCGGACGGCCAACGCAGCCGCCATCTGCTCCCCGCCGGAAAGCTGCTGAAAGGTTCGCTCCCGTCCGTTCTGCTTGAGGATCACGTCGTAATCCTCGGTCCAGCGCAGCCGGGCCGTGTAATCCTGCATAATCTCCCGATAGAGACGATCGGCACGCAGAGAGATAACATCCACCAGCCGACGCGTGATCAACGGGCCGGCCTCCCGAAGAACCCCTCGTAGATAGCCTAGGAGATCCTGCAGGGTCGTTAGCGAATCCCGTTCGGAGGTAGCCTGCGCCAGTTCCGACGCCAGCGTCTGCAGACGAGTAATTTCTGTTTCTGTTTCCGATAACCGCGCACGGTGTTGGTGCATCCGCTCTTTCAGCGCCGCCAGCGCCTCCCGGAGATCCCCCCGCTTATCCCGGGCTTCGGTGTGGGCCTCGGAATTGTAGGCCTCGCGCGCCTCCTCTCGGTCCTCAAGAATCGTTTCCAGGTCTGCCCGCGCCTTGGACAACTCGGATTCGACCTGCTCATACGTCTCTTGGTAGCCATCCAGAGCCTCCGCTTCTCGGAGGTGTGCCACGTAACGGCGGTGGTCGTCCTCATGCTGCACCAGGGTCGCCCGCTCTGTCGCAAGACGCGCGTCCAGGTCAGCGTAGGCCTCCAATGATGCCTCAAGGGTGGCAAGGTCCGATTGTAGGGTTTCCTGTTGGGCCTCGGTCTCCTTTCGGGCTTTCACGACATCGGGATAGGTCTCAGCAAGATCACTGGCCCGTTGGTAATCGCGCCGGGGATTACCCAAAGACGTCAGTTGAGCCTGTAGAGACTCCGCCTCTTCCGGAGCGCTGCTTAAATTCGCGACCGTCTCGTTCTGCGACTCCACTGTTGAGATCTGAGCCTCGATGCGCGCTTGCAGCTGATCAAGTTCGGCGGAGCGAGGAAGCGCATCCAGACGCGCCTCCTGGGCTCGGACATCGTCCCGGAGCGAGGATTGACGCTGGGTCTTTGCATCGAGCGTATCTCGAAGGTCTTCGAGCACTACCTCGGTCTCGTCAACCTGCGCCGCAACCTGCGACCGCATCGTGCGTGCTTCCTCAACAGAGCCACGAAGCGCTCCCAGTTCCTCCTCCTGAGCTGCGACCCGTTCGGCGATCGCCTCAGCCTCATCCGGCCTGGGTAAGGTCTGGAGGTCGGCTTCCAACTCTCGAACCTTGTCCGAAACCTCACGTCGTTGTTGCGCTAAAGCACCTCGCTTGCGCTTCAGTTCGCGCAAGGCAGCCTGGCACCTGGCGGCCTCGTCCTGATACCGATTTAACAAGGTATCCCGGTGTTCCGGCGTCAGGGCCTGTCCACAAACCGGGCACGCCGATTCCTGCTCAGCTCCGGTCTTCAGAGCAGCGATCCGGGCCTCCGTCTGTTCCAGTGTGGTTCGCTCTCCTGCCTGGTCGACCGTGATCGCCTCAACTTCGGCCGTCAGCGTCTCCAACGCCTGGCGTTGCGCCGCGAGCGTCTGTTCGGCTTCCTCTCGGGCTTTCAAGCCCGCCCGCACCTCAGACGCCCGCTCGCGCAAAGCCGCCAAAGATGGCTCGCCACGGGCCAACGCCGCCTGCAGATCCTCCAGACGCGTTGCAGCCGCATCCAGATCGGAACTCAGGCGCGCCAGTTCGGCCTCTTTGGAGGCGACCGCGGTCGCCAGATCCTCCCGATCGGCCTCGACCTCTGCGAGGGTCTCACGCAGGTCGGAAAGTTCGCCCTCAACAGCCTCACGTTTCTGAACGTCTTCGGCCATCGTCTCCATCTGAGCGCGCATCTGGGTGAGCCGCTGGGCCTCACGCTCAAGAGAACGGCGAGCGCTTTCCAGCCGATCCATCTGCAGGCGTGCCGCATCGAGGGCTTCCTCGAGGTCGTCCTGCCGCTCGACCTCGGGCTCCAACTCGGTCATTCGGCTTTGAGCGGCTTCGATGGTTTCGAGTTCGGCCACCAGATCCTCGAATCGCTGGGCGTTCAGGGCCAGTTCCTTCTCCACCCCCCGGAGTTCCTCCTGCAATTGGTCGCGTTCGGCCCGCTTGGATTCCAGGGCCTCAAGCGTACGCTGCGTGGCTTCATACAAGTCGAAGCCCTCACGTGTCTCATCGACCACGTCCCGTGCGGCTTTCGCCTCCGTGAGCGACTTCGCAACATCCGCTTGACGGTGTCGGAGCGCCTCCACCTCCAGTTCTGCCTGAGCGACCGCCTGATTCACCGAATCCAGCCGGGCTTTGGCAGCATCGAGGGCCTCAATCCGAGTCGTCACCGCTTCGAGCGCGGCCTCCTGCTCGTGCCGTTGTCGCTCGGCATCCTCAATCTCCGTCGATAACGTCTCCGCGCGACGGAGAGCCTCCGGCAGTGCAGCAACCTGCCCCTGCAGGCCGGCGATCGTCTTTTCCTGCTCCGTGATGCGTAGCTCCAGCCACCGTCCGGGCTCCCGCAGCTTGCTCCAGACCTGCTCGTACTCATCCACCCGCAGCAGCGGATTGAACACGTCCTTGCGACGGCTGGGCGTCTCCAGAAAAGCGGCGGTCAATAATCCCTGGGGCACCCCGACCGCGTCCCGGAAGAGCGTCGCGAGGTCGGCGTTGGCCTCCATACCTAGGAAGTCCTGAAGCCACACCATCGTCTCCGCTTTCCCGTTAGTAAGTTCTTGACCCAGTTCGAGGTCCCGGACATGATACTCGCTCTTACTACCACAGCTTCGCACAATTTCATACTCACGACTATCATCGGCTGCCACAGTGACGGTCACCTTGGCGGTATTCTCTCCCTTACGAACGAAATCATCTTGCTTGACCGCCAGGTGATCAAAGAGCACAAAACCGATAGCCTCCAGTATTGTGCTCTTGCCCGCTCCGTTCCGTCCGCAGATGGCATTAGTCCCGTAACGGAAATCCACTCTGGACCATTCATAGCTTTTCACATTATCCAGTAAGACACTTACGATCCGCATCTCAGGCATCCTCCAAACCATCACCATCTGCTATGTTGCCAATCTCATCAACCTCCTCACGGAGGTAACGAAGATGATCTACGATGATAGCAGGTGAACTACCAGAAAGGACCATCTCCTTGAGACGTCGGGCCCCTACTGTCCAGGTCTCGGCTTTGACCCGATACCGTTGATCCCGTTCAATTAACTGCCGAATCACCGAATGTTCCAACTCCACACGACTTGCTGTCGCTTCAACGTTGATCTCAAACTCAGCAGGTATTATCTGACTTTGTATCCGCACACTTAACGGTTGCCATGCCTGCTCCACCTTTATTTGAATTGTGTTTAGATCCAACTCATAGTGATTGAAGTGAAGAGTACCATTCAGTGAAATATGCACGACCGGCGCCAAATCAGAGCGAACACTTGCTTCCTTGCGAAGAATAAGCTCATCCATTCGATCGTAAACGGCTTGAGGGGACATGAGACCATCGACCTCCACCGAAAAACGATGAAAAGGCCGCCGCTCGGGCACAGAACGCTGGACATTATGAGGAGGATGGGAACCGGGAGCGATCTCGACAAAGTAAGCACCCCGCTTTTGCCATGTCGGTTTCGCCTCTTGTATACTGCAGGTCTCGGGAGATCCGGGGTTGAAAATCCAGTCATTGATTTGATAGGGTTTATGGATGTGACCTAATGCGACGTAATCAATAATATCCCGCAGGGGGGCGAGATCACTCACTCGTACACTCCCCATGTTAGCTAATTGCCCTTTCAAACCAGCGTGCATCATCAGGATTGTATATCGGACGCCGGGAGCGTTGATCGAATTCAGCGCATCGGTAAAGGAGGTCAGTGCCCTGGAGGTCGACGCGCCGTAGTATTTGAGTCCGTAAACGCGTATCCCATCCGCCAGGTCCGCGTAAGCCCCTCCACCTTCACCGTGCGGGGTCAAAACAGCCTCCCCTTCCTCAAAGACAGGGTTGAGCAACCGCAGGTAGCCCATCGCGTCGAGAAACTCAAGCCACGAATACTGATCGCGGTAATAGGCCTTCTCGTGGTTCCCCTCGACCGCCAGCACCGGCACGCCTGCATCGCGCAGCGTGCCAAGCCCCGCGACCGCCACTCGCATCGCGAGGGGATTGACCATACGTTTATGAAAGAGGTCCCCGGCTAATAGAATAAAGTCGACCTGACGCCTCAGGGCTTCCTCAACAAGCTTGATAAACACTTTGCTGAAATCGTCAAACCGCTCGTTGAGCCCGTACTGCTGGTAACCCAAGTGAATATCGGCAATATGCAAGAATCGCGTCATCTCACTCCTCTGATGCCCCACTGTTACCCAAACAACCTGGCGGCCTTAACGTACCCACGAAAAATATTTTAGTTGCAAAGTCGTGTTCACTCAACACATTTGTTATGAACCCATTTGACACGGACTCGTAACGTCCTGTTGAGAGGAACTATAGTATAGTAACTATGCTATCCTTTCAACCGTTCCCAGAGCCTGGACGCACCAATCAATGCGGTGAGCTCAGCACTTTGCGGTGACCCGGATCGGGGAGCTCCATCCCCACTGTCTATTGACCTGACGCACGCGAAGGTAGTAGACGTCGTCGCGTGCGGCACTCGGTCGGGGGTCCTCAAAAGCCCCACACCAATCCAACGCCGACCAGGATGGTGTCCGATGGAACCGATAAGAAGGGGAGTCAATCTCACCCAGTCGACCGGCCAAAGCACCTTCACGCAGCCGGCTGATCGGGATCTCTAGGGACCTGCCGTTGATCTCCGCCTGGATCTGAGCCTCAGGTGGCGCATCGATCTCCAGGCACATACCTTGGGTTGCGGGCGTCCGGTTATTGGGATTCCCAAAAGTGGTAGTGCGGAACCACACACCGCGCGATCCATCAGGCTCCCAGTGCGAGAAATAGACCCGATCGGGCGCATGGGGTCCCAACTCTGTGGGCGAGACGATCTCCCCACCCCTGAAACGGGGCTCGATCGACAGCAGACGACCGGCCGAGAGACCGAGCTTCACGTCCCAATCCGCCCGCTCCCCCCGCGCGCCCCAGCCGACCTCAAGGAAGAGTTTGGTGTGCAGCCGCGCTTCGGGCATAGGCGTCGGCATATCGGAGGAAGAGAAACGGCGAAGCAGCGCCCCATTCTTGAGGATATCCACTGCATCCAGCGGAGCGCCTCCGATCACGTGAAAAGCGATCCGTCTGCGATCGGTATGGGAAAGCACACACCCCATCGGTTGGCCGTTGACGGCGAATTGTAGCGCCATACGATCCCCGGTCAACGCGTACGTTCGACCTGCCTCAAGAGCCTCCCAGATCCCCGCGCGGGTCTTCGATTCAGCCCACAATCCGGTGCGCCCGTGTCCATAGCTGCCGGGATGACCGCTGTGATGATCGGTCGAACCGACGACACCGAACGTATGCCCCTGAGAAAGACCGTACTGCATCGTGCTGCGGTGATCGGAAGGTCCCATCGAGTGCAGGAAGGGACGGGGAACCTCATCGGCCTCACTGCAGCCGTGCATCGAGATGATCTCGACGATCGGCGCGAACGCCGGATCGAACGTCGCCCAGTTCAATCCGCGCTGCCCCTGAAGATACCCGATGTGATGGGGAAAAGCGATCACCGCCACACCTTGCTGTCGCAGCAAACGGATGCGATCGTGGAGCGAGTCCAATCCCCCCACGTTCAGAATATCGCCTTGATCGCCATTGTAGAGAATCGTCCGGTCGCCATCGGCCGCGCTGTGCATTTCAAAGCTGAGGAACGTCACAAACGTCCCAGGATCGTTGAAGGCTGCTGTCGTCTCCTGGACCGCATCCCAGCGCTCGCGCAGACGAGCAAACCCCTCAATGTGAAAGTCCCGAATATAATCGATATCGGGATTCGGACCTGGCATATCGGGCCAGAGCGCGTGACCGGTAACCGAACAGAAGTCAAGCTGTTCTTTGGCATTGAGAAAAGCATCCTCAAGGGTTCCGTGCCCATACGATATCCCGCAGTGATTATGAAGATCGCCGTATAACGGTTGAAATCCAGCGTAAGCACCCAAATCTTGATCATTCGTCGCCATTCAGCACCTCGTCAAAGGTAGAATTGATGACCATCACAGAAGAATCGTAAATGTAAGTATAGATGAGATCAGAGCCACGTCAAAACGCAAGACAATGCAAAAAAACGCCCGATGCAGCGCTCCGAGAAGATTTACAATCTCCGGTTTTTGCCTCCAGGGAACTCCCTCCTGCTCACAGCGATGGCCTCATGCTCAATGAAAAAGGGCTGGACATGCGGAGTACCATCAGGTATACTTGCCTTACGTAATGTTAAAAGGGAGAGGGAAATGTCACTACCAGCGTTAAACATAGGCAGTTGGTTGGGGCCGATCTTCGGCTTTATCGTTGGCCTCATCCCACTGATTCTCATTCACGAGTTCGGCCACTTTCTGATGGCCAAAATTATGGGGGTGTGGGCGCGGGAGTTTGGGATTGGATACCCGCCCCGAATTGCAAAACTTTTCAAGTTGGGCGAGACAGTCTTCACGCTCAACTGGATTCCATTTGGCGGCTTTGTAAAATTGGAAGGCGAGTCGCCGATGGCGCGGAGAGAGGACGAGGATGAGGAGGAGCCACCCCGATCACCAGAGGCGGAGGCGCACAGCCTCTATAACAAGCCCCCATGGGAACGTATTCTGATCTTCTTGGGAGGCCCGATCTCCAACGTCTTGACCGCTTGGTTGATCGCGATTCTCATTTTTACCAGCGGTATTCCTGAAGTGCAGGTCGTCATCGAGGAGGTCGCGTCAAATTCACCGGCGGCCAATGCCGACGTACAGCCGGGCGACGTCATCCTCTCCATCAATGACCAGGATGTGAACGCCCTCGACGATGTCTCGGCGGAGACGGCCGAGTCCCTGGGGGAGCCTACCAGGCTCACGCTCCAGCGTGACGGCGAAGAGATGCAGGTCGAACTGGTCCCTCGATCCGATCCACCCGAAGGCCAGGGGGCCATGGGGGTTCTAATTGCAGGGCAAGAGATCAGCGGCACGCTCCAGCACTATTCCCTTGGCGAATCCTTGATATACGGCAGCCGGTACTTCGCCAACGTCGTGGGGATGACAGTGATGCTTCCCATCACAATCTTCCAGCGGGATATCCCGTTGGAGCAGGCACGTCCGGTGGGCGTCGTTGGCATCAGTCGGATCGCCGAATACTCCGTCAATCAGAGCATTGAACGCAGTGCCCTGTACCCATTCTTGAATATGGTCGTGCTGCTAAGCGTCAGCCTTGGAATCTTCAACCTGCTGCCCATCCCCGCCCTCGACGGCGGTCGTATCCTCTTCTCGCTAATTGAGGCGATCCGAGGGAAAGCACTCACGCCGGAGATCGAAGAGCGTATCCATACCATCACGTTCCTGTTGCTGATCGCGCTCTTTATCTTTATCACCGCTCTGGACATCCTGAAGCCCATCCCCCTGCCGTGAGCGATTAAAACCGAAATGTGAATCCCCGTTAAGACTATGAATAAGATAAGCGAAGAGATCTACGAAGAGTATCAGCAGGACAAGAAGGACCTATGGCGGGCATTGGAGGAGCGACACGAGGTGCCCGACCAGAAGGATCTTGAACACCTGTCCGGACTCCTCAATGACGAAATCCAGCGCTTCAGTGCGGCCTGGAAGGACATAGCGTTGGAAACACGGCGTGAACTCGTTCGCCGTCTTCTTGAATTCGCTGAGGACGATTTCGCGATGGACTTCTCGGCCATCTTCCGCCTTGCGATTGAGGATGAGGATGCGTTCGTGCGTGCTATCGCCATTACCGGGTTGAAGGAAGTCGATGATCCCCGGCTCACCCGTAAGTTTTCGCACCTCCTGCATCACGATCCGTCGAGTCTGGTACGCACGGCTGCCGCACAGGGATTAGCGCGTTTCGTTCTCCTGGGTGAGCTACAGAAGATCAATGGTGCGCCCTTCCAAACCGCGCTGACTGCGCTGATCGAAACGTATCGCGACGTCGATGAGGACGTGCAGGTGCGCCGGAGTGCGGTAGAAGCGATGGCTTATACAGGCACCCGTGACGTCCCGGAGATCATCCGGGAAGCCTATAATCATCAAGACCAGGAAATGCGAATCAGCGCCGTGCTTGCGATGGGACGGAGCGCGGACGCCCGTTGGGCGGATGTCGTGATATCTGAACTCCACAATACGACGCCGGAGATGCGGTTCGAAGCCATTCGAGCGTGTGGAGAATTGCAACTGCAAGAGGCGACTCAGGACCTCATCGAGCTCACCGACGACGTGAATCTTGGAATCAAAACGATGGCCCTTTGGTCGCTCGGTCAGATCGGCGGTTGGAAAGCCCGCAGAACGCTGGAGCGCCACGTGGACTCTGAAAACGATGCGATACAGGAGGCAGCTCAAGCCGCACTTAATGAGCTCGAGTTTCTGTACGGAGATCTTACGACGTTTTTCGGCGCGCCCGAGGCGTTCAGTGGGGAAAGTGACGTGGCTTGGGACGAACCGGAGCAACCGGAAGATCGCTAACCTAGATACAGACTGAGATATAGACTGAGACATAGTTGGGATCTGGAATTTGATCGACTCGATCAGAATCAAGTCGACCGTAATTGACCCGATCAGTCAGATGGAGGGATAAATCCCGAATGAAGTGGGAACGTGCCATCGCGATCATCCTGACGATAGGAGCGCTCTTCACCGTGTGGATCGTACCGGCGAGAGCGGAGTCTACGGTCCAACCTTCCCATAGCTACGCGTTTGGTCGGAGTGCAACGTTCATCGTGCCCCTCACATCCGATACCTTGCCGACCCAGGCAACCCTCTTTTTGGATGTCAACGGTAAAGAGTTGGCAAGCTATGAGGGGACCATTGACCAGCGCGAGATCAAACACCAACGTGACTTGAGAACCCACCCCCTCCCTCCCTTCGCGGAAATCACGTATTGGTGGCAGTTGGAGGGACCTGAGGCGGACCAACGCCAAACTGAACCGATCACCTTTCGCTACGTCGATAACCGCTACGTGTGGCAGAACCTCCATCGGGGAAATTTGACGGTTCACTGGATATCCGGCGCGACAAAGACGATGGCCTCGGCGTTGGACGTGGGGACACGGGCACTGGCGGATATCGATTACGCCCTAAAGCCGCCAAAATCTGGTGACCTTCATATTTACATCTATCCCACCCACGGCGAACTCCAGTCTGCGATGCAACTCGTCGGTCATACCTGGGCGGGCGGCATTGCTTACCCTGAGCTCAACGTCGTTCTGATCGCGATCCCCGCGACAGATGAGGCGGTCGTCCGGATGAAACGTACCATTCCCCACGAGCTGGCCCATCAGATGCTCTATAATCGGCTTGGGACCCAGGGGTACCAGAACCTCCCGGTCTGGCTTAATGAGGGATTGGCAACCAACTTCGAGCAGAGCCCGAACGCGACGTATGCGCTCGTTTTGGAGGAGTCTGAGGATCTGATTTCCCTCGAAGCGCTCTGCGCCCCCTTCCCTGATCACGAGGGCAAGGCCCGCCTCGCATACGCTCAAAGCCAGAGCGTCGTAAGCTACCTCCGGCAGGCCTATGGCTGGTCAACTATCCGCCAACTTCTCGACGTATACGCCGATGGCGTTGGATGCGAGACCGGTGTCGTCAAAGTATTAGGCACCAATCTGGAACAGATGGAACACCAATGGACACAGTGGCGACTGGGTGAAAACGTGGCATCGGAAACGGATGCGACGGGACAGAGAAATATGTGGATCCGAACTCAGAACTGGGCGGAGCTTACGGCCGAGACCGCCGGACCATGGCTCGTCTTTGCCGGATTTCTTCTGATCCCCGGCGCCCTTACCACCGTCTTCTCGAAGCGACGACGGTAAACGCACCCTCTCGGAGAATGGCAGCAGATGGCTAGGTGCGAAAAGGCATAGCCCGCACGCCTCAAAACCCGTTCGCACTTTCTACTAAATCATGGTATACTAATCCTTCGTCTCTCGCACGCCCCCACCCAAAACGGAGAAGAAGGAGGAAACATGCGCATTGGGATTGACTTTGGCACCACCAATTCATCGGTCGCTTACTTCGATGGTGCCAACCTACATCCTGTCCGGCTTGACCCTGCCAACGAGAACCCTGACGTCCTTCCCTCGCTCATCTGGATCGATCGGCAATACAAAACCCGAATTGGCTCTTCAGCCGCGACCGAATACATGGAAAAGGAGACCGGTCGCCGGATAGTCTGGTCCCGACGTGAAATCGGGGCCGTCGAGATTATCGTGGCCGGCGCCGGTTCCAGCCCCATTCAATACTGGCACGACGTCAACATCGTCACCGATATCAACGCCAACGGTCGCCTGCTTCAGTCCATCAAGACGGCTTTACGGGATCCCCGGTATGAAGGCACGATGATTTTCGATCGCTACTACACGATCGATGAACTCATCGCTATGGTGCTGAAAGCGATGAAATCCCGGGCCGAATCCCAACTCGGGGCATCCTGCAGCGAACTCGTCCTCGGTCGCCCGGTCCGCTTCTCCGACAACCCGGACGTCACCCGACGCGCTGAGGAGATCCTCTACCGCGCCGCTCTCTTTGCCGGCTTCGAGGACGTCAAATTCCAGATGGAGCCGATTGCAGCAGCACATCTCTACCACCGGCAGGCCACGCGCCGGGAGATCGCGCTCATCTTCGATTTCGGCGGTGGGACCCTGGATCTCACCATCGTCGAAGTCGGTGGACGCGAGCACCCCAGAGTGATCGCTACCCAAGGTGTCCTGGTCGGCGGCGATGACCTCGACCGGCGTATCATGCTCTCACTGCTGGATCACTTTGGTCGGGGGACCAAAGTCGACGGGGGCGTGGATTTTCCCCCCGAGTACCTGGATCAGCTCGAAAGCTGGCAGTCGATGCCGGAGCTCTCCCGTCCCGAACCCCTGAGCAAGATAAGGCACTATCAGAAAAGCAGTGACAATCCCCAGGCGATGCGCGCGCTTGAGACGCTTGTGACCCAGAACGTGGGCTTCAAACTCTTTCGTGAGATCGAAAGAACCAAGAAGAACTTGACCTCAGACCTTATGGCTCCGCTCAAATTTAAGTATCAACACATCGACATCAACAAGCGTCTGCTAAGGCGTGATTTCGAGGCGATGATCGAGCCCGAGTTGGCCCAGGTCGCGGAGGATGTCCGCAAGGTGCTGAAGGAGGCCGATCTGAGCCCCGACGATGTGGACGTCGTGCTGCGAACCGGTGGAACCTCGTTGGTTCCGGCCTTCGTCTCAATGCTTGCCGAGGTTTTCGACCACGACAAGATTCGTGAAATGGACCCGCTAACCTCGGTGGTGGGCGGGATGGCCATCGTGGCTCACGAAGACGGGGGTATCGCCCCCGATTATGCCTATCGCTACGAGAATCCTTTACGCCACGTTCGCGTCACCAGTGGCCGCCGCTACGAACCTGCGATCCTCCGGGCCCGGATGGCGTGTTACACCGACCGGGATTATCAGATCATCAACCTGCCGCTGGCATTGAGTGGCCTTCACGGTGTCCGAAGCGCAGACCTCGACTACGACTCAGAGGCGCACCGCCTCCTGAGGTTTACCCTGACACGTCCATCGAAAGTCTATATCATCTACCAGGCGAAAGCGAAACAGCTCCCCTATTGGTTGCGTGGCTTCCAGCGCGAGAGAAACTTGCAGGTTGATATCCAGACACCGGGAGGACTCTACCCCTTCTTCGTCTATACGCGTGACTTTCCCAAAGGGTCCTTTGCCATCGGCGGTGCTCGGGCCAAAGGCTACGGCGGCAACGTCTTCCTCAACTATCTGATGGCGGTCAAACCCCATTAAGACAGTTCCAGGATTCAAACTACCCCAAACCGGGTGCTTTTTCCTTGGAACCCCCGGGTATTTGGATGATTTGTTTCCTGGAGTTGATGCTCAAAGCGAACCTGCCGAGAGGCACAGAGAGGCATCTGAGCACCTCTGGAACTTCTTCGTTTTCCCATGCGTAATTGGATTTGCATTTCTCAAGATGAAGTTCTATAATAATAGTGTAGCGAAGTCCTTCAAAGACAAAGTGTTTCAAAAGCGCGAAACTTCTGCGAAAGGAGAGGACAATGGCGGTAATGACCGAACCTGGTGTTGATGAGGCCGTAATTGAAGAAGAAAAGTTCGACAATCCCCCACAGGAAGAGGAGGAACGTCCGGAACCCGAATTGGCGTCGGAACCCGAGAGCGCAGAGGTGCCGCCTGCCCCCCCGGAGGAGGAACCACCGGCGCAAATCGACCTGAACCAGGCGGATCAGGTCGATTTACAAAGATTGGCTGGAGTAGGTCCGAGATTAGCCGAGGACATCATCGCATACCGGGAGGCTAACGGCCCGTTTATCAAGCCCGAAGACGTCACGAACGTGCCAGGCATTGGTTCGGTCCGTTACAACGAGTGGGCCGATCGTCTGACCGCCACCCTGCCCGAGTCCGAGCTCGGCAAGGATGTCACACCGCCTCCAATTCCTGAAGTCGAGGAGGTGGAGGAAAAGGAGGAAGAGGAGGAAAGCCTGGAATCTGAGGCCGAGATCGAAGAACCAGCAATGCCTCACGTCGAAGAGCCCCCTCAGCCGGAAGTCCCTGAGGATGAGCTCTCGGACGTTGAAATCGAACCTGTGGAGGAAGAGCCGGAAGAGGAGCCCGCAATGGCGGAGGTAGAAGAGGAAGAGGAGCAGCAGGAGAAACCCTCCCTGACTTGGCTATGGACGGCGCTCTTGGGCGGCGTGCTGGGCTTGATCTTTAGCCTGATCGTGTTCGCCGGCATCAATCAAACCCTGGATTATGCATCCAGTCGGGATATGATGGCCCTGCGTCGCGATCTCAGCAACCTCTCTGGCGATCTGGACACGTTGGAGGGTGACCTCCAGGATGTACAGCGTCAGGTTAACGAGCTCTCCAATCTCACCGCCCGGATGGAGCAGGCGGAAGCGGATCTGGATGCACTGAGAAGCACCTCCGAAACGCTGAGCGAGCAGACGGCAGCGATGGGCGAGGACCTAGAGACCGTGCAAACTGAGGTCGGCGAGCTTATGGGCACCATGGAGGAAGTCCAGACCCAGACCCAGACGACGATGACCTTCTTTGAGGAGTTGCGTCGCTTGCTTCAGGAGATGTTTGGAGAGGCGGAGGCGGAACCAGAAGGATGGGTCCCTTCCTTCGACCAGCCACAACTAGTGACCATCGGGAGGTCGTAATATGACCCAGACATCAGAACAACCTCGCTCATCAGGATCGAGTACCCTCGTGAAAGTGCTGAAAGTGCTGGTTCGGCTCATCATCGTCGTGCTCTTCGGCTTACTCATCGGGGCAGGGCTTTACTATGGCGTGCCGTGGGTCTATCGCAACGTCATCCAACCGGTCCAGAATAACACGGCCGAGATTCAATCCCTGAAATCCGAGCTGGACCGGATCGAGACCGAACGACAGGAACAGACGTCCGCCCAGGGAGATCGTGCGAGGACCCTGGAGGGCGAACTGGGCACGCTGCAAGGGACGACAGAGGCGCAGGCCCAGGCCCTCAGCACGGCGGAAGCACGACTGTCGACCCTCGAACCGGGTATGGAGGTGCTTGCTCAGACGCTTGACGAGCAGGACATCGCCATCAGTGAGTTGAGCGATCAACAGGCAGCCATCCTGGACCGTCTTGCCGATCAGGAGGATGCGCTAACCCAGCAGGAATCCGCGCTGGACGCCCTGGAGACGGAGACGAACGACCAGCTCGCCGAGCTGACCGATCAACTCGTCGAGCTCGACGTTGCTTATCAGGAGGTGCTGTCGACGACGAAGCCCTTGGTTCAGCGACTGGCTTGGCTGCAGATTGCCCAGGATCTCCTGAGAGTCCGCCTCCTGCTGCTGGAAGATAATCCCGGCGTCGCCGTCGATACCATCGATATCGCCATCGAGCACCTGAACAGCGCGGTCGCCCTCGAGCCGGAGATGGCTGCCGCCGCCACCGATCTGCGGGAAAGGATGGTGACCCTGAGTACGCTGATTGAGGAGCGTTCGTTCCGAGTGACCCCCACCCTGGAAGCGCTCTGGGTTGACGTGATCGGCAGGGTGATCCCCGAGGCAGCGGAGTTCCTAACACCAACGCAGACGCAGACGCCTGGGGCCACGCCGTTCCCGACGCGAACTCCCTTTAATACCCCCACGCCGACCCCCACGCCCGAACCGGAAAGCTAGGGAAACGTTATCGCACGAACGTGATGCATCACACGAATTGAGCTCCAGTCTGTGACGGGCGGCGTCCCGCGCGCAGACTGGAGTTCTTTATGGAACCGACAGGATCGTTGGGATCCACAAACCGGCGTTGGTAGTCGGCGATTCATCGCCGTGCCGATTACGAACGGATCCCATTGCCAAAGTGAGGAGATAGAGCAATGAAAGGGATGGAAGTCCCCGGATGATTCACATACCCGGGACCTTGACAATTGTAGCCGTCGGGAAGCTTCGAACGCCGCATTGGCTGGCGGCCCAGACGGACTACCTGGAACGCCTGCAGCGCTATCTCACCATCCAGCTTGTGGAGGTTCGGGATGTCGTCGGCACAGGCATCCCCGACCACGTGGCCATTCAGCAGGAGGGGGAACAACTGCTTGAGGCCGCCTCCGCAGCGCACCACAGCATCGCCCTGGACGAGAAGGGAAAGCATGCGACGAGTGTTGGTTTCTCTCGTTATCTCCAGAGGCGCTTGGAGATCTACGGACGTCTGGCTTTCCTGATCGGTGGGCCGGTCGGATTGTCCGACGAGGCCCTTGAGAAAAGCGATGAACGTCTGGCGCTCTCGATGATGACCCTTCCCCATGAGCTGGCCCGCGTCCTCCTGCTGGAACAGATCTACCGCGCGATGACGATCCTCAGCGGTCAGTCGTACCACAAGTGATGCATCTCCCCCACGAATGGAATCCACCCTAACGTTGACCCACCTCAAACACACACAAGCACACACGAAGGAGCCAATCTGTGAACAACGAGAGTCATGTCGTGATCGGTTCGGAACGCATCGGAGGGAGACTCACACCCCGCGAGCGTTTCGTGAGGACAATGCACTATCAGACAGTCGACCGGCTTCCCCACATGGAGTTCGGGTACTGGGCGAGTGTCAAAGCGCGCTGGCAGCGTGAGGGCCATCTGCCCGGCGACCTGCCCCGCAACGCCGACGGAGAAATCCACCATCACGCGGTCGAAACCTGGTTTGGCTGCGAGCACCGGACGGGTATCAGCCCCCACATCGGAGCCGGCCCGCTGCGCCCCATCGAGATCCTGGAGGAGCGCGAAGGCAAAGTCGTCTATCGCGACGGACTCGGCGTGCTTTGCGAGGAAGTGAAAGAGGGCATCCGCAGCATCCCGCATTTCCTGGAGTTTCCGGTCAAGGACCGTCGAACATGGGCGAACTTCCGGGATGAGTTCCTGGACATCGAGGCCGAATGGCGCCAACAATCTCAGGAAGAGATCGAGGAAAAAGCCAGAGCGCTCCGCGAGAGCACCCGGCCTGTCGGCGTGGGATTTGGGTCGTTTATAGGAAAGATCCGTGATTGGGTCGGCTTTGAAAACCTGGCCTATCTCTCCCATGACGACCCCGAACTACTTGAGGAGATGGTCGCCCACGTCACGGAACTCAAGCTCCGCTATCTCCCTCCCCTGCTCGATGCGATCGCGTTCGACTTCGCCAGTGGATGGGAGGATATCGCCTTCAACAGCGGACCCTTGCTGAGCCCTCGTATCTTTAAAGAGATTATCATACCCCATATGAGACCGGTGATGAAGCGACTTAGAGAACACGGCATTGACGTCATCTTTACCGATTGTGATGGCAACGTCAACCACCTCATTCCCCTGTGGCTCGACGTGGGGCTCAACTGCGCCTTTCCACTCGAAGTCCGAGCTAACAACGATATCGTCGCGTTACGCGAAAAATACGGACGCGAACTTTTGATCATCGGCGGCTTTGATAAATTCCCGCTGCTGGCGTCGAAAGAGGCAATCCTGGAGGAGCTGCACCGCCTGGAGCCGATCGCCCGAGAAGGCGGCTTCATCCCGCACGTCGACCATCGCTGCCCCGACGGCGTTGACTATGAACTATACCGGTATTACATCCGCGAGAAATGCGCATTTCTCGGCATGTCGGAGAAAGCGATCGCCCAGATCCCTGCCTTCCGTAAGTCTCCCCCTTCCACCAACCGAGAGGTGTGATGTTCTATTTTCTATCCAAATTTCTCCCTCTCTTGGTCTACCCCCTGGGCCTAGCGTGTCTGCTGGTAGTCGTCGCGCTCTTCCTGAGAAACCGGCCCGTCTGGCTGACCCGGACGCTGATCGCCGCCCTGCTCGTGATATGGGTGGGCGGCAATCGGATCGTCAGTATGGCGTTGCAGCGATCTCTCGAGAGCCGGCACCCGCCGCTGAGCGATCCGATGGAGGCCGATGCCATCGTCGTACTCGGAGGGGGCACCCGGGAGGCAGCAGCGCCCCGCCCCAGCATCGAGGTCGGCGAGGCAGGAGATCGGATCCTCTACGCAGCGCGCCTTTACCATCGCGGGGTGGCCCCGCTGATCGTCGTCACGGGTGGTCACGCGCCGTACTCAAATCCGGGCGAGAGTTCCGGGGCGCAGGTGATGAAGGAGTTCCTGGACCTACTGAACGTCCCGACCGAGGCCGTCCTCTTGGAAACGCAATCCCTCAACACCTATGAAAACGCCGTTCGGACCCTCTCGCTGTTGAAAGATCGGGACGTTGAGCACATCATCCTGGTCACGTCAGCGACCCATATGCCGCGATCCTACGCGATCTTCCAGAAGTTTGAGGATCTCACGGTCACACCGGCACCCACCGACTTTCAGGTGACCGACTCCGATTGGGAATACTACACGCGCCTCAACCTCGGCGTCCAGCTTATGAATCTTCTACCGCAGGCGGACAGCATCTATGCGACGACAGTATCGCTCAAAGAATACATAGGTATCGTCGTCTATCGTCTTCGGGGCTGGCTGTAACGAGGTCGCGGTTTGTGCGATCCTATACAGCGTGATATCCTAGAGGCACAACAGAGAGACAACCGCAGGTTGATACATAACAGGAGGCATACACTTGAATCCTAAGTTTGAAAGTCCGTTCGAAGCCGATGTCAAACCGGATTGGGAAGCCTTTCGAGACTGCATTCTGCGCAAGAGTACCCCTGATCGGGTTCATCATATCGAGTTGTTCCTCGATCGAGAGGTGCAGGACGCAATCTGTGCCCGCTATCACCTGCTGGATGACCTTGACGTCGATGATCCGGCGTTCCCCTACCAGCGTAGGGTCCGAATCCAGCGATTCCTGGGTTATGATTACGTCCGTCAGGGCGTGGATGACTTGAACGTCCCCCTCAATCGTATGCTGACCGAGGATACCGCCGAACTAGCCCGAGAGACGGGACGTAGCTACATCGATGAATCCAAAGGCCCCATCACAAATTGGGAGGAATTCGAAAGATACCCTTGGCCCGACCCTGACGACGTCACGACGGAGGGACTGGAGTGGTATGAGAAACACCTGCCCGATGATATGTGTGTCGTCGGAAGCGGAGGGTTCGCCCATTTCGCCGAATATCTCACGTGGCTGATGGGCTATGAGACCCTCTGCTTCGCCCTCTTTGATCAGCGGGATCTGGTGCAAGCCATCTCAGATAAGCTGATGGCGCTCTTTACCACAATGCTGGAGCGCATCCTGGCGTTCGATCGGGTCAAGATCGTCTGGGGCAGTGATGATATGGGATTCAAAACCGGCCCGATGATCGGGCCCGATGACCTGCGCGCGTTTGTCCTGCCGGGTCATAAGAGGATGGCGGAGCTGTCCCATTCTAGCGGTCGGCCCTATATCCTCCATTCCTGCGGCAACCTCTTCTCGATCTATGAGGACCTCATTGAGGATGTCAAAATCGATGGCAAACACTCCTTTGAGGATACGATCGAGGACGTACGCGAATTGAAATCGACCTATGGACAGCGTATGGCCCTACTGGGCGGCATCGACGTCGACTTCCTCTGCCGCGCGAACGAGGACACGATTCGGGCGCGAGTCCGGGACACCCTCGACATCTGTATGCCCGGCGGTGGGTACTGCCTGGGCACCGGCAACAGCGTGGCAAACTATATACCGTTAGACCACTACCTGGCGATGGTCGATGAGGGACGATCCTATCGACCTGCCGGGTCGTGATAGACAAAAAGAGTGAGTGAAACACGAACGTACGAAAGGAGAGATACAATGGCGACCAACCTCCCTAAACGAACGCTGGGACGCACCGGCCTTGAGGTGACGCAGCTCGGATTTGGCGCGATGGAGATCCGGGGCCCCAAGGTATGAAACGGGCGAGATCCTTCGGAGGAGGCGTCCGAACGCATCCTCAACGCCGTCCTGGACGCGGGTATCAACTTCATCGACACGGCCGGCTGCTACGGGATGTCTGAGGAACGAATCGGGCGCTATATCAGCGACCGCCGTGATGAGTACTATCTGGCCACAAAGTGTGGGTGTAACCTCGTGCCGACGGAGGACGGGAAGCTGAGCACACCCCATACCTGGGACCGAGATACGCTGTTGCGGAACATTGACGAGAGTCTGACCCGGATGAAGACCGATCACGTCGACATCTGGCAAATGCACAATGCATCGCCAGAGGACGTTCGCGAGGGCGACCTCCTGGATGTCATGCAGGAAGTCAAGGACCAAGGGTTGGTGCGATTCATCAGCATTTCCAGCACCCTGCCCCACTTGCACAAGTACATCGAGTGGGGAACCTTTGACACCTTTCAGATCCCTTACTCGTGCCTACAGCTCGAACATCACGACGTGATCACCAAGGCCGGAGAGGCCGGTATGGGCATCATCATCCGGGGTGGCATTGGCAAGGGTGGACCTGAGGGCGAGGTCGTGCCGGATAGCACCGTTGACGTTTGGAAGGAAGCGGGGCTGGACGAGGTGCTGCCCGAGGGTATGTCACCGTCTGAGTTGATCCTCCGCTACACCCTGACCCACCCCTATTGTCACACGACCATCGTCGGAACCCTGAACCCGGATCATCTCCAGGAGAACGTCGAGGCTGCCAAACGCGGCGCCTTGGATGCGGATCTCTACGATGAGATAACGCAAAGGGTACAAGCCGTCAATCAAGAAGACGAGTAGCAACAGAGAGAATCCGCATCGGTGCCGGGCCGCAAACGCCCGACACCGGTGCATGGGGAAATCATCGTACGTCGATCAGAACAGGAGAGATATCATGATTGTTGGACATGCGCACACCTGCTTCACGGTCTCGGATCTGGAACAATCTCTTACGTTTTATCGCGACAAGCTCGGTCTGGCAGAAGCATTTGACTTCAAGCGGGAGAACGGAGAGCGGTACGGCGTCTACCTCCACCTGGGCGGGCGCAACTTCATTGAGCTTTTCGAGGGTGAGCTCCAGGAATCGGCCGAGGCCCAATCCTTCCGCCACATCTGTTTGGAGGTCGACGACATCAACAAGACCGTTGCCGACTTGGAGGCCAAGGACGTTGAGGTCAGCGCACCCAAGCTGGGACGCGATCAGAGCTGGCAGGCGTGGATCACCGACCCCGACGGCAACCGCATCGAGCTCCACCAGTATACACCGGAGAGTTGGCAAGCGCCCAGTTTGGACTAAGGGCAGCCCGGTCAGTTCCAGGATTCAAATCACCCCAAACCGGGTGCTTTTTCCTTGGAAAACCTCGGGCATTGGGATGATTTGTTTTCTGGACAAGAGAATAATCAAGCCCTACAAAGGAGGCATGAATGCACGACCTTCAGGCGCCCAAATTCCGCCCCCTACCCTTAGGCAGGATTCGACCTACAGGGTGGCTTCGAAACCAGTTGCAGATTCAGGCCGACGGCATAAGTGGTCATCTGGATGAATTCTGGCCCGACGTCCGGGACAGCCAATGGTTCGGGGGCGATGCCGAGGCGTGGGAACGCGCCCCCTACTGGCTCGACGGCGTCATTCCCCTGGCCTATACGCTCGATGATGCAGCCCTCAAAGAGAAGGTCGAACGGTACGTGGACTACATTATGGCGCACCAGCACGAGGATGGCTGGCTGGGTCCCCGGACGATGGTCGCGGCATCCGGGAAGTCAGCCCAACCCCGTTACGATCTCTGGGGTCAGATCCTCGTAACCAAAGTTTTGATGCAGTACACGGAAGCCACAAACGACGAGCGGGGAACAAAGGCCCTGACTCGGTTGCTCCGTGGTATCGATCGCACGCTCGATCGGACACCGCTCTTCAACTGGGGACAGTTCCGCTGGTTCGAGGCTCTGCCAGCGATCTTCTGGCTGTACGAGAGACAGGGAGGGATCTGGCTGCTGGACTTGGCGACGAAGCTCCACGCCCAGGGCTTCGATTGGGGTGCGTTCTTCTCGTCGCCCAGCGGGTGGCCCGCCGCCGATCCTACCCCCAGGGGACGCTGGAACTATATGAGCCACGTCGTCAACAACGCGATGGCCCCGAAGGCTCACGGGCTCTGGTGGCGTGTGACCGGGGAAGAACGGGACCGGGCGGCGGTCTACGACGTGCTCGATAAGCTGCATCGCCATCACGGGATGGTCACCGGCGTGTTTACGGGCGACGAGTGCCTGGTGGGAAAGAACCCTATCCACGGCACCGAACTCTGCGCGGTCGTCGAACTGGCCTACGCCCTTGAGATACTCATCTCCATCACAGGCGATCCGGCGTTTGCCGATCAACTGGAAAGGGTCATCTTCAACGCACTGCCGGCGACCTTCTCCCCGGATATGGAGTCCCATCAGTACGACCAACAGGTCAATCAGGTCGAGTGCAGCATCCGCGACGATCGCATCTGGAGCACCAACGGTCCCGAGTCCAACATCTTCGGCGTGGAACCGAACTACGGCTGTTGTACGGCGAATCTGAGCCAGGGATGGCCCAAGTTTGCGGCCCACCTCTGGATGCGCGTGTCCGGCGAAAACGGCCCAGACGACGGGCTAGCGGTCGTCGCCTATGCGCCGTCCATTGCGGAGACCACAATTCATGACGTTCCCATCACCGCGGAGACAGACACCCACTACCCCTTCCGCGACGAGGTTCGCATCCGCATCCATGCCCAATCACCGATCCGGTTCCCGCTTTTGCTGCGGGTGCCAGGCTGGAGCGATGCCCCCGCCCTGCAACAAGCGAAGGGATCGGAGACCCCGTTGAAGCCCGGCTCGTTCCACCGCATCGAGCGCACGTGGCACGGAGAGACAGAGCTTCGCCTCCGTACCCCCATGCCCACCCGGCTTTGGAGAGGTTTCCGGAATGCCACCGCGATCCAACGGGGACCGCTTGTCTACGCACTGAAGATCGGAGAGCGTTGGGAGCGGGTCCACGAGGACGAACCCTATCGCGAGCTGCCCCACGGCGACTGGGAGGTCTATCCGACCACGCCCTGGAACTACGCCTTGGCGCCGCAGGGGAACTCCGCTGATCTGGACGTCACCTTCCAGCCCCATCCGGTTGGCGATCGGCCCTTCTCCCCGGAGGGCGCACCGGTAACGGCGCAGGTTAAGGCCCGGCGTCTGCCCGACTGGAAGATAAAACATGGATCGGCGGATGAGACGCCGATGAGTCCTGTGGCTTCGGAGGAGCCCCTGGAGACGATCACCCTGATACCCTATGGATGTACGAACCTTCGCATCACCGAGTTTCCCACAACTGCCGTTATCATCCAAGACCGCAAAGGAGCGCATCATGAACCGTGAAACCTGGCGAGAAGCTGTGATGGAGTTACCGGTTTTCGACACGCATACGCACTTGAATAAGCCCGGCGTGCCGGTCCCGGCCCAGACCTTCTGGGATATTGCCCACTACTTCTGGTTTCAAGAGGAGCTCTGGTCGGTGGGGTATCCAAAGGATGCGCCGGCACTGCCGGAAGCGGATCGGATCGAGGCCTTCGTCGCGGCCTTCAACGCCGTTCGAAACACGACGTGGCACCTTATCGTGTGTCGCATATGCGACGAGCTCTACGACGTACCGCTGGTCAATGCGGAGGGCTTATGCACGTCGCAGCACGTTCGAGAGGTCGATGCCGCCGTCCGACATGCCTCGCAGCAGCCCGACTGGTCGAAGTCGGTGATCGATCGTCTGGCGATCCGCCGCATCACCGTGAACGTCATCGAAGACAGCGAGTTCCCCGGGCTGCCCGGCGTTGGGTTATCGGTGCCCACCTGGAACGAAGCGCGGGAGTGGTCCGATAAGCTGACGAAATCGGAGGATCCCGAGGCGATGCTCGAGGAAGCGCAGCAAGCGATGGAGACGACAGTCTCGGATTACGAAAATCGAGGGATCCGAGGGATGCGCCTTCACGCTGACGTCTTTGAGACCCGGGGAAAAGCGGCGGTCAACTTGCTCAAACCGCCCCAGGGCACGCAACTCAAACCCTGGCAGGCAACGGCTCTTCTCACACATCGCATCCTCGACGTCCTGGGCGATCACGGGATGTTCGCGCAGTTCTTCCTCGGCATCGAACGGGTTGTCGGCGCTAACACTGCGATGGCGGTCAACGATCCGCGCCGAATCACCAACCTTTATCCTCTTTTCGAATATCACGACTGCGATCTTGAGTTGGTCTCGGGTGCCCCGCAGAACAATATGGACATCGCGCAGGCCGCGCGGATCTACCCCAATGCCTATGCAGGGGGGTTATGGTGGTACAACTTCCGAAGCAGCACGTACCGACACACGATACAAGTGCGTATGGAGGCTGTGCCGGCAAGCAAGAGCGCCATCGTCGCCTCCGATGCCCGTTGTATCGAATGGTGCTATGGGAAGATCCTGCTGGTCAAAACGTTACTGGCGGATTTCCTCTACGATCAGATCGCCCAAGGGTGGATTGACAGAGCCGACGCGCGTTGGGTTGCACGGGAATGGCTCCACGATTCAGCCGCCCGCCGGTATACTTGACCCTGAAGAACGATGCTGGGCGTGTCCGCTTTAGGCGTGACACGCCCAGGGTCTTCTCTCGGTCGCACCCAGTAAACACGTAATCTCCGCCATTGACAAAGCCCTGGTGGCAAATGCCGGCGCCTAAAGGTCGGTTCCTGGACCGGGCGCCCCGGTAACCACGGCACGAAACAGATGACAATCCCACAACCGCTGCGCAGCTTCCGAACCGATAACGTCCCACGGCTCACAGAGAACCTCGAACGTCTCGGGATCGTATGCAGCGTGCCGGGCGACCCAGCGCCCCGGCGGCGGGCCCGCCAACGCCCACAGAGGCTCGGGCTTTACCTCCACGCGCCGAAACAGCGCCGGATGGGACGACAACGTCTGCAGCAAGCCGAACCGGCCTGCCGGCCCCTTGGATACCGGCGAATCGACGAGGGGGATCAGCACGTCGAAGGGAACGGGCTCAGAGGTCTGCGCAAAGAGATCGCGAGCCAGAGTAACCACCTGAGTCTCGCTCAGCGGTTGGGCAAGCTCGCGCAGATACCAACGGGCTTGCAGATGCAAAAACCGATCGTCAGCCGACAGAGCGGCAAGCACCTGTTCGAAAAGCCGGTCACCGAAACGCCATATCACGTAGTCGATCTGTTGGGCTTCATCTTCGCTCTCAAATAGCGCATCGACCTCGGATGTAGAGATCCGCCCTGATTCCCCACCGGTCGCTTCCTTCGTGGGATAGGTCTGCAGCCGGGTCAGACCGTCAATCAAAGCGGCGACCGTCTCCTCCTCCACGCGGATCACGGTCCCCCCCCTCGGCACGGGGGGGCGCGGGGAGGTCGTACCGGATACGGCGAAGATCGCGCGGTCGCCGACCTGCCACCTCGCGTCAGGATCCCAGAACCGGACCGGTGGCGTATCGCCTTTGACGCACACGGAGGCATCTCCCGTCAACTGCGGCCCCAATCGGAGACGTGTGGAGATCACCGCCCTGACCAGAGTCGTCAGCGTCAGGGCTTCCCCTTTGGATCGAATCAGCGTGGCTAAGCGCGTCAGATCGGGCTGGGTGATGCTGAAGAACTTCGTCCAGTAGCGCTGATAGAAGAGAGCATTCCGTCGAAAACGGTTCAGTGTCACACCCCGAGAGAACGTGCCGGACTGCGCATCTGAGTTGAGCCCGTTCCATTCAGGTTTGAAAGGCCGCATACCCATCCCCCGACTAGACACGGACACGGGACGTCATAAGCGGATCGAGGGCTTGCACGGCCGCAAGGGATTCGCGGGTAACGACGCACGACGTTTTGCCGTTTCGCTGTCGGGTCAGGCGGTGGGCCATCCTCACGAAATCCGGAGGCGGATCCTCGGAAGGGTGTCCCTCCGAATCGGATGTAAGTTGGACAATTCGATCGGGTGCCGGCTTGGAGGCCCTCGGTACCTGTCCAATCACGGCGTCAAATCCCGGTTCATCCGCCCACGCCCGGTGCTCGAAATCCACAAACGCATCGAGAAACATCAAAGGCCAGTGAAAATCAGACCCGGCAGGGACGATGTGATTCAGATCCGCCTCTGTCTCCTCATCCCACGCCTTCTCCCCCTGAAGCGCCGGCAGCAACGAGGGCGCCAGGTGGTCGAGCAGGGCTTGAGCGTCCTGATCACCACAGGCAGCTTGAACGTTCAGGGTGAAATAGTGCCGGTAGGGGTGGACGACCTGCTCGACGCGCGCAAACTGTTTCATGCTCCAACGCACGTCCAGGGACGAAGTGTTAATACGATCGATAACGGAGTACATCATACTCGCATCATCAAACATCGCAGCCAGATCCAGAGACGGAGGCGAGAATTTGCGCAGAGCGTCTAAGTCTGTGCCGGCCAAGCTATCGCCAACCCGGATTCGGTGCTTGAGGAAGATGAAAGGAGCGCCTGCCATAAAGGATCTCAACCATAAGCCTATCTGGGCCAGATCCACCGCGATCGGGTCTGGATCGACGCCGTACAGACAGTGTTGAGCGATGAGCCGGCGCATCACGGAGACGTCATTGAGCGCTCGATCCTGGACCTCAATGCCTTGGCGGCGAAGTTCGCTCGCGATGTCGTGACGCACGCGGTTGAACAGACGCTGCATAGGATTCCAACGCCACGGCACCTGGGGATGGGTGTCGTGATAGGTCTGAATCTGCTCAATCACGCCGTCGGTGATCACGTCCAGGGCGCTGAGCAGGAAAACACCGGTTCGCATCGAGGGATCCACGATCCTCAGGCTTAAGAAGGTCTCACAGGCCTGATGAGACGCAGTCGCCAAGGCCCCTTGCAGATCAGCGCGGCCGCTCGGATCGAGCGTCCGCTGCAGTTTACGGCGCAAGCTGACCACACGATCCATCGCCTGCACGAATTGCTCGCCTCGCTGCTCGAGCAGGGGCGTGAGTGCGTGAGCGACTACGTCCTTGGCCACGTAGTCCGGAACCCCCGTGAATACATGACTACTGGAGGCAGAATCATCGACCACGGCGATCTCCCCTCTTGCCGCATCGACGACCCGCACATCGACGTCCAGCAGAGGTTCGAGAACGGCCCCAAGTTCGTAAGCACCGAAGCTCGTGCCGTCAATCTCACGTCGCAGAACGGTTAAGACCTCGGCTAAGACAGCATCGCTCAGACGGTGCTCCGCGACAAAAGCGTGTGCAGGCTCAATCGTGGGGTCAAAGAAAACCGGCCCATATTCGGGAAGTGACTTCGAAGCATCCCCGGCA
The DNA here is from genome assembly GCA_034437735.1 of Anaerolineae bacterium. GTDB lineage: Bacteria > Chloroflexota > Anaerolineae > B4-G1 > SLSP01 > PWVB01. Next base: position 89,390 of record DAOTTS010000058.1, read on the forward strand.
TTGATACGGTGAAGTAATGCCAGCAGCAGATCATACCGAGGGGTCGTGTAGAGACCGGGATTAGGCGGGATATCCCCCTGAGCGCAGGCTTCGGCCCATGAAAGGAGCGACGTCAAACTGTGAGCATGATAGTCTGGATCATCGCTGGGCAGGAGGAATCGGGCCTCGGCCACAACGAGAAAAAGAATTCTCGTTAACAGCGACAAACTGGCCCGTTTGATCAAACGCAGGCTTGCGGCATCCTCCTCTGAGCCACCTCGGCGTCGGTGGCGATACGCGACAAAGCCCCCCACCAAGGCCGGTAACACGTCGTGGATCATCAGTCGTCGCAGATACGCACGCCGCTCCCGACGTCGAGCCGGCGCGGACTCATAGAGCTGATCGAGGAAGCTCCGCCCCCGATCGCGGATCACGAAGGCATCGCGCCGAAACAGCATCCACCATTCACGGAGCAACGTCCAGTGGGCGGTGGTCAGGGAGTGCCCGCTGCTCAGACAATCAAACACGGGGTCGAGATCCAACTCGTGAAACTCGGTGATGATACTGTTGGCCCGACGTGTGAACAGCCGCCATTGCCTGCCGTTGGTGAGGATACCCCAAGACACCTCGTGGGCCGTCAATGTCTGGACCATTTGGTAACTGGGTATGGATAACGCAGCATCCGTTCCATCCTGTGAGTGCCACCATGCCGAGTCTGAGGATGAAGAACCATCCAGCGAGTCGGACCACGGGGCGGTCTGAGCGATGGCAAGCGCCTGTCCTGACGCTGACCGTAACGTCCCCGGATGGACATAAAGCGCCGCACAGGCCGCGGGATCCCGACAGAGAATCTGCTGCTCGGGAACCGGAGCTGAATCGGGATGCCCTGGATCCAACGCCGATAGGGGGACGGAGGACCATCCTAAGGCCGCCAATAAAGGCTGAACCAACGCAGTCTCGGTCCGTTGATCGTCCCAGTTCCTTCCATGATCCCGCGCCCGCATCCATAGGGCTCGAAGGGTATCATAAATCGGAGTGAGATCCGTATGCCAGTCAGCATCCCGTCGCAGTGCACGCCTGAGATATCGATCAGAGAAGAGGGCACCGTTACCTAGGACGACGCTATCACGAATTCGCCTATCCCCGGGAGCCGCAGTCAGTTGGTGGATAGGAATCTGCCCCCGTTCGAATAGGGAGTCCAACAAAACCGCTAAAGCAGCATCCAGCACGTCCGGGCTCATCGGGGGGAAGAGCTCCCGCAGACACCCATATTCCTGGCCCTGATGATAAAGCATGACGAAACGCGGGTCGGCCGATAGCACGTGCCGGACTTGCCGTAGCAAAGACACTTTCTGAAGCTCGCAGATCCTGTCGACGACGTGCTCGCTTATCATCTCGGGAGAGGTCGAGGTTGGGGCTTGATCGATCTCAGCAGCGACCCGAACCTCCTCCCCCTCTTTCAGCTTGAGGGTCAGAATCTTGAACCCACCCTGCACGGCATTCTCTCCACTCTCAACGCTGACCACGTTCCCCACGAATCCGTTGAATCGCAAGCGCGTGCCGGGGGCATAGTTGCTACCGGGTGCAAAGACGGGCATCCCGTTATCGGTCGTCAAATAGGATCGAATCGCCTCCCGGATCAAGACCGGCAAGGGGAGCGGCGCCCCTTCGTCGCGAATCACGTCAGCGAGCCGATCGAGGCTTAAGTCTTGAAGGTCGATACGTGGATGCACCAGTCCTCCAGATAACAACAAAAAGCAGCGCCAAGACAGCAATCACAATTCGGCGCCGCGATGAAACCTAACCTAGTGAGAACGCGCCCATCGGTGATTATTCACCCATAGGTGATTATTCAACCATAGGCGATTGTTCACCCATAGGCCCAAATAACGATCTGCTCATCCTCAGTATAGAATAGAATGGATCGAGGGGGATTAAATTCCGGTTACGAGGGGGTTACATTGGGTTAGAACGAGCGGGACTCAGGATAAGCCGTAAACTGCGGTCGCCAATAGATCGAGCCGCCAGAGCTTATTCACGTCATCGGGACTTAACGAATCCCCCGGCTCACAGATGACCTCATAGGTTCGAGGATCGTACACCGCAAACGCAGCCTTGTAGTCACCGGGAGGAGGAACCGCCAGGCTCCAACGCACGTAACGCCCGTTCTCGACGCTGGAGAAGAGATCCGGACGCCTGGACATCGCCAGAGCAAATCCAAACAGGGCAGGCGCGTGATCTCCCCTCACAAGCGGCATCGCCTTCAAGATCTCCGAGAGGCGAACGCCGCTTAATGCTTCGGCCAGCATCGTACGGGCCAAGGTCACAAGCCGAGCTTCATCAGGGGACGCGATCAGCGACTTTAGAAACCAACGCCCTTCCCATTCCATGAATCGTCCATCCGAGCGCAGCGCGGACAGAAGCTTACTCATAATGTGAGGGCCTTGCTGAAAAAGCACGTAGTCGACCGATGCGTGCGCCCGAGCGGAACCGCGGAGCCGCCGAATGTATAGGCCCAACGACTCACGCCAACGCGGGACCTCCGTATCATTGCGATGGGCCGGCGTGCCCCAGATACGCGGGATCTCCTCGCCATCAATCTGAGATGTCAGGGCCGTGCCTGTCACCTTGACAATCTCGCCGGCGCGCGGTTCGCGTCTAGTTTCACGATATCGCCGCGAGGTGATTGGAAAGACCGCCCAATCCCCGGGCTGCCAAGCCTCTGAAGGATCCCAGAAACGGATCGGTATAGTTGCTGAAAAAGGTGAGGGGTACGCTCATCGTCCCGGCCTCCTGATTGCCTCCGGGATCATGACCAACCCGATACGCCCACCGGGAGCGCGCACCAGCCGGCGCGCAAGTACCTCAAAGGGACTCGAACCGGTCCGGGTAGCAGCACAGGGGGCATCCATCGAGGCCAACAGAAGTCTGGAAACGCCGTCCTTGTCCGCATTAACGTCCGGAGGGCTTCCAATCACCACGTCAAACCCCGCCCGCATCGCGCGCCCCCGGCGCCTGGGATCGTAGAACACACCCGGGAATATCAGATCCCAATGAACGAACCCTTTCTGGTCACTCAGCTCTTCTGCCCGAGCCAGAGCCCTATTAAACGACGCCGGCCTTGTATCGACCGGTTGGTCGAGAAATCTAAAGAGATCGCCATCTTCGTCCATAAGTGGCGTAGCCTCATCATTTCCCACAAAAGTGCTGACCCAAAGGTCAAGAACGGCTTTCTCCCTCGGGAGCAATGCCACAGATTCACCCGGCCCTTGGACCCGGGTACCCAATGACGAAACCCCACCGATCAAATCGAGATGTCGACGTGACGAAAGACCCAGATCGCGCAGGCGCACGCCGAGGAGACTGTTCCCTTGGCGGAGATGCCGCTGCGGCTCCGTTAAAGCTCCGCCCCGGGCAAAAACCCAGAGAGAGAGGTTAGCCTTGGCCAAATTGACACGGGATCATCCATCGGAAGCAGCCCCCGCACCTCGGCATACATAATAAAAAGCAACGTGCAAGCCAGAGACAGACTCGCGTCAGCGATCTCCTGAAGTGAGGAGGGAGTCTCCGCCTGAACACCAAGGGCCTGGCGCCGGTAAGCGACAAAGCCGCCCGCAAGCATAGGCAGCACATGCGCCAACATCGAATCTTGGAATCGCCGAACCGCTCGTCGCCTCTCTGTCGCAGCCCGTTCCTGAAGCATATCGATCGGGGCTTGCCCACGCGCGGCCGGAACGTATGAATCCCTGTGCCATAACAACCACCATCGCTGGAACACGCCCCACACTTCCCGGTTGAGCGTCCCGATCGCGGTCATCTGATTGGTGAGAGGCTTCAAGTCGATCTCATAGAATTCCGCAGCGGTGCTCCCTATGTCAGGGTTGTCCCACCGTTGGGTGTAGAATCGCCAGCGCCTCCCATCTGTGATCCCCCCATTGCACGGCGGTCGTCATCAGCTCGGCAATCATCGGTAAAGCCAGATCATTGAACGCCCAGGAGTTTGGCTCAAAGTCCGATCGAGACCCCGCGTCGAGAACAAACATAACCATAGCGGGTGTCAACTCGGCGTCATCGCTGCCCTGCGAATACTCGGCGGCCTGTCGCTGTACATCATCTGTATAGAGAGCCCAACGCGAACAAGGACGGGACCCGTCGTGATCCGGCCCCTGCGAGTCACCTAAACAGGCAGGAGACCAGCCCAAAGCCTCGAAAAGAGGCCGGATAAAACCGCGAAGCAATGCGTTCTGCGTCCATGGATGAGGATCCGACGTCCTTGGCTCCCAAAGCGACAAGAAAGTCGACCAAGCAGATCGGGCGCTCAGTTCCCATTCCGGATGTTCGGACTAGATCTCTTCGAGTTCAGCGTCGGATAGAAAACGGATCGGACGGGCTTGAGGAATGGTCGCAGATCGTGGTGGTGAAGGAGTTCCCTCCTGGGAATCTAAAGACAGGGAGCCTCCATAGGTTGCGGACGCTCGGGATTTCAACACCCGTGACGATAGAAACTGTGGATACACCGCACGTAAAGCATCCTGATGAATGGACAGTGTCTCATAGACCAACGAGTCGGGAATGGCAAAGGAGAGGGCATCCTCAGCATCAGATCCCGTACGTGAGGCTAGACGTCGCCGTGATCCATCCGGCATCTCAAGGTCGAGCGTCGAAAAACCACCTTGCCGGGGATTGGCGCGCTCCCGAACTGCCACGATATGCGCCGGGGATCCGTCAATGCCAATCCAATCGCCGGGCTCGAATTGACGCCCGGGCTGGAAAGGCTGAAGGCTATCCAGATCCGGAGCGTGACGTTGGAGATGATCCCATAGAATCCGTCGGACCATTTCCACCAGATCGGCTGCTGGATCGTAGTGACGTAGAGCCTGTATAAGGGATTTGGAATCCACCGTAATCATATGAGGTTAGGCAAAGAACAGCGGTTAGATGAACGATGACGTCGACCAAGTATAGCTTTCAGCATACAACCATGCGTGAGTATACCATTACCCCTGAAAGCTACAAATCTGGATTACTCGGCTTCGATGTTGAGTAAGATGCCATGACGACATAAACTATTCCTGAGGTTCTAAGCTCTCGGAGCCTTCATCCTCAGGAGTTCGCGCAAACCGGCGTTCCTCAACGCGGATCCTACCGTCATCGACACGCAAAATCACCATAGATTTGATCGGATTGTGCATCTCATCAAAGGCCAACCGACCAGAGACCGTTTCGAAAGACGTAGTCTCAAGCACCTGACTCACGCTGTAGGGATCGGGATAGCCCGAGGCTTCCACAGCCGCGAGCAGCACGTTCGTCGTGTCATAGGCCAAGGTCGCGAGTGTGTCCGGAAGTACAAGATACCGGGCTTCATAGAGGGAGTTCCAGGTTTCGACAATCGCACGTGGCTCTGAAGCGAAATAATGGACGGGGAAGTAACTATCCTCCACGATAGTCACGTCCAAATTAGGCGACTGCCAACCATCACTGCCGATGATGGTTTGGAACATACCAAATGCCCGGAGCTGGGCGACCAGATTATTGATGACCGAATGGTAACCCGGAATGTAAAGCACATCCGGATTGGCCTCACGGACAGGTTCCAGGGCTTCATAGAACTGCGAGGCATTCTGGTCATAGGCCTCCCGGGCGATCACTTCCCCATCCTCTGCCTCAAAGGCCACAGTGAACGCATCGGCCAGCACAGCCCCATAGTCTCCCTGCTCCGCGTGTAGAATCCCTGCTGTCTCAGCCCCCAACGTATCCAGGGCGAATTTGGCAGCGATAACCGCCTGGTCGGGATCGGTGACCGGCGTTCTGAACACCAAAGGGCGCAAAGCCCCAGCGGCATCCTCGGTAAAATCCGCGTCCACCGAGGCGGGACTTATCTGTAAGACCCCCGCCTCTGACGCAACTTGGGCGACGCCTTCGGAGGCGTCAGCACAGACCGCACCCACAATAAAGGCGACGCCCTCGTCGGCGATAACGGTCTGCGCCGCATCACGAGCGGTCTGATAATCACAGGCACTTTCTTCCAGAATCACGCGAACGGGCCGTCCCAGAATGCCCCCCCGCTCATTCTGGGCCTCAACGGCAAGGAGGACACCGTTGCGGACCGATTGTCCGAGATTTCCGTACGTATCACCGAACGGAGCGATGACTGCGAGCTCAAAGACGTCCGGCTCCTGCTCCCCCTCAATAAGAGCGCACGCGGGGAGCATCCATACGAGCAACATGAAAGCCAGCACGACGACCCGCGCAGATCGCTTCGAGTCCAAAGTCAACCTCTGAAATCCTCTATAAGACGAGTCTCTCTCAACACAAAAGAAAAGAGCGGAAGGAACCAACGTCCTCCCGCCCAGACTGCGTGCTTGGGATAATCAACCGCCGAGATAGGCAGCCTGCACTCTCGCGTTCTCGGCAAGCTCCTTCGCGGATCCCTCAAGTTCAATCGTCCCTGTCTCCAACACATACCCACGATCAGCCACAGATAAAGCCATATGGGCGTTCTGCTCGACCAGAAGAATCGTAACCCCTTCTTGACTGATTTCCGCGATGATATCGAAGATCTCCTCAACCAGGATAGGCGCCAACCCCATCGAAGGCTCATCCATCAGCAGAAGCTTAGGCTTGGCCATTAAGGCACGGCCCACCGCCAGCATCTGTTGTTCGCCTCCGGAGAGCGTCCCCCCTGTCTGCTCCAACCGCTCCTTCATCCGGGGAAAAAGCTGAAACACGTAATCCATAGAGGCCTGTATCTCGTCAGAATCATGACGGGTATAAGCCCCCATGTCCAGATTCTCACGGACGGTCAACGGCGAGAAAATCCGGCGTCCTTCAGGAACGTGAATGACGCCTTTTCGTACAATGCTGCTTGCCTCGGCCCCTGTGATATCCTCGCCATTGAAGGCAATCGAGCCCTGATCGACCGGCAGCAGGCCGGAGATGGTCTGGAGAGTTGTCGACTTACCGGCGCCATTGGCGCCAATGAGTGTAACAACCTCTCCCTCATCCACGTGAAACGAAATCCCATGCAGCGCCCGAATGGCCCCATACGAGACGTAAAGATCGTTAACCTCTAACAACGCCATAGATCATCCTCTCATTCATCGCCCACCCAGGATTATATCACCTGTGCCTGGCGTCCCAGATAAGCCTCTACCACCTGCGGATTCGTTTGCACCTCGTCGGGCACGCCGCGGGCGATAACTTCACCAAAATCCATGACCGTAATCCACTCACAGATATTCATCACCAGACGCATCCGATGCTCAACCAACAGAACGGTCAAGTCGAACCGGTCACGGATGAAGTGAATCAGATCCATCAATTCGTCGATCTCCTGAGGATTCATCCCGGCAGCCGGCTCGTCAAGGATCAACAGCTCCGGCTGGGCAGCCAGGGCCCGTGCGATCTCCAACCTTCGCTGGAGGCCGTAGGGAAGCCCGCCCGCAATTTCATTCTGCCGAGACTCCAGGCCGAAAATGGCCAGGAATTCCTGGGCCCGTTCGGTCATCTCCGCTTCTTTTTCTTGATATCGGCGCGTGTGCAGCACCGAATCCAGCAGACTGTAACCCGCATGCGGATGATACGCGATACGCACGTTATCCAACACGGTCAGGTCCGAGAACAGGCGGATGTTCTGGAAGGTTCTGGCGATGCCCATCTGGATAATCTCATGGGACGCCAACCCTCCAAGTTCGACCCCCATGTAACGGATGTGACCCTCACTGGGTTTGTAGACACCGGTGATAAGGTTGAAAACCGTTGTCTTGCCGGCACCATTCGGCCCAATCAGACCCGCGAGCTCCCCCTCGCGCAGGGTCAGATCGAAATCGTGCACCGCTCTTAAGCGTCCGAAAAAGTGTGTGACGTCGTCAACTTCCAGCACAACCGGTCGTGCCTCCACGTCAGGCGAAAGTGATTCAGGTCGTCCCTTCATGCGGTCACCTCCCCAACCTCAGCCGATGATTCACTGGATTGCGTCCCAACCGTGATCTCCGTCGACTCATCGCGTTGAAGATCTGACCCGGCGTCATCATCCCCACCTAACAGCGCGGGTATCTTCTGACGTAGATAGATCACCTCGTGGCGTCCCATCAGCCCCTCAGGACGCAACAGCATCATGACCAGGAGAACGAGCGGATAGACCACAAATCGCCATGTCTCAAAGCCGGAGGGAAGATAGAGACGCAACAGGCCTTCAAGCAGCAGGATCCATAGGAATCCCGTGATCAACGTACCGGTCATACTGCCAAGCCCACCGAAGACCACGATAATCAGAGGATTGAAGGACTGGATGAAGTTAAACGAGCCGGGATGCAAAAAGGCTAGATCGTGCGCTCGAATCCCACCAGCCAGGCCGGCGAAAACGCTGCCGATCACAAAAGCCAGCACCTTGGAACTCGCCACGTCGATGCCGACCAGCTCCGCAGCCCGCTCATCCTCCCGTACCGAGACAATCGAGCGGCCGGTGCTGGAATGGAGGAGATTTCGCATCACAATAACGATAAGCAGCAGGGAGAAAAAGACCCACGGCCAGGTCGTCCACTGCGGAATCCCGATCATCCCCCGCGCACCCTTCATCTCAGGGAACGGCAGTATCGTATCGGTGTTGTCCAGCAAGACTTTGACGATAATCGTGAAACCCAGCGTCGCAATACCGAAGTAATCGGACCCCAACTCCAGCACGGGAATGCCAAAGATAAAGCTGGCAATGCCGGCCGTCGCTGCGCCCCCCAGTAACGCGATGAAGAAAACGACAGACTGGGTGATCGCCTCAGGCAAAGCGCCCAGCACGCTGCCCACCACGGGTGAAAGCACGGGTGAGATGAAACGAACGGTGATCCAGAACGCTAATACCGTCGCGAGCAGATAGAAAGTAAAATCGGTCATCACGTTGACACGATAATACCCCTGCAGAAAACGCCCGACCAGAATATACAGACCCAGCGCCAACAGTGAGCCGAAGAGGACCACCACCAGCCCGGACGGATCATCGTGGGTCCACCGCCACGTCACGTCGGCAGCTGTGTAAGCTCCAATCGCGTAAAAGCCGTATTGGCCCAATGAGAACTGCCCGTTGAAGCCATAGATCAAGTTCAACCCCAGCGCGACCATCGTGATAGCGGCGCCCCAGTAGATGATCCCTCGCCAGAAGTTGTTGAGCACCCCCAGGCTCAGGAGCAATTGAACCACAACAAAGATGACAAACGCACCCGCAAAGAAGGCAACGCTTGGTTTTCGTAATTGTTTTAACATCTCACACCCCCACTACACCTTCTCCTCTGGCGGTTCGCCAAAGATACCCTGCGGCCACACCAGGAGCACGACGATCAGGAGCGAAAACGCAATGGCATCCCGCATCGGCGTCGAGATAAAGCCGGCTGCCAGGACCTCAGTCTGCCCCATGATCAAGGAACCGACAAACGCGCCCGGTATACTGCCTATCCCTCCGACCACCGCCGCGACGAACGCCTTCAGTCCGGGAATAATGCCCATCAAGTGATGAACCTGCTTATAGGCCGTTGCATAGAGCACCCCGGCAGCGCCGGCCAAACCACCGCCCAAAGCGAAAGTAGACGCAATCACCAGATCCACATTGATCCCCATCAACCGCGCAGCAGACTTGTCATACGCCGCTGCCCGCATTGCCTTACCCAGGCGCGTCCGATTGACCACGTACTGGAGCACAACTTGCAGCAGAATGGAGGCACTCATGATCACCAGCGTCACGTTCGAGGCTGAAAGATCCCATACCTTGCCGCCGGTCTCAATCTCCAGGCCGGCCAGCGTTAACACCACACCCAAAAAACCACCAAACTGCAGGCCGAAGAGCAACAGCGGGTGTCGGGTCCACGCCTGTGACTGGGAGTCGCCCCGCCGGCCACGCACGTAGAAGATCACATAGACCAGCAGCGAGATCGCAAAAATGCCCCACATCACCGCCATCAAAATCGGAGAAACGGTGCCGGCCGTATAGACTTCGATCTCGAACGGGCGCGGATAGGTGATATAGTTATTCGTATAAGCGAACGGCAGTGCGCCAAAATACTCAAGAAAGAAGGAAACACCCACCGCAGTGATCAAGGCCGCAATCCTCGGCTTGTTGCGCAAGGGACGATAGGCAAACCGCTCGATCACGACAGCCAGGGCCGCGGCCATGACCATCGCCATCGCGATAACCGTCACCGTCCCCACGATCGTGGCCAGTCCCTCGGGCACGCCGGGCGCTACCCAGGTCAACCATCGATGTAACTCCAGCGTACCAATGGTATAGAAACTCGTGAACGCACCGATCATAAAGATGTCACCGTGAGCGAAGTTGATCAGCTTCACGATCCCGTAAATCATCGTATACCCCAGAGCGATCAAAGCATAAATGAAGCCTAGTTGCAGCCCATTCAGAACCTGCTGAATGAAGACGCTCGGATTTTGCCAGAGTGCCCGTCCCAGCACAAAAAGGACCAGCAGCCCCCCCAACGCAAAGATGCCCTGACTTATATAATTGAGGAACATCCCATCACGGCGCCGCAGCGCGGCATTATTCTCCCGTGTTGGATTTCCTTCCCCCCCACCTACCTTTAACGTCCGATCCATAAGCACACCTTCCTAGCCTCCCCCCCATCATATACATGGAGGCTTTCTCAAAAGCGGAAAGCCAGGGCTCACTCATAGTGGCCCCGGCTTTCCGGTAGTTCACAGATTGCCAGTACCGGGGAGAGTTCCCAGGTTACGGAGCAATCGTATCGGTGTAGACAATCTCACCGTTCTCAACCTTGAGGACCACAGCCGCTTTCACGGGATTATGGAACTCGTCATACGAGATATCGCCTGACACGACCTGGAAAGAGCCATTCTCCATCGCCGCCGAAACCTCTAACGGCTCGGTCGTGGAGTCGGCATCAACCATGGACTTAAAGAGGATATTCGCCGCATCGTACGCAAGAGCGGCCAGCGCGTCAGGTGTGGAACCGTACTCCTCTTCATACTTACTCACGAAATCCTGAACGATCGCGCGGGTGTCATCGGGGGAGAAGTGATTGGTGTAATACCCACCCTCAACAACACTCACGTCCAGATCGGAAGAATCCCAGCCATCGCCACCCAGCATCGCGGCTTCGATACCCCGCTCCTTAGCCTGAGCAGCGATCAGGTTGACCGTGGAGTAATAATCGGGCATATAGAGCACGTCGGGGTTAGCGTCCTTGACCTTGGTCAAAATCGCCGAGAAGTCCTGATCCTCAGCCGTGTAGCTCTCTTCAACCACAACGTCGCCACCCATCGCGCTGAACTCATTGATGAAGACCTCGGCCAAACCACGAACGTAGTCATTACCCTGATCGAGGAAGACCGCAGCGGTCTGAGCGCCCAGATTATCCATCGCAAACTTCGCAGCGACACTGCCCTGGAACGGATCGATGAAACAAGCACGGAAGACGGTCGGTTTGGTGTTCCCATCTTCGTCCACTGTCACACTGGGGTTGGTCGAAGTTGGGCTGATCTGTAGTACTTCCTTGTCCGTCACGATCTCAGAAACAGGAATGGACGCGCTGGAGCAGACCTCACCGATGATAAACTTCACGCCATTCTGATCGATGACCTTATTGGCCGCACTGACAGCGGCCTCGGGGCTGCACTGGCTGTCCTCAACGACGACTTCGATCTCTTTGCCGAGCACGCCGCCGTCTTCGTTCCACTCCTTGACCGCCAGTAATACGCCGTCCCGCGTTGACTCACCGAACGTAGCCACGTCACCACTCAAAGGGGCCAAAATCGCAACTTTGACTTGGTTACCACCACCGCTCTGGCACGCACTCAAGGCAAGAACCGACAAAAGCAAAGCTACTACTAAAATTCTACGGGTACGCATCTCTCTCTCCTTCTGATGAAATTCAGATTTACATCAAGAGCATTCAATCGTTGAAAATCCTAGACCCCACCTCCATATGTCACGTCTCTCTATCACCTCCTCGATTTGATGACCCACCCAGCAAGTAGTTTAGGTCCACCTCACATCAAACATTCCTAATTCTACCGAAAACTTCGTCAAGTGTCAAATTTGACGTATTTCGAATGTCAAATATAATACGCACCGGTTTGGCGAAGTGGATGGTGTGAACCCCAATAGGGGGAGCATGGGGCGCCGACCGACTATGGTTATCCGTATTATAGCATAGCTTTTTTTGAGTATGCGAAGGAGACTGAATGATGTCAAAGACCAAAATTCCATTGGCGGTTTTGTTAGGTATCCAAGTGGTGGCTTTTCTGATCTATCCGCCGGCCTATTTCCAACGGGCACCTCAGGCCGCTGTGTTTCCACCCGCGCTCTTAATTCTGTTTGTCGCTGCCCTGGTGGGGCTGAATTCCGGTGCCCTCTCCGCGGAGAACACACGCAATTCCCTGGTCTTCGTTCAGGGCATCAATCTCGTCGTGCGTATGATGACGCTTTTCCCCAATCTCAGGACACCGGAGGGCAACTGGGCGTGGGCCCTGCTGATTACCCAGCTTGTTGGTATTGCTCTATCCTGGTATGCAATGGTGGCGATGGATGACGTTTCAATGCACAGCTTCATCACCAAGAAGGACAGCCCGGACCAGGCTCAAAGCCCTCAATCCATCAGTTGACAACAACCTGGTTTACGTTAAAATAGATTGGCTCGGAATGCAAGGTCGCAGCAATGCGACCTTGTCTCTTGAGCGTGATAGTGTTCTAACATATGCCGATAACTCTGAGCCCTCGAGACTTCGTGATTTCGTACCAGCGCGAGCATTAGTATGGAGAGGGGGGGAGTGGGCCCTATCGCGACAAAGCCGGGCTATTATTCTGAAACTTTGAGTGCTACGGAGGGAAATAGGATGGAATCGATTGAACTACACGCAGAACCACGCGCTGTAACCGGCAAAAAGGTCAAGCTCCTGCGTCGGCAACACATCACGCCCGGAATCATCTATGGTCACCACATCGAACCGATGGCCGTGAAGTTTAGCAGCCGTCATGTCGAGCAGGTACTTGGACGGGCTGGGACCAGCACGACCGTACAAGTTCAAATTGAAGGCGAAGAGGAGCCCTATCTGGCAATCTTCCGCGATGTTCAACACCACCCCATACGCCGTGACGTTATCCACGTCGATATGCAGGCCCTGAGTCTGGAGGAATATGTACGGGTTCCGGTCCCTGTGATTACGGTCGGAGAAGCCCCTGCCACCACCGAAGCTGGCGGCGTGCTCATTCAGCCCTTGAATGAACTGGAAATCGAAGCGCTTCCTATGGCCTTGATCCCGTCAATTCAACTCGACGTGACCGGGCTTACGGAAATCGGAGACTCGATCACCGTCGCCGATATTGAGGTGCCGGACGGCGTGACAATCCTGAACCGCCCTGACGAGACAATTGTCCAGGTCACGTTCATGGAAGAGGAAAAGCTCGAGGAACCGCAGCCCGAGTTGGAGCTGCTCGAGGGCGAAGCCGCTGTTCCGCTGGTCGGCGAGGAAGGCGAAGAGGTCGAACTGGTGGGCGAAGAGGGCGAAGAGGCCGAAGCCGGCGAGGAAGGCGAAGAGGAAGAGGCACCGCCAGACTATATGCGGTAAACACTACTTTGACGTCAACACCGAGAGTTATCAAGCGGCGCCGGTTGGCGCCGCTTTTTCTTTCACAACGATGGACGTCTTGTAACAAAGAGGCTCAGATAAAACACACTCCCCTACGCGATGTAGGGGAGTGACGATTTAGAACGCTCTAGCGCTTTACAGCCCACGGATCAAAGAACCGGTTCAGAGTTTCTCCTTACCGCAGGCATAAAAGCCCATAAAAATGAATGAGAACCCAGCCGCGCCGGCTGCGTAGTTCAGCCGCACCGGCTGCGTAGTTCAGCCGCGTCGACTGCGTTTTCGCGCGCGGCGGCGCGCCTTCGAGATACCCTTGCGCTCTGCAATGCGCTCTTTCTCACCTTTGGTAATGAAATAGCGTCGTTTGCGCAGCTCACTTAGAATCCGATCTTGCGATACCTTCTTCCGAAAACGCTTGATCAGACTTTCCGTCGACTCATTATCCCTTCGGACCACATAGGTCATTCGCTCTCACCTCCCTTGCAAAGCACGACCAGTAACCAACCCTCACATCCACAAGCAGAAAGAGACACCATAAAACCTGGCTAGACTCAAGGTCAATCCAGGTGTGGATCGTTAAATCGCCTTCTCTCTATGCAATGTATCCCTAGAATCCCACAAATCCAACGACTGCAGGATACTAACTTGGGACGATTGCATAATACCATATTGCAACAGGTTGTCAATCCCACGGACGAAATAACGAGATTTTCATTGACAAAAAGCAGATTTCGTGGTAATATATATCTGTTCGATATATATTGGAGTGCTAATAAATAGCGACGAAATATCGTGGGCGACGTCAAGCTCAAAGCGGGTTTAACAACAGTTCACAATGCGGACGTTGTTTAGCTTTCAGCCCTGAGGGGGTTCGATTAACAGTGTTCATCTGCTTCAAGGTCATGCAGGAAGAATTGTGAGTATACGATATATTATTTTGGGACTATTAGAACAACAACCGATGTCGGGCTATGATATTAAATCCCTTTTCAAGGGCTTGAGCTGGTTGATCGACAGTCCAAGCTACGGTAGCCTCTATCCCACCCTGCATTCACTTCTGAATGATGGACTAGCGACGGTTAACGTAGAGCCGAATACCAGTAAGCCGCCTCGAAAACTCTATGCAATTACGGAAGCAGGCCGGCAGGAGCTCCGCACGTGGTTAGAGGAGCTCTCCTCCGCCCATTTTTCGATCAAGGCATTCGTCCGTCACCTGATTCTGGCCGACAGCCTATCGAGCGATGAGCTTAAGACACGGTTGACCCATCGGCGCTCCCAAATCTTGGATTACCTGTCCAACCCGACGCCCTTGGAGGAATCGGAGGAAAATCCGCCGCAGGAACTAGGCCAGCGTTTGGTGCACGATTACAGTACAGCCATCGCAGAAGCAGAGCTACAGTGGCTGGAGTCAAAGCTTTCTGCACTCTCTCAACCTTTAGAGGAAAATCAAGACCGCGGGCTTTACAGGGGGTCCTGATGAGATGGACCCGTACATAGTGACAGCGACGTACATAGCGATAGTAACTAGGAGGTCAGGTTATGTTCCGAGTGGGTGAGGCCGTGTATCATCCCAACAATGGGGCTGGCATCATTGCCAATTTGCAGGATATGCCGGCTATGGACGAGCCGCAACAGTGCTACAAAATCCGTATTCTTGGCAAGACGAAAACCATGGTAATGGTCCCAGTCCAAAAGGCGGAAGAGATTGGGCTACGACGGGCAGTGGCGAAGAGTGATGTCCAGAGTGTGCTGGATATCCTGTCATCCGAACCCACCAATCTTCCCAAGCCACATAAGCGGCGATACAAAGTGTGTAATGACAAACTGGATACCGGCAATACGGATAAGATTGCGGAGGTATTGCGCGATCTCACCTGGCGGCGTATTCAAGAGGAGAAGCTCAATGTCCCGGGTAGACGTATTTTCAACCGGGGTATGAAGTTGCTCACCGGAGAGCTTGCAGTCTCTCAAGGCATTACACTTCAGAGCGCCGAAGAGCAGATTAACACCGCGCTCCAAGAACAGTACGAACGGGCAGAGTCCAAATAGGGCACAGTGAATCCGAGCTGTTGAGTCGATCGACTCAACCTTGACAAGAGCACATACCAGAGCAGTGCACGTTTACGCATTAAGTTTGCACGTTATGTTTGCGCATTATGTTTGCACGTTATGTTTGCACATTATGCTGGAAGGAGGCATATGGCTAAAGAAGAAAAGATTGAAGTGATGGGTACGGTCACCGAAGCACTCAAGGGCACGAAGTTTCGTGTCAAATTGGATAACGACCATGAGGTTATCGCCTATTTAAGTGGCAAGATGCGTCGCTACTATATCCGCATCCTATTAGGGGATCGAGTGAAGGTTGAGTTGTCACCCTACGATCTCGATCGCGGGCGTATCGTCTATCGCTATAAGCGCAAGGTTCCACGCCGAGAGTGACGCAACGAGTTTGAGTAGGAAAACGTTCATCGAGTAGAAAACGCTACGATTGAGTTTTCTGAATCGAGTTCCCAGAACGTTATCATGCACCGATCATCTCGTGAGGCACGTCATCATTTCATAGGCTAGGTCTTATCAAGTACGATCGTCATCGCTCAGTTGGATCCCATCCATAAGAGCGGGTACCGTTGTGGTTAATCTGTACCTTTATCATTGACGCTTATGATGTCCGTAGTGTCAAAACGGGTAAGGAAATCGCGCCTCGGCTTCCTGCGTGCGGATTGAAAGCAGGAACGCAAGTCGAGGCGCGTCTGCATACTACGATCAAGCATCAGCCTGACGCGAAGGTCCTCAAGCGCGATGCGCCGGCACCCATCAATAAAATCACCTGCATCGGAATGCATGCTCGGAGCCCCGTCCTTGGGGGCGATCTCCAGGCTGGATCAAGCAGCGTACACAGAGTTACTTAGGATGAAAGGAGGACCCCCCCTATGTCTCAGCGGTATACAGGTATCGTCAAATGGTATAATGTGGAAAAAGGGTATGGGTTTATCCACCAGAAAAAGGGGCAAGATCTATTCGTCCATGAATCGGATATTCAGGCTCGTGGAGTGAGGACGCTCCATGAGGGTCAATTCGTAGAATTCGCCATTAGGCGCACCAAGAAAGGCCCAAAAGCCATCAGAGTAACCGCGCCCTGGTATACTTGAGGGAACCCCGCTTTTTTCTGGTGAAGGATCGTAAACGCTCAGGCCCCAGTCTAAGACTGGGGCCTGAACTTTGGTTGTGAAAGGCTTCTCAACATTCGAGCAGCCCGATGCGCATTTCAATGCATAGGTCCTATCCTAGAATAGGACCTACACTAAAATAGGGCCTAATCCTCTTCCGCCCGCGCTTTCTGGACAATCTCCTCCGCCAGATACGAGGGCACCACGTCGTAACGCACAAACTTCAAGGAGAAAAGCCCACGTGCCTGGGTGATCGCGCGTAAGTTTGTAGCGTACCGCTGCATCTCTGCGAGTGGCGCCTCCGCCGTGATGATCGCTTTCGTTCCTTCCTGAGCCATGCCCTGAACCCGCCCGCGCCGTGTGTTCAGATCCGACATGACAGCGCCGGCAAACTCATTCGGCACGGTCACGACGTACTCATAGATCGGCTCCAGGAGCACAGGTTTCGCCCGCAGAAAAGCCTCTTTGAAAGCCTCACGTCCTGCAATCTGGAACGCAATATCCTTGGAGTCAACAGGATGCTCTTTGCCATCATAGACGGCAGCCAGGACGTCCACAATAGGATATCCAGCCATAGCGCCCTGCCCTAGAACCTGCTTGATCCCCTTTTCAATCGAGGGCCGGAATGAGGTCGAGATACGACCTCCAAAGACCTCCCACTCGTATTCAAATCCCTCGTCCCGAGGTCGCGGCTCCAACCGCATATGTACCTCAGCAAACTGACCGGCGCCGCCGGACTGTTTCTTGTGACGATACTCAGAGGCCCCCACGGCCGTGACCGTCTCACGATAGGGAACCTTCGGCGTCTTCTGCTCGACGTTCACGTTGAAGCGCGACTGCATCCTCCGCACGGCTGTGCCGACGTGCGTATCCCCCATACCAGAAAGGATGGTCTCGTTGGTTATCGGATCCTGATGCCAGTGCAGCGTCGGATCCTCCTCGCACAGACGGGTGAGGGTACTTCCCATCTTGGCCGTGTCGGCCTTTGAAACCGGGTTAATCGACACGCTGTAAAGCGGTTCGGGGAAGGTAGGACCTTCCATCACGATAGGATTCTCCTCATCGGTCAGCGTATCACCGGTGAGCGCCTCGGCCATCTTGGCGACCGCGCCGATATCCCCCGCGTGAAGCGTTTCCACCGACAACTGCTCATTGCCCTGCATCGAGAAGATCTGCCCCAACCGCTCATCCTCGTCAGCCCTTACGTTGTACATGGTCTCTGCGGATCTGACCATGCCCCCATAGACCCGGAAGTACGTGAGCTTGCCTACATAAGGATCAGCCGTGGTCTTGAAAACCAGCAAGGCTTTGGACGAATTATCACTGATGGGAAGGGTAACCAGTTCGCCATCTTGATCCTCTGCCTCAAACATCTGACCGGCCGGCGACGGTGCGATATCGATCAAGACGTCCATAAGGGACCGCACGCCTGTCACTTCACCACCGGCTGTCACGAGGACCGGCACCCAATTCCCCTCGGCAATCACGGCCCGAAGCCCATTGTAGATCTCCTCGGGGGTCAGGGGCTCGTCCTCGAAGTACTTCATCATCAATTCTTCATCCGCTTCCACCGAGGCCTCAACGATCTCGGTGTACATAGACTCAACCTGATCGGCGAGGTCATCCGGGATGTCGGCGGGCTCTCCCTCCGACCCCATATAGGCTTTCTGCTCCAACAAGTTGATGACACCCGCGAAATCATCCTGCGAGCCGATGGGCAGCATCAGGGGCAGGAATTGCACGTCAAACACCTCATTGAGCGAGGCCAAAGTATTTTCAAAGCTTGCGTTCTCCCGGTCCATCTTATTGACGACCACCGCACGGGGTACCCCCTCGTCGTCCGCATATCCCCACGTCAGCTCCGTACCAACCTCGACCCCGGACGCTGCATCGACGACAGAAAGAGCCAGGTCGGCAACACGAAGGGCGCTGCGTACCTCACCTGCGAAATCTGTGTCACCGGGTGTATCCAGAAGATTAAGCTTGATCTTCTTCCATTCGACGGGAGCCATGCCCAAGCTTAGCGAAATATTGCGGCGGACCTCCTCCTCGTCAAAGTCGGTCACCGTTGTGCCATCTTCTACCGAACCCAGGCGTTTGATTGCCTTGCTTGCAAACAACATCGCTTCGGCCAGCATCGTCTTCCCCGAGCTGCCGTGGCCAATTAAGGCAATATTTCGGACATCCTCCGTGATATATTCTTTCATTGACTCCGCTCCTCTAAGATAAACGCTTCCCAACGGCATATGCTTCTGCTGATCCGGGCAGGATCCTCAAGCCGCTTCACCAGCATCCTGATGGGCCGTCATGACCCGATCAATTACCCCATGACGCGATATCCGTGAGGAATGACAATCACATGGATACCGCATTAGCAGACAAAAACGGCCCTGCGGCCGTTATAATATCGATGAATTCACAGGTGCATATTCTACTCCATATTATGCCAAAGTCAATTGAACGTTGATCAAAATCGCCATTAACCAGACGCGGGGTCAACGGCGTCCAGAATCTCCGGAACGAACACGCCTGCCTCAAAATCATCTCGCGTCCGAAGGCGGTCCGCCTTTTTCGAATGGGTAAACGTCTTGAACTTGGCTTCAGCCCGCATCGCTGCCGACCGATCGGCGTATTCCCAGACTCCGATCAAGGTCACCGGCAGATGCGCCCGTGTATACCGGCTTCCTCTACCCGATGCGTGTTCGGATAGGCGCCGGCTTACATCATTGGTCATTCCCGTGTAAAAAGAACCATCACCACAGCGAAGAACATACATATACCAGCCACTCACGTGAGAACCTGACTCCTCGACTAGCGAACAGGGGACCTTCAGTATACCACATCGACCTGATTCACACGGTCTTATCTCGCTCCGAGGAGGAGAAAAAGCGATCTACTTTTCCCGCGATCCCCGGTCTCGCCGGTCAAAGCCCCACCCCAGCCGATCGGTTTTGACTTCCAAGGCCATCTCGATATATAATACAGATAGCCGAGAGCATTCCAGCTTTAAGCGAAAGGAAGGATAGCTATGGTTCAGCATCTACGTCGTTCAAACGGCGATCGCTTGTACGCACATCGGCACGCAACCCATGGGGATTCCAAGCCGGCAGCGCGGATCCATCTTCTCAACCACCTCCAAAGTCGAGCGGGTAATCGGGCCGTGACCCAGCTCACCGGCGACCTAATCCTTCAACCCAAGCTGACCGTCACCCCGGCGGGTGACGTCTACGAGCAAGAGGCCGATCACATCGCCGATCAGGTCCTCCAGCAGGTTCAGGATAACGCCGGGACTGCCGAAGTGCAGCGGCAGGAGGAAGAGGAAATGCAGATGAAGAGAGAGGCCGCGATCCAGCGGCAGGAAATGCCCGAAGAAGAGGAACTGATGATGCAGCCCGATGGCACGATGCGAACCTCGAACTCGCTGACCACGGCCGTCCAGAAGGCCCAGGGCAACGGGCAATCGCTGCCGGAGGGAAATCGCAAGCCGCTGGAACGAGCGTTTGGCTCCAATTTCGAAAACGTCAACATCCATACCGATGCCGAGGCCGATCAACTAAGTCACTCGATGCAAGCCCGTGCGTTTACGGTCGGGTCCGACATCTACTTCCGTCAGAACGCCTATGCACCTGAATCAACGTCGGGGCAGCGCTTGTTAGCTCATGAGTTGACGCACGTCATCCAGCAGGGATTTGCGCCGGCCCAGCCTAAGATCGACGAAAAACCCGAAGCGGATCCATCTTGACGCTCCACCCCACAGTTGGAGGTTCACAATGGCCGACCCACTGATTCGCCTGATCTATCGGAGCGATGCCACACAACCCGTCGACAGGGCCCTTCTCCGGGATATTGAATCGACGAGCAAAACCTACAACCGGGCGAACGATATCACGGGGCTGCTCGTTGCCACCGAACGTCAATTCCTCCAAGTCCTTGAAGGACCAAGATCCGCTATCAATCGTCTCTACCCGAGGATCGTTCGGGATCCTCGGCACGAAAACTGTATTATCCTCACCTACCACACGCTGGTCCGGCGTGGGTTTGAAGATTGGTCGATGCGCGCCGTTGGACTTGGGCTGCTGGGCAAGTGGCTCGACCAATGGCTGGAGGAGCGATACCAGGGAAAAGAGGGCAGCATAACCTTGCCGGACGATGAAGCAAACGCGTACGCGCTTCTCGGCGATGTCCAGCGGCGATTAAGTCTTCTTTAGCTGACCTTTGAAGCCCCCCTTCCTTGAGCGACAGAGAACCTTCATTCAGGATTCACCGATAATCCTGAAGTCGCGCTCCCCCTGCGATCTGGGCCAACCCCATGGACTCTGTTGATCCGTAAGCATCGGCTGCTGGGTGCCGTAACCCGGCATGCTCGGCGGGCTCACAACGATAACCGGTGGGGCCATCGACTGCCGTCGTTCCCGGGTAACCTGCTCCTCGCGTCGGGCGTTCTCACGACGCCATAAGAAAACCCCCATCACAAGCGTTGGCAGCATCGCAGCAATCCCACAGCTTAACCCCACCATCAACGCGAGAGAATCCTGACTCAGACGTTGAGTCACCACAATGCCAACCGTCACAGCAAAAAGACCCCCGACCCACGCCAAAAAACGTGCTAACCGCGCCCGCAAGGACGGGCGCGAATCCTCCACAGCATCCTCATACCTGGTCTCTTGCCTTCTCCTCGGCATCTCAGCCTCCTCCCCATCGTTCGTGTGCGAAATACCTATCGTCCTGAAAACGCCCCCAGATAGAACTTATGTTCTATTAACATTATAAGACTTGGAGGCTGGATTTGCAAATGGGCAAGCGGGGAAATGGTGCTTATCAAAGATCTAGCGAAAGTTCGTAGTCAGAGATTTATCGCCTCGATGACCGACAAGGGTCCTACCACAAACCCGCGCATCCAACTTCTTCAAGTGGTTTTGAAAAGCTCAGAGTCCCCGTCTCGGGGACGGGCTTTGCAGGATGCGCACACTTCAAAAACGTGACCGTCAGCCTGCATTACAGCGTTTTCAAGTGATCGAACCTATCGCTTAGATAGCACGTCCTGCCGGGCCGTACTGAGAAGAAATCCGAGAAAGAGAATCAGGGCGCCACTTAGATATGGAACCGTGGCTCAACGTCCCGCCGACGTTGGTGACAATGCCTGCCGCCAAGGCAAAGAGCGGCGTCCACGCAGGCGTCGTGATGTCGGCTACCAACACGTCGCCGTGCTGCATCTGGTCGAAGTCCTCGGGGCCGTGGAGTACACGGGCCGTCCCTGTGATCTGCCCCGGACTACATCCAATGCCTTTCAGATGCGTCTCCGTCTGCTCATCGGCATCGACCGGCATGATGTAACGCAGGGGGTAAATGCTCCAGGAGAAAAGCAAGGGAGTCGAAGACGGCGGCTGCGTCCAGAAGATGCACGTCGTCCAGCACAAGAACAGCCGGCATGGACATCGCGCCAATCTGATTGATGAGTCCCGTCAGATAGTCTTCACTGGCGCCAATGCGATCCGGCAGATCCGAGGATTCGGGGAAATCGGGGAGATGACGGCCTTATCATTCGCGCTCTGGGGAGATTTGCAATCTCCGGCTTCGCTGATTAGAACTCGAAACCCACAGGACTGGCTCTCGCTTTCTTGAAAGCAACGATAAATGCAAGAGAGTTTCATCAAAATGACAAAGTATTGCAACACGAGCCGCCCGTTACGGATTAGACGGCTCGCAAATGCATCTGTTGCATCGAAGTGGGTCGTAAGAACTACCTTTCGAAAATGACGCCTCCGCGCTCCAGCGCCTGCCGCAGATCAGCATAGTCAAGATCCCGGGTCCCACACCCTTGAGCCGCGCAGAGCGCGGCTGCCGTGCCCGCCGCCTGCCCCTGCCCCATACAACACACCGTGTTCCGCGTCGACATATGGGCATCGTGATTCGTCGTGATCAACATGCCGGCGGCTAACAGATTGTCGAGTCCTTTTACCCGCAGCGCACCATAGGGAACGCCATACGTGCCCCCGTCCTTGATCTGCAAACGGGGTGCGCTGTCGTGAAAGCCGTAGATCATCACGTCATCGTCAAAGTGCCGACCCTTGAGCACGTCCGACCGCGTGATATCGTAATCGCACGCGATCGTGCGCCCGCGCCGGATACAGAGCGAGGGGCTCGTCCGGGCGATAAACGCCTTCTTGCAGCCGGGCACGTAGGCCCTGAGCAGCTCGATCGCTTTGGCCTGCCGCTGCCGCAGCTCAAGCTCCGCCTTCGCAGCATAGTCGCGGTCGGTCGGACTCACCGGCATCTTGTAGTTGATTTTGATGAACATAAAGTAATCGTCGTGTACCGAAGTGGTGACCAGGGACATACCAATCGCCCGGGCCCCCTCGGCGAATTCGGCGGGCAGCTTATCACGGGCGCCGTCGACCCGGACGATCTTATCGGGCTCGCCGCTGCGGAGGCCCTCGGCGTACTGCGTCACCGCGTCATAGGAGGCCAGGAAATCATAGTACTTCTCGAGACTCACGCCGGCAACCCCAATGCTGTTGACGACCGGGTAATCGTTGAGTTCGACAAAATCCGCCCCGGCGTGGGCTCCGAGATCGCCGTAACCGGTGCTGTCCACGAAGGTATCCGCGTAGATCGCCTCACGTCCCGAGCGGCTTTCCACGATCACGCCCTGAACCCGGTCACCGTCGACGATGGCTCCCGTCAACAGCGTGTTCACGCAGACGTCGACCCCGGCCTCCTCCATCATCTCGAAGGCGACCAGCTTATAAAGCTCAGTGTCGATCGCCGTACAGACCGAATCGTAGTCAGATCCCTCCGTCATCTCTGCGTGCCCCGTCGTACCCCCAACCTCCATCAGGCGATCGACGATCTCCTGCGGAATACCGCGTACCACTTGCCGTTTCTCAACTCCCGGAAAGGCCTTCCACAGATTGTAGAAACTATGGAGGGCCGTTCCGCCCTCGACCACAATTCCGCCGGGGTAGCCCTTGGCCTCAAGCAGCACGGTCCTCGCGCCCTGCCGCGCTGCCGCGACCGCGGCGACCACACCGGCAGTTCCGCCGCCCGCTACGACGACGTCATAGTCTCGAATCGGCAATTGTTTGGTGGGTTCTTCGTAAAAGTCCATTCCTATCTCCTTGCGTGATGCTCTGATTCCGGACACAACAAGCCCCAGTTCTCTAAATCGCTCCTATCCAGTCCTTAACGTCTCAATCTCCGAATCGCAGCGACCCCACCCACGCCCGCCGCCCAAACCGCCGCGACAATCGCGGAGATAGAGACCGCAGGGGTGCCTCGGTGCTTCACCGCAATGCCCAGAAACGCCCAAACGATGACCAAAGCATAGGCCACGTCACGACGCGACAAACTGACCAACGTGGTCAACACGCACCCAACCACAAGCATCACGATCGTCCAGACGATCTCACTGATACCCCATCCGTTCCATCCCAGATAGTCCAACAGGGACGTCACGTTGGCAATTGTCGCCACGGACACCCATCCCAAGTAGATACTGAAGGGGAGACGGACCAGCCATTGCTCGGCCGTAGGCACGTCGTCGCGACCCATGCCCAGCCGTAGATAGACACCGATCAGAGACACCAGCAGGGCCACCATCGCAACCAGCGTGAGGGGAAAGATCTCGTAGTGCCACAGAAAGAGCCACGCAATGTTCGCAACACAGCTCAACACGAACCAGGGTCCCAACCGCTCGAGTCGTGGATTGTCCCGCTGGCCAGGCAGGACCTGATAGAGCGCAAAGGCGATCAACCCCAGATAGATCACACCC
Source organism: Anaerolineae bacterium (assembly GCA_034437735.1). Taxonomy (GTDB): domain Bacteria; phylum Chloroflexota; class Anaerolineae; order B4-G1; family SLSP01; genus PWVB01. Next base: position 113,906 of record DAOTTS010000058.1, read on the forward strand.
CATATCGAGAACACGTAGCCGGCTGGTACGAAGTAAACGTCAAAACGATCTGAGATCTCACCGGTCGTAAGGCCATTAAGAGGTAGCGCGTTCGCCAAGCCGTTGATAGCAATCGTCGCGACGACCGCCACCACGTTTATCCATGCCCACAACGTTCGCTTCTTCATCCATACACCTCCTGATAAGTAAACGATCAATAGTCCGCCCAGATAGCCCCGGACGCATGCAGATAATCAGCAATCGTCTCGGTGGCCCGTTCCACATCGTTGTCCGAGATATCCAATCGCAAGGTCGGCAGAATCGACGCATCGACCAGTTGATCCATCAACGCCTGCTCCTCGACAAACTGGGATAAATCATCGTATTGAGAAGGGTTGCCTGATGCCTTCAAACGCCGCTCCCGGGCCTCGGCAAAGGACGCCGGCGAGCGATGAAGGTAGATGAGTTGAAAACCGATCGCCTTGAGCCGCGCTTCGAGCCAGCCGAAATCATACTGCCGTTCGTAGGTTTCGAACTGATAGGCCTGCGTCGAGATGTGAAAGCGATCCACAATCCACGAGTAGTACTTCTGCAGTTCTAGAAGTCGCCCCCACGTCTTATACGTCTCCATCGCTTTCGCTTCCTCGTAAGGCTCGAAGTTGATCAGCCCCCGCCCCCACGGGAAGTTGGTAAAGCTCCCCCACTCGGCCGAGATGATCGGCGAGTGATAACGGTACTTCCGAGGGCCCACCACGCGTGGGTGCTCGTTGAGTTGAAAAGCGATCTCGGTCTTGAAGGTCAGGCGCGTCCCTTCGAGAATGACTTTGGGACACATCTTCCGCCACGTTTCAGTTTCTCCCATACTCTCTCCTCCAGCTTTGCGTCATCGTCTAACCCAGTCTTCGCCATAGATGCGAGGCACTTACAGGCACAAAGCTCGAAAGCAAAGCACCTCAGAAAACCTTAAGTCGACCTATAACCCTTTGCGGCCCAACTGCCTTGCACCGGATTCCAAAGACAACCTCGAATCACTACCGAAAGCCCACGAGCGAACTCACCCCTGGTGTAACCGCTCGATCGTCTCGTGCACGCGCCCCTTGTCAAGGCCCAGCGCCTCACAGATCGCATCGGCAATCTTGATCCCGTGGGGCGGGCAGCCCGGCACCCACACACCCAGTTCCCGGTACTGGCGTGGGCACTTCCCGACAATCACCGGCGTCCCGGTAAGCGAGGGGATCGCATCCTCATCCGGCGTTCCCATGATCATCGTCAGGTCCTTCAATCGCTCGCCATAGCCGGCCTTGTTAAGATAGAGGAAGGTGCTCTCCATCTCCCCCATGCAGCCGGTGCATGTGTTCTTCTCGATGATCCTGACCGCGCCAAAGCGGGCTTTTGCGGCCTCGGCGTAGGGTATGAAGGGATGCGCCACCGACGCGATGGATTCGCCGCGAATCTCAATCCTGTCCAGCTCCGCCTCACCCAATCCCGCCTCACCCGCTAGCTTGACGTGGAGGATATCGTCGACGTCGAATCCCATGATCGTCGCACACACGGCGTCCACAGCAACCACGTCCTTGCCGGCGACCACACAGCCGAGTGCCACCCGATCTTCTTCGTGGGTATGCGTCCCCGCCCGCCCGACGATAGCGTCCACGACGGTGAGATCCGGCATCATCACCCGGTTGAGGTCGACAATCGCGCGATCCAATCCCAGGCGATGGGTGCGCTTCTTCTCGTTGCCGGGAAGCACGCCCTTCATATTCTTCAAGCCGCAGGTGATGCCGGTGCGCCCGTGCGTCTTGCTGACCGGCAGATCAATCACAAAATCAGCCTCCAGAGCCGTGCGGGCGACGCCGAACGTTTCCATCAGAAACGCGTTGTCGGCGTGAACCTCTACCCGCTCGTCGTGATTGAGGTCGATCATCTCCAGATCCAGAGCCCTTGCGACGTCGGCGGTACCGCTGGCCTCCATCGCCGTCAGCGAATCGACCCGGCCAGGAAAATCATACCCGATGGACGATCCCTCACCGATGATCACCCGCCCAGGATTCCGTTCCAATACCAGCGTTGCCACGGCCTCGGTCACCCGGGCATCAGTGATCGTCCCAGACCCGGAGGGCGACGGCTTTACGAGGTTCGGCTTGAGCAACACCGTTGCCCCCGCCTGGAGCCGATCCAAACCCTCACAAAGCATCAGCCCACGCCGCACCGCCTCAAGCACCTGGTCATTCTCAACGTTGACAATCGAAACAACACTACCCATCGTGCATCCTCCTTTAAGTGTTTAGGATTGGCTATCCAATAACCTCCGCTAAATCAAGCTGAAAGCGGGGTAGAAAGTACTTTGAAGGCGGGAGTTATTGAGCTTTCAGCCCTTAGTATAACCACTAGGGGTCGTATTCGTTCTCCGGTAGTCCTGAAAAGGTAGTGATTAGGCTAATGAAGCATTGTAGTAATGCACAAAGTACCAAATGGCGCCGATATGGTTTTCCAACTTCTTGGAGAAGGATAAGGTTTTGCGTACCAGC
>DAOTTS010000059.1:0-11181 GCA_034437735.1 Anaerolineae bacterium
GCGTCCTATCACCCGGTGCCGGATTGGCTGCGCGTCCGGGAGGGCGCGAGCTACCTGGACGAACTGACCGTCGATCTCTCGACGCTCGAACCGGTGGTCGCCGTTTCCCCGCGCGTCGACGACATCGTCCCCGCCGGCGCGCTGGCGGACGTGCACGTCGACCAGGTCTTCCTGGGCACCTGCACCAACGGACGGCTCCAGGATCTTCACGCCGCCGCCGACCTGATGCGGGATCGAGAGATCGCGCCCGGCGTGCGAATGATCGTCATCCCCGCCTCCCACCGGGTGCTCCAGGAGGCCACCGAGGACGGCACCCTGGCAACCCTCCTGGCGGCCGGCGCGACGATCGGACCGGCGGGCTGCGGCCCCTGTATCGGGCGGCACCTGGGCGTCCTGGGCTCCGGGGAGGTCTGTCTTTCCACCGGCAACCGCAATTTCACGGGCCGGATGGGCGCACCCTCCGCCGAGATCTATCTGGGCTCGCCGCAGGTCGCAGCCGCGACCGCCCTACGCGGTGTGATCACCGATCCCCGCACGCTTATTTGAGGTCCAAGGAAAGGAACCCATCATGAATACGAACTTAACCCAAAGAGTCTGGCGCTTCGGCGAGGACATCGACACCGACCAGATTATCCCGGGCCGGTACTCCCCCTATATGACGTCCGAGGAGGATCTGGCCCAATACGCGTTCATTGAACGGCGCCCGGCGTTCGCCGCCGACGTCCGGCCCGGCGACCTTATCGTCACCGGCAAGAACTTCGGGTGCGGCTCCTCCCGGGAGTACGCCCCGCGCGCCCTGAAGAAGTGCGGCATCGCCGCGATCGTCGCCCCGAGCTTCGCCCGGATCTTCTTCCGCAACGCCATCAACCTCGGCATCCCGCTCTTCGAGGCCGACCTGACGGCGGAGCTCGCGGATGGGGACCGCGTCGCCCTGAATCTGGAGGCGGCCCAGTTGATCACGGCGGACGGCACCCTCACGCTGCCGCAGCCGCCGGCGTTCGTACGCCAGATCCAGCATGAGGGCGGGATCGTGCCGTTCTACCAGAAATACCGGCGCTTCCCGGGCGAGGAGGCGGGAAGCCCGGCGGGAGGCCCGCATGGCTGACCCGACCTATCGTCTCTGCGCCATCGAGGGCGACGGCATCGGGCACGAGGTCATCCCGGCGGCGCTCAGGGTGCTGGAGGCCACCGGGGTCTCGGTGGCGGTCACCCGGGCGGAGGCGGGCTGGGCGTGTTTCCAGGAGACCGGCACCGCGCTGCCCGAGGCGACGGTCGCGACCGCGGCAGAGAGCGACGCGGTGCTCTTCGGGGCGGTCTCCTCGCCCTCCTTCAAGGTGGCGGGGTACCGCAGCCCCATCGTCGCGCTGCGCCGCCGGCTCGATCTCTACGCCAACCTGCGCCCCGCGCACAGTTGGCCGATCCCCACGTCGCGCCCGGGCGTCGACCTGCTGATCGTCCGGGAGAACAGCGAGGGCCTCTACGTCCAACAGGAGCGGCGCGAGGAGGAGGGTGGGGCCGTCCGCGCCGTCGCCGAGCGGGTGATCACCCAGCGGGGCGCGACCCGGATCGCCCACGTCGCGTGCCGGTTGGCGCAGGGCCGCAGGGGCCACCTCACCGTCGTCCACAAGGCCAACGTGCTGCCCGAGACGTGCGGGCTTTTCCGGGAGACGGCGCTCGCTGTCGCCGAGGGCTATGCGGGCCTCAACGTCGACGAACTGTTGGTCGATGCCGCCGCGCTCCGCCTGGTGACCGACCCCGAGCGGTTCGACGTCCTGGTCTGCCCGAACCTCTTCGGCGACGTCCTCTCCGACGAGGCCGCCGGGCTCGTCGGCGGGCTGGGCCTGGCCCCCTCGGCAAACGTGGGGTCGGGCCAAGCCCCGGCCCTCTTCGAGCCGGTCCACGGATCGGCCCCGGACATCGCCGGTCGGGGGATCGCAAATCCGATCGCGGCCTTCCTCGCCGCCGCGATGCTGTTGGATCACGTCGGCGAACGCGCACGGGCGGAGATCGTCCGGGAAGCCGTCGACGTGGTGCTGCGCGAGGGGCCTTACACCCCGGATCTCGGCGGGGAGGCGACCACGAATCAGATCACAAATATGGTAGAATCTTGGGTTGGGGAGCAAAGCGCTCAACACGCGTACGTCAAGGAGAGTAAAGGAGAGACATAGTATGGCTACAGAGATGTTTGCGGAATGCCCTGAATGTGCGGCTGAGATCGAACTCGTCGAGGACACCATCGTACACGAGATCGTCGTCTGCCCGGACTGCGGCGTCGAGCTTGAGGTCATCGATCTCGATCCGCCCACGGTGGATCGAGCCCCTGAGGAAGAGGAAGACTGGGGAGAGTAGGCGCAATCAAGCGGGTGTGGTGCGGTGACGACGCTGCACTGCACCCGGGTTCAAGCGTCACAAACAATCATACAAACAATCACAGTAATCGTTTAGTTCTGTGAGCCGGCCAGGTGCAACGCACTTAAATTGAGTCCATAACCTACACTTAGTGCATACCGCACCTATTTGCCAGGCGTAAAAGTGCGTTGCACCTCAGAAGACTAAACAAATACCAATCATACAGACAATCATAGAGGAAAGTGGAGAGAAACCATGACAAAAGTTGGAGTTCTTTGTTCCCGTATTCGTGTAGAAGAGAAGCTGTTGATCCAAGCGCTGCAGCACCGCGACGTCGAGTTCGACATCCTGGACGACCGCAAGCTCGTCTTCGATATGCATAACGACGGCGTCGACTACGACGTCATCCTCGAGCGGTGCATCAGCCACTCACGGGCGCTCTACGCCCTGTTGATGTTCCGCGATCGGAACGTGCCCACGGTCAACACCTACGAAGTCGCCAACAACTGCGGCAACAAGCTGCTGACCACCAGCGCCATGATTCGGGCCGGGATCCCCACGCCCGAGACCAAGGTCGCGTTCACGCCCGCCTCGGCCCTGACGGCCATCGAGGCGATGGGGTACCCCGTCGTCCTCAAGCCGGGCGTCGGCTCCTGGGGACGGCTGCTCTCCAAGGTCAACGACCGGGAGGCTGCGGAGACCGTCCTGGAGCACAAGAAGGTTCTGGGCTCCTACCATCACTCCATCTACTACATCCAGGAGTACGTCAACAAGCCGGGGCGCGACATCCGGACGTTCGTCGTCGGGGATGAGACCATCTGCGCCATCTACCGCACCTCCAAGCATTGGATCACCAACACGGCGCAGGGCGGCGAGGCCACCAACTGCCCGGTGACCCCGGAGCTGAACGAGTTGTGCGTCAAGGCTGCCGAGGCGGTGGGCGGCGGGGTCGTCGCCCTGGATATCTTCGAGGATCCGGACCGGGGTATGCTGGTCAATGAGATCAACTACACCATGGAGTTCCGGAACAGCATCGATACCACCGGGGTCGACATCCCGGCACGGGTGATCGATTACGTGATCGACGTCGCTGAAGGCAACGTGAGCGTATGAACGACGCCCAGGCCGACGCCCTGCTGCGCGGACTCGTCGAACGCTACAGCCCCTCGACCCACGAGGCCGGGGCCGTGCGCTATCTGGTCGAACAGATGGCCGACCGGGGGTTCGAGGCCACCGTCGATGGCGCGGGCAACGCCGTCGGGATCCTCGGCGAGGGCGACCGGACGCTGATGCTTCTCGGCCACATCGACACGGTGCCCGGCGAGCTGGAGGTCCGGCAGGAGGACACGGTCCTGTCCGGTCGGGGCACGGTCGACGCCAAGGGGCCGCTGGCGACCTTCGTCGCGGCGACCGCTCGCGCGGGCGCCCCACCCGGCGGTCGGGTGGTCGTCGTCGGCGCGGTCGAGGAGGAGGCCGCCACGTCCAAGGGCGCCCGGCACCTCCTGTCCCGCTACCGGCCGAACGGCGTCGTCATCGGGGAGCCGAGCCGCTGGAACCGGCTGACGGTCGGGTACAAAGGGCGGCTGCTGGTGGACTATACGCTCGAACGGGATATGGGGCACCGGGCCGGGCCGGCGGCCGGGGTCTGCGAGGAGGCCGTCGCCTTCTGGCAGGACGTTCAGGTTCACGTTCGGGACTATAACGGCGGCCGCGATCGGGTCTTCGACCAACTCACCCCCTCGCTGCGGACCATGCACGCCGAGAGCGACGGGCGGACCGAGACGGCGACCCTGACGCTGGGATTCCGGCTGCCGATGGGCCTGGACATCGACGCGTTCCAGGCGGCGCTCGTCGACCTGGCGGGTGACGCCCGCCTGCACTTCCGGGGCCGGGAGCCCGCCTACCACGCGACCAAGAACAACCGGCTCGTGCGGGCGTTTATCAAAGCCGCCGCCGAGGAGGGGACCCGGATCTACTTCAAGGTCAAGAGCGGCACCTCCGATATGAACGTCGTGGGCCCCGTGTGGCAGTGCCCCATCGCGGCGTACGGGCCGGGCGATTCGAGCCTGGATCACACGCCGGACGAGCACATCGACCTGCGGGAGTACCACCGGGCCATCGCCCTGCTCGCCCGGGTGGTGGCAGAGTTTTGAGTCTCACACCGAATCAATCGAATCACGCACACCCAGATCCATAGGAGTCAAGAGGGATGAATCCAAAGGAATTTGACGTCGTCGTCATCGGCGCCGGGCCGGCCGGCATTTTTGCCGCACTGGAGTTGAGCCGGGATCCGGACCTGCGCGTTGCGATCTTCGACAAGGGGCGCGATATCGAGCGCCGCCATTGTCCCATCCGTGAGGGCAGCGACCGCTGCCAGCACTGCCAACCCTGTGCCATCCTCAACGGCTGGGGCGGCGCGGGCGCGTTCTCCGACGGGAAGCTCACGCTCTCCACCTCGGTCGGCGGGCATCTGGCCGAAATCCTCGGCGAGGCCCAGGCCACCAAGATGATCAAGCAGGTCGACCAGGTCTACTGCGACTTCGGCGCGCCGGAGACCGTGCACGGCAAATACAACGACGCGATCGAGGCGCTCGACAAGCGGGCCAGCCTGGCCGGCATGCGCTTTATCTCGGTACCCATCCGGCATATGGGGACCGAGCGCTGCGTGGATATCATGAAGGGGATGCGGGACGCCCTGCAGGAGCGCGGCGTGACGATCTATACCCGCACGGCGGTCGAGCATATTATGACCGACAACGGGACCGTCACCGGTATTCGGACCGAGGACAAGCGGACCTTTGACGCCGAGGCCGTGGTGGTCGCGCCGGGCCGCGAGGGCGCCTCGTGGCTCGAGGCCGAAGCTAGGTCGCTGGACCTGTCGATGGAGCGCAACCCGGTCGACCTGGGCGTGCGGGTGGAGGTGCCGGCTGCCGTGCTGGAACCCATCACCGAGCTGGTCTACGAGTCCAAGTTCATCTACTACTCCCGCGCCTTCGACGACCAGATCCGCACCTTCTGCATGTGCCCCTACGGTGAGGTCAGCACCGAGTTCGCGGGCGACGTGATGACGGTCAACGGGCACTCGTTCGCCGGTCACAAGACCCACAACACCAACTTCGCCCTGTTGGTCAGCAAGAACTTCACCGAGCCGTTCGACAACCCCATCGCCTACGGGAAGAGCATCGCCCGGCTGGCCAACCTGCTCAGCGGGGGCATTATGGTGCAGCGGCTGGGGGACCTGGAATCCGGGCGCCGGTCGACCCCCGAACGGCTCTCCCGGTCGGTCGTCAAACCCACGCTCCCCAGCGCGAGCCCCGGCGACCTGAACCTGGTCCTGCCGTACCGCTACGTGACCGACATCCTGGAGATGATCCACGCCCTGGACGAACTCGCACCCGGCGTGGCCTCGCGTCACACGCTGCTCTATGGGGTCGAGGTGAAGTTCTACTCCAACCGGCTCAAGTTGAACGCCGAGCTGGAGACCGAGGTCGAGAACCTCTTCGCGTGCGGGGACGGCGCGGGGGTCACCCGGGGCCTGATCCAGGCCTCGTCGGCGGGGATCATCGCGGCCCGCGCTATCAAGCGCAGGCTCTGATCGCTTCTTCTTCATCTTGTGCTTTTCGCAACCTATCATACACTAAGGGGGATCCAAGCCATCGTTCAAGGTATCCCAGAAGTCGTCACAAACGGTTGAATGACTGATGAACACGGAACCCCCTTCGATCACGGCGTTTGTCTCAAAGCTATCCGGGGTAGGCATCGGCATCCTCGTCACGATGGCGGTGCTGATCGTCACCTGGGTGATCCTGCGCGCCCTCGTCCGGCGCTGGCAGCGCCGGAGCCGAGCCCTCGATCAAACGGCAGCGGAGAAACTCCAGCGCTTCGATCACCGCATGCGCGACCTCGAGCAGGAGGCCGGTACCTATCCCCCCGATATCCCCGATCCCTACCAACAGCCAGCCCAGGCCTTGAAGACACACCTGGTCGACGGGCGCCGGGCGTACCGGGAGATCGCGGAGGCTCGGACCCAGATCACCGCCGAGATGATTGAGGTCCCGGATCGCCCGGCGGCCACCGTGCTGTTCGGTTTCTGGTCGGAGCCGGTCTTCTGGTTCCGGAGGATGACTGCCCTCAAACAGCTCCATGACCGCATCCAGGCAGCCGTCGAGGCCACCCGTCCGGCGGACGCCCTGCTGCGGGATCTGCGGGCCAAGCCGCTTCACACCGCGCACAGGGCCCAGGCCCTGCAGCAGACGCTCCGCGAGGCCTCAGCGACCGTGGATCAACTGAATCAGGCCGGCCTTCAGGGAGAGACGATGGAGGCCCAGGCCACCTTGATCGACGATGCGCTCGCCTGTCTTGGCACCCTGCCCGCATACCTCATCACGGGCACGGACAGTCAGGTCATCCGGCAGGCCGTCGATGAGGAGGTGGCCGACGCCTGGCAGGCGATCACGCGCCTCGAGGCGCGGACGGGGCAGTGCGCCACCCGGACGCAGCGCTGGCTGCACATGCACACGGAGTTTGGCGAGGCCCTGGAGGCCGCCCAACAGGCCGTGGACCAGACGACCAGGGCTCTGGACCTTACCCATCCCGCCATCGACGTTCAGGCCTGGCAAGCGACGTGGGCGGACGTGCGCGCCGAGGTGGAAGCGCTGACCGCCGTCTACGACGCGCCCACGGTGGAGGATCTCGCGCGCATCGACCGCGTCGAAGCCATCATCGAGCAGGGGCTCGACCTCTGCAGCAGACTCGCCTCCCTGGAGCGGGATCGACAGGTTCTCACCCGGGCGGTCCCCCGCTACCGGGCGTCCCTGGGTGAGGTGGAGACCCAGCTCCGCCAGCTCACCCGGGCGGACCGGTATCCGCTGTCGCGGCTGCCGCTGCAGCGCGAACTCGAAACCCTCACTCAGCGGGCGTCAGAGATCGGAAAGCCCCGTCAGACCCGGTCCCCGGCGCAGTTAGCGCGGGAGGCCGAGGACGCTCAGGGGCTGCTCCAGGCCGCCCAGGCCCTGGTCGACGAGGTCGCCGCCCTCCGGAAATCACGAGAGATCCTGACCTCGCTGATCGACAGCCTGGACGACGAGCTCGAGCCCGACTTCAAACGCTGGGCGGCGGACCTCCACGCACATATCAGCCGTCACGCCCCGGAGGATTGGTCCCCGGATCTCAGAGTCCGCCAGATTGTCGCCGACGCCCAGGCCATCGAGACACGACGGGAGCGCTGGGTGCCGGCGGACCCCACCGCTGCCATCCCCACCGGCGATCTGGCCCGGCGCGTCGATGCGTGCCGGCGCCTGATTCAGGACGGGCTGCGATACCAGCGTCGCCTCGACCGCATCACCGAACGGCTGCGGACGATCGACGCCCTGGACCGGGGCGCGCGGGAGACCCTGGATACGGTCTACCAAGCGATCGACCGGCTGGCCCTGCGGGCCGCCGACGTCCTCCCGCCGCTGGACGACGAACAGAGCGACCTCCGCGCCCGGGTGATGGACGAGCTGGAGCGGGGCTACAAGCTGGACCTCGCCTTCGATTCCCCGACCCAGGGCATCGCCGAGGATCGCGCCGAGGACGTACGGACCTGGGTGGCCGACGTCCAGGGGCTCCTTGGAACCTGGCTGCAAGCGCTGCACCAGGAGATCAAGGCGATCCGTCAGGATCTGGTGTCGTCGCTTCACTCGCTGAACGCGTTGGCCCCCCTGTCCCTCGAGCCGGCCGTCCAGGAGACGCAGGCCCGCCTTGAGAAGACGTCCACCTTTGCGTCCCCACAACAAAAGCCACACGCCGACGCCCGGGTTCCCCACCTGGTGGCGCTGAGTGAGGCACTCGGCGACCGGCTGCGGACGCGAACCCGGCTCCATCAGACGCGGGCCTTTCTCCGGAGCGACGTCATCGAGGCTCTAACCCAGCCCCGGGATGCCTGGGAACGGGCCAGAGAGGAAGCGGAACAGCAGTTGCGCGACCTGATCGACCTCGAAGAGGAATCCCAGCGCACGTGGCTGCCGCTGAGCTGCGGGACAGAGGCGGTCGATGCCCAGATGGCGGCGGCCTACGAGGCCGAAGCCCATCTCCGGCACCATGGGGAGACCGTCCCCCAGGTCATCGCGACGCTCCGCGACGCCACCCGCAGTTACGCAAAGGCCACCGCGATGGCCGATGCGCGGGCGGAAACGTATAAGAACGCCCGGGCCCACGTCGAACGCCGGGTCAAGGAGATCGAGCGCTGGCAGGACGACCTGGAGCGGTACCGACAGACCCACGGCGCCGATCCCGCTGCCCTTGCGGCGGTCCGGGCCCGGATCGAGGAGATTGACGCTGCGATGCAGCAGCTCAGCCGTCCCGACCGGCCCGAGGGCCGGAGGCTCACCCCCGAGGAGGCCAAGCACAGCGTGGATCGCCTCTGGGAGCAGGCCCGGCGGGATCTGCCGCTGGGCGCCGGTGACGACGTGATCCCGATGCGCCATATCGAACGCGGTTGGTAGTCAGTGAACCCATCATAACGAGAAGGAGACCTATGAACGTACTTGTGACCGGCGGCGCCGGATTTATCGGATCGCACGTCGTGGAGACCCTCATCGAGGCAGGACACCGGGTCATCGTCGTGGATGACCTTTCGCACGGGCGCCGGGAGAACCTCCATCCCGACGCGATCTTCTACGAGATGGACATCCGGAGCCCGGCCCTGCGCGCGATCTTCAAGCGGGAGCAGCCCGAGGTCGTCAGCCATCACGCAGCCCAGATCGACGTGGGCCGCTCGGTGCAGGACCCGGTCTTCGACGCGGAGACCAACGTGCTGGGCACCCTGAACGTCCTGGAGTGCTGCCGGGCGGCCCGGACGCGGAAGATCATTTTCATCTCGAGCGCGGCAGTCTACGGCGAACCGCAGCACCTGCCGTGTGCGGAGGACCATCCCATCCATCCGCTCAGCCCCTATGGGGCCAGCAAATACACCATGGAGGTCTACCTGCGGACCTACCGGTCGACCTACGGCCTGGAGACCACGGTCCTCCGGTACGGTAACGTCTACGGCCCGCGCCAGGATCCCCACGGGGAGGCCGGCGTGGTCGCGATCTTCACCAACCGGATGCTGGCGGGGGAGACGCCCACCATCAACGGCTCCGGGGCGCAGGCGCGGGACTTCGTCTACGTGGAGGACTGCGCGCGGGGTAATCTGCTCGCCCTCACCCGGGGCGATGGAGACGTCGTCAACCTCAGCAGTGGGCGCGGCATCTCCATCAACCGGCTCACCGAGACGCTGAAGCCCCTCACCCACTACGAGGGGACGGTCCGCTACGGGCCCGAAAAGCCGGGGGAGATCTTCAAAATCACGCTGGATCCGGCGCGTGCGGCCGATGCGCTGGGCTGGCAGCCGACCGTCTCCCTGGAGGAGGGCCTGGCCCACACCGTCGCGTTCTTCCGCGACCGGCAAGATACGCATTAAAAAAAGCGACCCGGCCTAGGCCGGGTCGCTTGCTTGAGGCTGGGGGCGGAGGATTTGAACCCCCACAGACGGATTCAGAGTCCGTAGTCCTACCGTTAGACGAGCCCCCAACGCTTCAACAACCCCTAGTATACCACGCTTCCAGAAAGAGGCAAATCAAGAGACGCCCCTGCTGACGAGCGCGGACGCGCCGTCCCCAGGGGCGTCGATTGAAAAACGCAAAGCCGGTCCGCGTTACGCCGTGGCCTCCTCAGGCTCGGTGGGCTCGACGGTCGCCTGCACCTCTTCCGCCTCCTCCTCAACGGCCTCGGCGGCTTCCTCGACCATCGACTCGGCCTGCTTCTGAAGCTCCTTGGCCCGCTTCTGAAGCTCAGTGCTGGCCTCTTCGAACTTCTCCCGGGCATCGGCCAGGATCTTCTCGGCCCGCTCCCGCGCCTCTTCCGCCTTCTCAGAGGCCTGTTCGCTCAGCTCGATGCTCTTCTGGCGGATCTGATCGCGGGTCTCCTCACCCGATTGCGGCGCGAACAACATGCCGACGGTCGCGCCGGCAACCGCACCGACAAAAAACCCTACCAAGAACGTCCCAAATTCATTCTGCTTCGTCATACGTCTTACCTCCCTCTTCGTTAGACCCTACTTGTACCGTTGTACGAGGTCGTGTTGCCTTCACCACGCCGACCGCATCACGTAGGACTCGCCCCACACCGGACGCGAACCCCGCCGCCTGGATAATGGGCGACACGACATTATGACTCACAAACTCCGTGGTCCCCCGAACCGTCGAAGCGGTATCGTTGACCGAACGCAGTAAAGGCTGAATCTCATCGCGCAACACCTGGATAAGCACCTGAATCTGAAAGATCAAAAGGATCATAGCCAAGCCGATCAAAAAGGTCTCAACCGCGACGAAGACGAGCGCAATGTCCCGGACGACCGTCGTCGCCTGCGGATAGGAGGCCATCAGCACAATGGCCGCCACCAGAAGGATCAGAAAAACGACGGCCCCGGCGATAATGTACATCTGGGTCCGCTTTGCGGCTAGCTCCTCAGGCGTCAAGGTCTTCTCAGCATCCGAGTCCGTAGAAACGGCCGTCTTGGTCTGGACGGTTGACTCTGGCGTGGTCGGTCGCGTATTAGGCGAGTCAGATTCCATGGCTACCTCCTCCTTAAACGTGTGGCATGCTCACACAAATATTGTACCATACAGTCGGTTTATCAACAACTGTCGATCCGATCCTATTCACGGCTCGCGTGCCAGGCACTCGGGCCCCGCCGCTCCCCACACGCAGCGATAGAGCGGCATCTCGGCCCAGTAGCCGTCCCGGTCCCAGCGGATCGTCCCCAACCGGCCCGTCCGGGAGACGTCCGGCAGCGCCGCCCCCACCGCC
>DAOTTS010000060.1:0-12854 GCA_034437735.1 Anaerolineae bacterium
CGAAAGCCAACCGGAAGCGCTCCTCGCTGGCGCGGATTCGAATGCCGGCGCGGTGGCGTTCGGCGATGTCACGCGAGACGCCCACCACATCGATGGCGCCCGCCGGCGTCAAGACCAACGTGGTCGAGACCTCCGTCCACACGGTTGAGCCGTCCTTACACCACTGCTCGATCTCGTCGATCTGGGTGACCGCGTCGGGATCGCCCTGCAAGAAGCGCGCGATGCGGTCTGGTAAATCTGCCTCGATGTCGGTCAGAGAATTGGGCGTCATGACCTGCTCTATCGATTGCTGGGACACCTCTTCGGGCGTGTACCCGCGCAGTTTTTCTACCGAGGGGCTGACATAGGAGAAGGTCATCGTATCGGTCTTTAACACCCAGACGACATCGGCCATATTTTCCGCCAACAAGCGATAGCGCGCTTCGCTCTCGCGGATCTGGGCTGCGATTTTCTTGCGCTCGACGATCTCACGGCGTAGATTCGCGTTGCTTTCGCGCAGAGACGCTTCTGCCTGCTGACGCTCGGTGACTTCGCGCTGTAACTCCGCGTTAACTTCGCGTAATTCACGTTCGCGGCGTTGGAGGCGCGCTTGACTCTCTTTCAGCGCCCGCACCATGTCATTGAACGCCTCGGAGAATTTGCCCATGAAATCCACGTGCTGTTCGAAATCTCCCTTGGCGATCTGCTGGGTCTGCCACGTGAGATGGCGCAGGTTGGCCTGGAGCGCCTTTAATCCACCCGCCATCAGTCCCTGTTGAGCAAGCGACTGCTCCAGGTCGCCCTGGCCCAGGGCCAAGACGAACGTCTGCAGCGCATCGATCTCAGCGAGGAGCGCCTGCCAGCCTTCCTGCTGCGCCAACGACACGGGCAACGTCGGCGGTGGGCCACGATGGAATGCCTGTTGGACGACATGGAGCGCGGTCTCCAAATCACCGGAGGCTGCCGCATCTAGATCGGCCCGCACCGCCTCGCAGCAGGTCCTGAACGTGGCCTCTGCCTCCGGGCTGGGATGATTGAGCATGGTCTCAAGACTATCTCGAAGCTGGAGCAGCGTCTCTCGATTTAAGGGCATAGTTCACGCAGGTTCGACCATCTCAGCGGCAAAACGGCAGGTACGTTCGCCCGTGCACCAACAATCGACTTCCTTGACCTTGAAGGGCTGACCGGTGAAGCTCTCCATCAGCCCGGCGATAAAGCCCTCATCGTAGACACAGATCTCATAATCTAATTCTGGTAGGCCGGAGCAATCCAAGTCCTCGGAGACGGTGAGGACAAAACTACCCTGCTCCAAATCTGCCTTCTCGATGCGCAAGATGCCGATCCCCATCTCCTTGAGCACGGTTTGTAGTTCGCGCACAAAGGTATCGAAGTTATCGGGCTGACCTAGCATGTGGGTGTAAAATTCGCTGCCGGCCAGATATCCGGCCTTGTAGAAGATGCGATCGGCCTCTTCAGCGCCGTAATCACGTTCCACTATGTCGCGGAAACAGAACTGCATCAGCCGGTAAACCTCTAGGCGCGTGGATAAGCCAAGATTAGGGCGACCTACGTCAACATTGCCGAGTAGATCCCACGAGAATTCGTATTTGCGCTTCTGGTTCATGAGGATCCCCCCTCAATTTGAGAGCGGTCATCGGGTCGAACTCAACAATTGTACCACATCAGCACGTGATGCGTACCTTCCCACCAACGGTTGCATCCTGCGGTTTTGCGCATAGAATTCGGAAGACGAAACCCACACGCACAGATAGGACACGCATATTATGAATGAAAAACCAACCACCACCCGCACCATGCTGCCGGACGGCCCCCTGCCCGCCCGCGTCATCGCCGGGCAGCCGGAGCCCGCCTGGACGGTAGAAGCACGGATGGCCGCGTTCGACGTCCCGGCGGTCTCCGCCGCCGTCGTCGACGGGATGGAGGTCGTCTGGGCGGAGGCCTGGGGCGTGCGCGAAAAGGGACAATCCCAGCCCGCGACCCCCGCGCCCCTCTTCCAGACCGCGTCCATCAGCAAGTCCGTCGCCGCCATCGGCGCCCTGCGTCTGGTCCGCGACGGCCTCCTCGATCTCGACGCGGACGTTGAGACCGTCCTGCACGATTGGCGCCTACCGCGCAGCGAATACCAGGGCGAGGTGACGCTCCGCCGCCTGCTCTCTCACACCGCCGGCACCGGTGTGCCCGGCTTTGAGGGCTATCCGGCCGAAGGCCCGTTCCCCACGCTGATCCAGATACTCGAGGGGACGCCGCCCGCCAACTCCCCCGCCGTGCGCCTCGTCGCGCCCCCGGGCGAGCAGTTCAGCTACTCCGGCGGCGGCTACCAGATCGTCCAGAAGCTGATGGAGGACGTAACCGGGGAACCGTTCGCCCAGATTATGCGCGAGCGCGTCTTCGAACCGCTGGGGATGCACAACAGCACCTACGCCCCGCTGGATCCCGCCCTGCACGACCGGGCCGCGAGCGGTCACGTCAGCGGCGACCCCATCCCGGGCAAGGGCCCGGTCCATATGGAGTCGGCAGCCGGCGGGTTGTGGTCCACACCGTCGGACCTGCTGCAGCTGACCCTCGAAGAGATGCGCGCCTATCGCGGGGAGACCGGCCCGGTGCTCACACCCGAGCTCGCCCACGCCATGCTCACCCCTGCCTTCTGGAACTACGCACTGGGCTACCGGGTGCTGGGTGAGGGACCGACGTTCCGCTTCAGCCACGGCGGCGCCACCCGGGGGTGGCACGGGCAGGTGCACGCCTATCCGGCGCGCGGTCAGAGCGTGGCGCTACTGACCAACGACGCGGACGGCTACGTCGTCTGGCCCGAGGTCGAGCGCGGCATCGCCCGCGCCCTCGGCTGGCCTGATTGGGACCCCGAGGTCATCGAGCCCACCCCTATGAACGAGGCCGACATCGCGCCCTATACGGGGACGTACGGCGCCGGCGCCTTCACGTTCGAGATCCGCCCCACCGCCCTGGGCGAGGGCGAGGACGGGCCGCTGGGCTTGGGGCTCCACCTGGACACGATCACCTGGCACGCGGCCCCGACGGAGCCGGACATCTTCGAGCTGATCGAGTTCGAGGGCCAGGTCCTCTTCGAGCGGGCGCCCGACGGCGCGATCCAGAGCTTCGACGTCTGGTTCGGACAGCCCGACTGGTCCCCCTACCGCCGCTGGACCTTCGGCAAGGTTGAGGGTTAAGCGAGGATGAGACCCGATCCACTGGAACTTGCCCGCGACCTGGGCCTCGACCCCATCGCCATCACGCAGATCGACACGCTCTCCAAGCGGCACGGCCACGGCATTTGGCGGATCGTGACGGCACAGCGCGCCGCCATCCTCAAGTGGATGCCCGAGGAAGCCACCCGCGTGGAGATCCCCGGCTACCTGTTGCTCGAAGAACTCGGCGTGCCGGCGCTGCCCCTCTATGCCCACACGGACCAGGCCCTGCTGATGGCGGACCTGACCCGGAGCGCCACCTGGCGGCTGGCGACCGGGGCCGACGCAGCCCGGCCCGAGGTCGGGCGCGCGGTGGCCCGCTGGTACCGGACCTTCCACCGGGCGGGCGAGACGCGGCTCGCGCAGGGCGATCCACCCGGCTTCCTGGCGCGCGAGTCGGACGCCCTCACGCCCGAGAGCATCCGGACGACCGCCCAAACGCTCGACCTGGCCCACCTTCCCGTCTGGGACTTGGCCGTCGACCACGTCGCACAGCTCAAAGCAGCGGTCGAGCAGCTGGGCGTCACCCTCAACGACAACGACTTCCACTGGACCAACCTCGCCCTCTCCCGGCAGATGGACGAGCAAACAGGCGAACGGCACGCCATCGTCTTCGACTACCATCTGCTGGGCATCGGTATGCGCGCCAGCGACTGCCGCAACGCGACCGGCGGCCTCGCGGGTGAGGCCGTGCCCGCCTTCTGGGCCGTTTATGGTGAGGTCGATTCCCGCGAGGAGATCCTCGACCGACCGCTGGCGACCCTCTACGGCCTCCACGTCGCCGCCCATATGCCTCACTTTCCAAGGTGGGCGGCGAGCAGCCGCGACCGTGCCGTCGACGGCAACCTGGCGCGCGATCTCCGGGCTTCCGTAGCCCTGGCCGAATCATTATAGGTGCAAAGCACTCCCGGAAACCCTCCACTCCTCCCAGACCGATCTCAAGAGCTCAAGGGTTTCGCATCGGGCATACATCCGGACGCCATCCCGACGCTTGAGCTCTTTGCGCGTATCCCGGTGAAGCTACGGCACCTGCACCGATTCAGCCATCCGCACCAGATCGTCGGCCGTGATCTCTTGATCCCAAGACCGCAGCGCGTACCTTAACCCATCCTGCGTCCAGAAGAGACTCAGGCCCCCTGTCCACTCGTACACCCCTGTATCTGCATACCAGGCACCCCGCACGAGGGCGGCGGGCCCTTCGTTAACTGTCACCGCCTCTGCACTCTCGCTATCCGTCACCACTCGGGGTGAGGATCCATCCAGCCGCTGCTCGACCTCGAGTTGGAACGCGATCGTTCCCTCGGGTGACATCCAACGCACCCATATCGTCGTCACGGGGGGGCGTTCGCTGGCTGAGATCATCTGCACCCCATCTTGCCTTATGTACGCCGAGGGAACCCACACCGGAAGTCCAAACGCGATGGGCGCCTCCACTCTAGCTTCCGCCAACGTAAGGGTCTCTATCTGCGTGCTGTATATTGGCTCTGCCATATCCGGTGCCAGGCCGTAGCGGAAAATTGCCCCCATCATCGTTTTGGCGGGGATTGTCCCTTGCGCCGCTGCGAACGCCAGATAGATCAAGAGCACGAACGTCGCAGCCAAGACTGCCATCGGCAGCCGATGTCTCCTCAACCAGACCATCCTCATGATGCATGACCTCCTCATGATGCATGACCTCCTCATAGATGCAACATCAGACGGAAGATGTAAGCAGCGAACTAATCTCGCTATCATCTCAGTGAACGCGTTCTATCTATATATACGCAGTAAACCGCCATATATCACACCGCAACACAAGATTGAGGGAGGAAAGGGTAGAAGGTGGAGAGTTGGATAAGTAATGCAAGATCCCAAAGAGCCAATACGGTATTCACCCAGAGATGATATAATGGACCCATGATCGACCGAAGCGGAGGCGCTCAGACAGCCCACCACGGGCAGGTGGTACAGGTAGACCTGCACTGCCACTCTGACGCCAGCGATGGCTACTACACCGCGCCGATTGTGGCTGATTTTCTCGCCGAGGCGGGCGTAGCCTATGCAGCCCTCACGGACCACCAAACCCTCGCCGGGTTGCGGACCTTTCACGAGGCCGCGGCGCGCCATCACATAGCCGGGGTTGCGGGCATCGAGATACCCGCCATGCTGGAGGGGGTGGAGATCCATTTGCTGGCCTACGGGTTCGATCCGGAAAGTCCAGCCCTCGAGCGGTTGCTCGGCGGAACCCTTGACGCCGCGCAGGCCATCGCCGCCATCCACGAGGCAGATGGCATCGCGTTTCTCGCCCATCCCCTGGCGGTCGATGGAAGCCCATATACCCTGGATGAGGCTGTAGAACGGCTGGCGCGTGCCGGGATAGACGGCATCGAGGCCTTCTACAAGCCCTACCCCATAGAGACCCAGGAACGGCTGGCGGCCCTCGCTGACCGGATGGGCCTCCTCACCAGCGGGGGCAGCGATTACCACGGACCCAACCAGATCAGCCCCGGCGTCGCAATGCCCATCGCACGCTGGAAGCAATTCCGCGAGGCCCTCAGCGATTACGCCCGCAACGGGCAACACACCCCGGCGCGCCCGCGCGAGGCCGAACCGACCCCAAACCCACCGAACGGGCAGATCAACTGGCGCTGGCTCTTCCTCCACATTATGCTCCCATCTCTGCTGGTAATCGGCGTCTTTGTAACCCTGATCTTCGGCGTCTTGATCCCGACTATGGAGCAAAGCCTCCTTGAACGCAAACGAGAGATGGCAGTCGAGCTCACTAACTCCGCGTGGAGCATCCTCTGGGCCTACCAGCAAGAGGTAGAGGCGGGCGAACTTGAATTGGAAGAGGCGCAGCAAGCCGCCATCGAGCGCATTCGGGGCCTGCGCTATGGACCAGACGATAAAGACTATTTCTGGATCACCGATATGCATCCGCGCATGGTGATGCACCCTTACCGCGACGACCTTGAAGGCTCAGACCTCAGCGATTTTACCGATCCCGACGGCGTCCGGCCCTTCGTGGCATTCGTGAATGCGGTCCGCGATGACACCTCCGGTTTCGTCAGGTACGTCTGGCAGTGGCAAGACGACCCGGACCGGCTGGAGCCGAAAGAATCGTATGTACGGAGATTCGCCCCCTGGGACTGGATCATCGGGACGGGCCTCTACGTGGACGATGTCCGGCAGGAGATCGACGCGATCACCGGACGCATGGTGGATATCTCTTTCATCGTAACCGTACTCGCCACGGGCTTGTTGTTGACCGTCGCCTATCAGAGTCTGAAAGTGGAACGAGAGCGCAGTGCCGCGGAACAAGATCTGCGCATCTCTCACGAGCGTTACCGCGCGCTGGTCGAATCCGCCACCAGCGGCACCCTCCTGCTGCTCGACGGACGCTGCACCTACGCTAACCGCATGCTGCTCGACCTGCTGGGATACGACGCCGCAGAGCTGGCCTTTCTCGACATCCACGACATTGTCTTGACCGAGGATCAGGGCACCGCTGCCGAGAGCCTACAACGTATCGTCGACGGCAGTAAAACGCACGAGCACTTCGAAGTGCGTGAACCCTTCGAAGCACGCCTGCGCCGCAAGAGTGGACAGACCGTGCCGGTACTGCTCTCTGCGACCGCCGTGTTCTTCTCAGGACAGCAAGGGATGATTCTCAGCGTCCAGGATCTCACGCAGCACCGTACGATTCAGTCCGCCGCCGAGCGCGACCGCCTCATCTCTCAACTTCAGACATCGACCCTCTTCCTGACCGAACCTGTGGGCCACATTATGGAAGAGCCCCTCTCATGTCCCCTTGATACCCCCATCACGCGCGCCGTGCGGCTGATGAGCCGCCACGACACCGACGCGATCGTTGTGACCACAAAGGACGGGGAGCTGGTGGGCATGGTCAGCGACCGCGATCTTCGCGAGCGGGTGATGGCAGTTGAGCTCGATCCACAGAACCCCATCTCGCAGATCATGAGTGCCCCATTGGTGACGGTCAGCGAGAACGCCCCGCTTTGCGAGGCTTTCCTGCTGGAGCGAGAGCGGAACGTCCGTCACTTGGCGGTGACGGACGGCAGCGGCGCGTTGGTGGGGATCATCCAGAGCAGCCGGGCGCTGCAGCCGGACCGCTACTCCCTGGTTGCGTTCACCTATGGCATTCGCCGCGCCCAGACGATTGGAGCGCTGGTCGAAATCTACCAACGCCTACCGGCGCTGATCGGGTCCCTCGCCGAATCAGGCGCGCTGGCGCAGAATCTCTGCCACGTCACCACCTCCGTGTCAGACGCCATCGCCGAGCGGGTGATCGCGTTGACGCTGGAGCAGATAGGCCCGGCCCCCGTCCCTTTCGCCTTCATTGCTCTGGGCAGCGAAGCGCGGCAGGAACAGACGCTGGCGACCGATCAGGACAACGCGTTGATCTACGCGGACCCCCCGCCAAAAGCAACGGGAGTAGCCGAATACTTCCTCACGTTTGGAGAGCAGGTCTGCGATGCGCTCGACCGGATTGGCTACCAGCATTGCAAGGGCGACACGATGGCGAAGAATCCACGCTGGAATCAACCCCTGCGCAGGTGGAAGCAGTACGTGGCCGAATGGATCGCGGAGCCTGACGAACAAGCCCTCGCCCATTGTCACATCTTCCTGGATCACCGCCACATCTACGGTGATCGGTCGCTGGTGAATGCGTGGTGGGAGCACATCGCTGGAATCGTTACCGCCCGCCGGGCCTTCCTCTCACATATGGCGATGAAGGCGCTCCGTTACAAGCCGCCCATGGGGCGCTTCGGGCGAATTGTGACCGGCGCAGATGGAGAAGGGCCCAACACCTTCAACATCAAGGATGCAATGCTACCCATCGTCAACTTTGCCCGACTCTATGCCCTTGAGCATCGGATGGAGGAAGTTAACACCTTCAGCCGGCTCGAACGGCTTTCGTCACTGGGCGTGCTCCAGGAAGAGGACTATCAGGGCATCTACCAGGCCTACGCGCATCTGATGCGGTTACGCTATCGCCACCAGGTCGATATGCTCAAGATGGGCCGTGAACCGGATAATTCCATCGATCCAAGAACGCTGACGCAAATCGAGATAGGCATATTGAAAAACACCTTCTCCCGGATCTCTATGATCCAGAAGAAGGTGAGTTACGATTTCCGCATAACGGGATAAACGCTTTCGGCTCCTGCCCCCCTTGTGCGGGGAGCAGGAGCCGAGAAATGCCAAGAGTACGAGAGTACGCTACGCTGTCAACGAAGCCTGCTGCTTTTCGGAGGTAAGGCGCGACACCACCACCAACACCACAAAACTGAGGGGAATCGAGACGATACCGGGCTGGTTAATGGGCATAGGTGCGGTTGCCGGATCGAGACCGTACCGCGCCCACATATCCGGGCTGACCATGATCAGCCCCACGGAAGCGATAATCCCCACCAGAATGGAAGCGGTAATCCCCTTCGCGGTCACCTTCTTCCAGAACAGGGTCATCAACAGGGCCGGGAGGTTGGCCGAGGCAGCGACGGCAAAAGCCCACCCCACCAGGAACGAGACGTTCATGTCCTGGAAAGCGATGCCCAGCACGATGCCGATGATCCCGACCACCACCGCCACAATCCGCCCGGTCAGCACCTTCGCGTCGTCGGAGAAATCCCGCCGGAGCAGATTCTCCATCAGATCGTGCGCCACCGCACCAGAGGCCGCCATAATCAGACCGGAAACCGTCGCCAAAACTGTGGTGAAAGCAATTCCGGAGATCATCGCAAACAAAACCTCACCGAAACTGCGGGCCAACAGCGGGGCACTCATATTGCTGGTCTCCGGATTCAGCGCACCGCTTGTCACGGCACCCACACCCAGGTACATAGTAAAGATGTAGAACAGGCCTATGCCGGCGATCGCAACAATAGTTGACTTGCGGGCATCGTCTGCACTGGGAACGGTGTAGTATCGGATGAGAACGTGCGGAAGCGCCGAGGTCCCAAAGAAGAGCGCCAGCATGAGCGAGATGAAGTTCATCCGGTTTAACAGTGTCGCAGACGCCGGCTCGCCCGCCTGCGCCTCCAAGGGGAACATAAGACCTGGACGCATAAAGGTCGCACCTGCGATCGGATCCTCGTAATGGACCGTGACCTGCTCGCCGGCCTCCGTGGTGAAAGCGACGTCTCTCGGCCTCTGCACCACCGTCGCCTTGTCCGCCAAGACGCTCAGCAGCTGCAGTGGCCCCACAGCACCGGTGTCCTCACCGTAAGCCTCAGGAATCTCGGAGACGCCGCCCATCTGACGCAGCCGATTATCCGGCCCTTCCGGTGCGCCGTTGACCAGCACGCGTCCGTCAGGCAACACCGCTCGGAACTGAGTTTCGACCAACTGAGGCTCGCCGTCCGCGCCGTCGACCAACATCCACCAATCCTCGATCCGAATGAACAATTTGCCGTCGATCTCCTCCAGCGCCCATCCAGCGTCGAGATTGGATGAAGGATCGAAATACGGCGTCCGGCCCTTGATCTCAGCCGTATAGCCACCCGAGCCTTCGGCGTTTGCCGGAATCAACCGCGAGAGCCGGTACAGCACCAGACGCTCCGCCCCCATATGTTCATCAGTCACCGCATGCCGCCCCACCACTCGCGCTCCGGGGAGATCCACGCTCAAATCCTCACTATGTAGTTCAGCGGTGACCGTCGCATATTGGTAGCTCGGCAGTTCTGCCTCACCTTCTTCCATCAGACGATCGGAGGTACTCACGCCACGCACCAGGACGGCAACAGTAAGGATCCCCGCGAAGATCAGGAGCAAGCCCCCATTGAAAAACTGCACCCAGGTCGTGGAAGTCATCCCACCACCCGCCACGATGAGGATCACCACCGAACCGACAAGAAGTACCCCCCAATGATGGGGAATGCCGAGTAGCGGTTCGACGAGTACGCCGGCGCCCACCATCTGCGGCACGAGGTAGAAGAGTGAAACCACCAACACGCTCAACCCCGCGGCTAACTGGATCCCCGGGTGGTTGAACGTGCTGTTCAGGGCGTCGGGGAAAGTAAAGGTGCCCCGTCGCTTCATCGGCTCAGCGATCACAAAGAGAGCCACGATCCAGCCGGCGAGGAACCCAATGGAGTAAAGAAAACCGTCGTACCCGAAGAACGCGATAAGCCCACAGATACCCAGGAAGCTTGCCACCGACAGATAGCCACCGGCAAAGGCGATCCCGTTGATAGTCCAGGGAATGGAGCTGTTAGCGACGAAATACCCCCCGACGCCCCGCGCCCGGCGGCTCGTATAGGTAGAGATCGCCAACACCGCGCCCACAAAGACAAAGAAAACTACGATAGCCATCTAGCCCTCCTGCTGTCCAGACTGCGATAATGACCGGGAATCGACACCCGTTGGGGAGACCCTGCAAAGGTAGTTGTAGATCAGCGCGAACACAAAGGCAATGATGATTAAACCCAATCCATAGGCTACGGCCAGGTTCAACCCAAACACAGCGGGCGCCCCCATCCACGTAGGCTGAAAGACGCTGAGCATCACAAATCCTCCATACACGAGAGAATACAGAACCGTCATACGGATTCCGATGCGGACCTTACGACGCTCAAAAGCTTCGTCCGCAATTGCCGAATGCTGCTTCATAGTACCTCCTTGAGAGAGAAGAAATAGGGAGACTTTATTAGGATAGCATAGTCCCCAGCCAGTGCAAATCACCAGGTACAAGGGAAAACGAAGCAGCTCCAAAGGGATTTAGAAGCACGCTCAACGCTTCTGGTACGTTTACCTTACGCATCAACCCCAGCTTCGCTTTCCTTGCTCACGTTTATGGCCCTTGTGTAGCATAGGGAGCGATTGGGCTAGCTGACTTGCTTCGAACTCCCTACAATGATAGGGCTTTACCCCCGACACGGTATCTTTCTCTCAGAAAATGATAGATTGATACAATATGATCGGATTTGGGGGCGACTTGACGGCAACACTGCTGGTGAGTATCATCAACGGGTAGTCGAGCTGGCGCACAGAACAACCAGGGAAAGAGGCGTAATCCATGCTCAGGCACAAACCACATAATCTGCGCATCGTCGGGATGATGGGCGACGGCGGTCGGTTGGAGAACTGCGGGACCGGCGCCCGCCTCACAGTCTGGTGGAAGCCCGGGTAAAGGACATAACCGCAATGAGAAAGGTGACGAGGGGACTTGCAGGGCTCCGGCGATTCCTCGACGCCCTGCTGCTCCTTCTCTCCCCCTTGATGGTCATCGGGTTTCTGATCGCCGCGATCATGCTGGTGAGTAACTACGGAGAGCACCGGCGATTTGTCCGTACCATGGAGGCTTCGGGCCTTACGGCCTCCGCGGTCGTCAAGTCCACCGTGCCCGATCGCGAGTGGGCCTTTGTCACGTTTGAGGATGCGCACGGGGAGACGCGCACCAACGTCCTGGAGATGCAGTACTATCCGGACCAGACGTGGGCGGCCGTGACCCCAACAGCTCACGTGACAATCCGCTACCTGCCCTACACGCTGCGCGGCAGCGACCGGGTGGTGCTGGAGGAGCGGTTCGAGGACGTACAATCCTCCCACGCTTTCCTGTCCCCTGACATCGTCGGGTTGCTGATCGCCTGCTGGTTGGCGGTCGTCATCAAGCCCCACATCCTCTACGCAGGCCTCATAGATGGAGACGTGCTGATGGAAACAGGACTCCGCCCATGAGGCTGCCCGCGTTTATCGCACTGCTGCTGGGTATCGGGCTCGAGGCCCTCAACCTCTGGGAACAATCCCGCATCGATCGCGGGCAGGTCCCATCCGGATCGCGCGCCGGCACGGTCGCAGGTCCACTGCTCAGCCCGGAGCGACAGATGATGGCCCTCGTGATGGTCGTCGGGATGGCGTTGATAGCGGTATCCGAACTCACCGGCCTGGCGCGCTACGACGCCTATATGGGGCAGCCCCACGTCGACGTGATCTTCATCCTGTTAGGTCTCGGCGTCGTGTACTACGGGCTTCTCAACCCCTTGCTGTTACCGCGCATCAACGAGCAGACCGCACTCTCCGTCCACACCACGGTCCTGCTGAGCCTCATCCTCGCCCGACGAGGACAGGCGCTGGCACCCGTTCTCCTCATCCTCGGGTTGGCGACCCTGGTCCTCGCTTACCTGGCCCTGAGCCGTCGCCCCGCCTCCCCGATGGTCAAGGCCGGGGTTTACCTCTGGTACCTGATCGCGCTTCTGGGGTTGACCCTCCAGAACGACTTCTCCGCGCTGACCCAACCGGCCTCAAATCCGCTGCCGCTGGCCGAAGCTTTCATCGTCGGTGCCTCGGGCCTTTTCCTGCTGCTCCACAGCCTGTTTCTGGTCCGATTCAGCCTCATCGCCTCGTCCCTGATCCTCCCCCGCAACCGTCCCCTGATCGGCAAAGCGATACCCCGCCTCTTCACGGACAAGCAGATGCCCCGCTGGCAGGCCGTGGTGATTCCGGCCCTCATCGCCGGCGTCTTTGCGGCCAATGAACGGCTGGGATTCGCGCCGGAGCGCACCCTCGCCAATGTGCTGATCCTACTCCTGGTCCAGGGCATCTTCAATGCCCCAAAATTGCGGGCTTCGCCGAGCGAGGCCGGAGATTACAAATCTCCTCGGAACGAGATGGATAAGACCGCAACCTAACCACAAACCTAATCACAAACCT
>DAOTTS010000061.1:0-5363 GCA_034437735.1 Anaerolineae bacterium
GCTCCTGGCGCGTCTCGGCGGGCACGTCAACCCCGAGACCGGCAAGACGGTCGGCGGCATCCTCCACTGGAAGCGGGAGGCCAACCCCGACCTCGCCTGGTTCCGCGAGGAGATCGCCGCGCACTACGACGGCCCGCCCCGGGTGCTGGACCCCTTCGCGGGCGGCGGGGCGATCCCGCTGGAGGCGATGCGCCTGGGCTGCGAGGCCGCCGCCGTCGACATCAACCCGGTGGCGTGGTTTCTGCTCAAATGCACCCTGGAGTACCCGCAGCGCCTCGCCGGCAAGACCCACCCCCTGCCTGATTTCGCCCTGCAGGACCGGGACTTTATGGCGGACTTCTTCGCCAAGGCCCAAGGGCTGACCGACGCCCAGGTCCGCGAGCGGCTCGACCGCCTGGGTCTGGAGGAGACGGGCGCCACCAAGCTGCTGCCGGGGCTGGAGTCGGAGCTCGAGATCGAGGCCGATCTGGAATGGCACGTGCGCGCGTGGGGATGCTGGGTGCTGGCGCAGGCCCGCGCGTCGCTGCGGCCCTATTATCCCACCGTCGATGGTCAGCCCACGGTGGCTTACCTATGGGCGCGGACGGTCAAGTGCAAACACTGCCGGGCGAAGATTCCCCTCTTGAAGACCCGCTGGCTGGTGCGCAAGGGCAAAAAGCGGGTTCGTTTGACGATGACGCCTAACGCCGATAAGATCGGTGTGGTCTTCGGCATCGACGAGGATCCGCCGAAGGGGCGCAAGGCCGGGGACGGGACGATGTCCCGATCCGGCGCGACCTGTCCGATCTGCGATGCGATTATGACCAAAGAGGATATCCGGGTGGAAGCCCAAACGGGACAGATGGGGGCGGTGATGACGGCCGTGGTTATTGAGGGTGAGGACGGCAAGGCCTACCGCTTGCCCACGGACCAGGAACAGCGGATGGCTGAGGATGCCGAAATGGGAGTGAAGGAGCTCTTCCGTGAACTTCCCTTCGGTATCCCCGATGAACCCACGCCGGCAGGTGGGACGGGAGCCAGCCGTGCGTTTTCCGTCCAGGGGTACGGTATGATGGAGTGGCGTGATCTGTTTACGCCGCGTCAACTGCTGGCGCTTGGTACGCTGGTAGACCGCACCCGCGCCGTCACCGGGACTATGCTGGACGCCGGTTATTCCAGCGATTGGCAGGAAGCGGTTCGGGCGTATTTGGCTTTGGTGATTGACCGTACAGCAGAACGCGGCAGCACTGTGTGCCATTATGATGTCAGTCGCGATAGCATTACGGGCACTTTTCAGCGTTACGCTTTGCCCATCAGTTGGGATTTCGCGGAGTCGGTACCCATCAACTGGTCGACGGGCAGTTTTGAAGGTCAATTGGACTGGGTCGCGCGCTATGTCGAGCACGCCTTGGATGCTACAGAAGTAGCACCACCGCCCAATGTGATCAACAAGAGTGCCATCGAGTTGGATCTGGATGGTTTGGACGTCGTGCTTACCGATCCCCCTTACTATGACGCGATCCCCTACTCGGACACGATGGACTTCTTCTACGTCTGGCTGCGCCGCACGCTGGTTGGGCTTTCGCCAGAGATCGACGCGGTTTTTGACGCTCCCCTTACGCCCAAGTGGGACCACGAGGCCGAGGACGGCGAGTTGATCGACGACGCCAGCCGTTTCGAGGGGGATGCCGCCCGGTCCAAAGCTGCCTACGAGACCGGGATGCGCCGGGCCTTCGAGGCCGCCCATGGCGCGCTCAAACCGGACGGGCGGCTGGTGGTCGTCTTCGCCAACAAGCAGCCCGACGCCTGGGAGACCCTAGTCTCGGCCCTCATCCGCGCGGGCTACGTCGTCACCGCCTCCTGGCCTATCCAGACCGAGATGACGTCGCGCACGCGGGCCATGAGTTCGGCGGCGCTGGCCTCGTCGGTCTGGCTCGTCTGCCGCAAGCGCCCGCGCACCGCCCGCCCGGGCTGGGACACCCGCGTCCTGGACGCGATGCAGGTCCGGATCAAGGACCGCCTGGCGGCCTTCTGGGAGGCCGGCATCCGGGGGCCCGACTTCGTCTGGGCCGCCACCGGCCCGGCGATGGAGGCCTACAGCCGCCACCCGGTGGTCAAGAAGGCCGATCAGCCCGGTGAGGTGCTCACCGTCGGCGAGTTCCTGCGCCACGTCCGCCGCATGGTGGTCGATTTCGTGGTGGGGCGCGTCCTCTCCGGCAACGGCGACGCCGAGGAGGTCAGCGGGCTCGACGACGCGACCACCTACTACCTGCTCCACCGCCACGACTTCGGGATGGCGGCAGCGGACGCCGGGGCGGTCATCCTCTACGCCCTCTCCTGCAACCTCTCGGACGACGACCTGGTCGACCGCTACGACCTCCTCGACAAGCGCGGGAGCAAGCTCCGCCTGCGCCCCTGGACCGAGCGCGCGGACGCCGGCTACGACCCGGTGCTGGACGCCGCCGAGGCCCAGGGGGCGGAGCGCCCCAGACTGCCCGGCTTCGAGGCGCCGAGCCCCTCGGTCGCGGCCCTGCCGCTGATCGACCAGGTGCACCGGCTGCTTCACCTCTGGCGCGCCGGGGACGTCACCAAGGTCAACGCCTACCTGAGCGCGCGCGGCCTGCGCCGGAGCCCGCTCTTCCACCAGCTGCTCCAGGCCCTCATCGAGCTCGCCCCGGCGGGCAGCGAGGAGCGCTCGCTGCTGGAGCGTTTGAGCAATCACGTGGGTGATGGGGAATCGGGACCAGAGCGACTCTTTTAACGCTGAAGGCTGAACCACGTCCTCACGCTATAGATGGAGGGAAATGATGATCACAAGTGTGTGGCTGAAGGACTACCGGAGCTTTGCGGAGGAGACGGTCACGCTCGCACCCTTGACCGTGCTCGTCGGTCGGAATGGTGCCGGGAAGAGCAACGTTCTGAAGGCGATGACGTTAGTCAAAGATGCGATGACGTTCGGTCTGGACGTGGCGATGTCACGGCAGGGAGGCTGGGAGGCATTTCGTCGTTGGCAAGCGGGCGATCAAGCGCTGGGCGTGGGCCTTGGCCTGCGGATTAAAACACCGGGGATGGAGGCGGAGTACCGGATTGTCCTGAGCAGCACCTCCGCAGGCCCTGTCAAGGAGGAACAGTGCACCGTGCAGCAGGATGGTATCATCGATGAGTTTGAGACCCGGGTCGTGAAGGGGCAGAAAAAGTGGATCAAACGGCCCCGTAGTGTGTCAACCCCCTCTGAATCCAGATACCTGTCGTTGCCTTTACTGGGGGGAACGCCCGGCTTTGAGGACGTCTATAGAACCCTGAGCGAGATGAGTTTTTACACCATCATTCCTGACCTTTTGCAGGATCCTCAGTTGCCCAAGGAGGACTACCCACTTGAAGAGAAGGGAGAGAACCTGGTCAGCGTCTTGCGCAAGTTCGATGATGCCCAACGTCACAGTGTCAACGAGGCCCTCTATCGGATCACCGGCGACGTGCAGCGTTACACGGTCGATAAATCGGGCACCCGCCTGGTCGTCCATTTACATCACCAGACGGCGGACAACGGTCCAGACTTCGAGCTTAGTCAGGAATCCGATGGCACCATCCGCGTGCTGGCCTTGTTGACGGCTCTTTATCAGCGCCCTTATCGCTCGCTTATCGCCCTTGAGGAGCCGGAGTTGACGATTCATCCCGGAGCGATGGGCGTGCTGTGGGAGGAGATCAAGAAGGCGTCCAAACGTAGTCAGATTCTCGTTACGACCCATAGTCCCGATCTGTTGGATATGTGTGCGGTGGATCAGATTCGAGTTGTGGAGAAGGATGCGGGTATCACGCGGGTGGGGCCGGTCAATGAGCAACAGAGAGCGATGGTGCACGAGCGGTTGTTTGCACCTGGTGAGATTCTTCGTGCTCGGGGCTTGGAACGCGCGGAGGAGGCGTGACGATGCTGGGAAGCCGAAATAAGGTCTACACGATCGTTGAGGGCCATGGGGAAGCTGATTCTCCCTATCCAGGTCGGGATCCCGCCGCTACTGTCCTTACGGCTAAGTTGTTACGTCACGTTGAATGCTGGCAATGGTTCCCGGCTCGTAGCCCATGGCGATTGCGCAGCTGTAGTGACTTCTACCCGCGAACGGACAACCTCCTACGGGCCATCGAGGCCCACAGAAAGTACGAGGATTGTGCAGCCGCTGTGGTCCTATTTGACTTGGAGGACGATTGCCCCCGTGAGATCGCGCGTCAGGTGGCCGAACAGATTCGTGTGCGAGGTCCCTGGCCCTTCTCGGTGGTGGTCGTTTGTGCTTATCGTGAATATGAGAGCTGGTTTCTGGCTAGTTTGGAGACCATTTGCGAGGGCATGCGCTATCCGGGTGACCCCGAAGGGCCTCGGGATGCCAAAGGTTGGCTGGAAAGAAGGTGTGGGTATCAAGAGACGCGAGATCAGGCTACGTATACTCAGGGGTTGGATATTGCGTTAGCTGCGGAGCAATCACGGTCGTTCCGGCGGCTTTGTCACGCCTTTGCTCAAATTGCGGCCTCTTGTGAAAATGAGCGTGTCATTGTGACCCCTTGATTGACGATGAAGGAGCGTGAGATGCTGAATTCATTACCCTGGAAACCCTGGCACGAAGTGGTGGAGCTGCGCGACGACATCCGCAGCGGCGAGCTGACGCTGGCGGCCTTCGCTGCCGATCTCTACGACGTCGCCATGCGCGCGGGGCGGCGGGCCATCTACGAGGAGCCCGGCGAGTTCTTCGCCCTGACCTATCCCACCTACAACCTCCGTGAGTTGGCCCGCGACGTCGCCCGCCGCCTGGCGGGCCGCAGCGGCAAGGCCATCCGCCAGTTGGAGCTCACCTACGGCGGCGGCAAGACCCACGCCTTGATCACGCTCTATCACCTTTTCAACGCGCCGGCGCGGCTGCCGGATCTGCCCGCCGTCGCCGAGTTCGTCCAGCACATCGGGATGGCGCCGCCCCGGGCCCGGATCGTCGTCCTGCCCTTCGATAAGCTCGACGTGGAGCGGGGGATGGAGATCCGCAGCCCGGACGGCGCGGGGACCCGCTGGCTCCGGCATCCCTGGAGCCTGCTGGCGTACCAGATCGCCGGCTCCGACGGCCTGCGCCTCCTGCACGCATCGGGCGAGGACGCCGAGCGGGAGAGCGCCCCGGCGGAGAACCTCCTCCTGGAGCTCCTGCGCATCCCGGAGGACCAGGGTGAGGCCACGCTGATCCTCATCGACGAGGTGCTGATGTACGCGCGGGAGAAGGTGGGGCTGGATCCCACCTGGCGCGGGCGCCTGCTCAACTTCTTCCAGGTCCTCACTCAGGCCGTCACCAAGGTCGACCACTGCGCCATGGTGGCCTCGCTGCTGGCGACCGATCCCCGCAAGAGCGACCAGT
>DAOTTS010000062.1:0-48134 GCA_034437735.1 Anaerolineae bacterium
CTTTTCCAGTATGGGCTTGGTATTCATTCTCTTCTCCTGTTTGTTTTGCTGTTAGTCTACCATACTTTCAGCCTCGGGACTTGTCTCTCACCACTTGTGGGTAATAGTAAGGTCCTAAGGGGCGGTCTTCAAAATGAATGAAGAGACTTTTGCGGAGTTACTTAGGAGGAATCCGGACAACCGATTGGAAGTCAGGGAACCACAATCTCGCTCAAAAAGACGGCATCGGTACCATCGGGCAAGGGTAAACGATTTCCATCCTCGTCATACAGTCCAACTCGCAGGTCATACGTGCCAACGTCAGCGTCATCGGGGAGCGTAAGGGTGCGCGTCTCGACGACGACCTCCCCAACCGCCCATCCGGGTGTGGGACGGGTCCAGTCAACCGGCACGCCGTCACTCTGTGCGATCAACCGCCCCGTATCGTCAAGTAGGTGAACAAACACCCGGTACGGGGTTAAGATCTCATCCAGCGCCTGCCACGCAAGGCGAACGCTTATGGAAGCGCCAGAATCCACCGGCTGATTAGGCACCGAGTATCCCGCGAGGCGGATTTTGGAGCCAAAGATCCAATCCGAAACGGTCAATGACTCAGGAACCGTCCAAACGCGCTCCGGTGCATGGATAATCAGAGGGATTTCAGCGAGTACACCGCACTTGGGGAGTTGCACCTTGAGTACGTACGCACCACTATCCAGCGAACCGGATAACCGCAAAGTGGGATCCCCCACCCAGCGGTCACCGGGCTGCCACCGGTCCGTTGGCCACCAGCCGGCGGACGGCGGCACCTCCCACGTTTGCACGGTGCGTTGTAGAGAATCCTCAAGTACGAGCTCGGCTACCTTCGCTCCGGTAGGTTGAGCGAGCGCTTGCCAAACCCAATAAAGCGAGAGTGACTCACCAGGTGCTAATGCAGTACGCCCCGGCTCGACCCACCACAACCCCAAAGCATCGCAGGCCTGAAGCTCGGTATCGGAGGGCACCTTCAGCGCCTGCAGAGTCGGCGTCTCAAGCGGACGCGTCACCTCGATCGGCGCCAGCGCCAACGTCGGCCCAACCGGATTACCATCGCCACCCAGCACCGAAGCGGGCGCCAACGTGTTGCGATCAAACAGGGAGAGCGTCGGCGTGTAAACGCCCGGAGGTATCCCGGCAGGAAGGTCGACGAGTTTATCCATCCGGGCATAGCCATCCGCAGGCCAAAGCTGAAAGTCTGGCGGGGTGCGCCCCCAACGGGCAGGACGCAGAACCAAAGGCCAAGAAGCCCCCGCCGCATCGGTCAGGGAAAGGCCGACGTGCCAATCCCCATCCCCCGGACTGAGTGCTCGCCAGTAAAGCGTGAGTTCTTGCGTCGCGCCGGAAGGGCTCGGCCCTTCGAATCCCTCCCACCCCAACAACATCGCGCGATTCCCAAAGTTGACCTGCATCGGTGTCTTCAGCCCCCGGAGACTACCGCCTTCCTGCCATCGAGAGGCCCGCCAGAGCCACGACTGCCGATCCACAAAGCCTAACTTTAACATTACCACACCCAAACCTATCGCAAGTGCTACCATTGTAGTGCGACGCGATGGATACCGCATCATGGTAGGCGCTTCACCTCTAGGAAACTTAACGGTCAGTAACAAGAAGCTCATGAGACTGACGACGGAAATCGCATCGGCCGCCCAGCGCACCGGCGTCTCCCGGAAGGCTATCGCTATCGTGTGCGTGCCTTCAGGCACGTGAAAGGTGAGCAGCCCCGTCTCAGGTTCAGGGGCGACCGGCACGTCCCGACCATCGATGAACACCGTCCACCCCGGATAATAGAGAGCAAGATAACAGGCCGTAAACGGCTCCGGAGAGGTTAACCGGACCCTGGCTTGCAGCCCGCCGTAAACGGCTTCTCGGATCACAGCACCGGTAGGCAGGGAACCGGCAGGCAGCCGAACGACCGGACCACCGGATTCGTAATCGTCCACAAGCGAGGGAGTCTCCACGAGATCCTTCGCCCAGACAGGCAGATACTCGCCCTTGGCCGTCGTCCCCAAGGTATCGGTGGCATACTCCCATCGGATCATCGCGGCAACCGAGGTGTCCTGGGGGGGCGGACAGTGTTCGGGAAAGAACCAGCCGAGATTCGCAGCGATGAGCCCCACCATCACCATAGCGGGTACAGCGTTGCCACCGAACTCGTGCTTTTCTCTGAGCCAGGTGGTGATGCCGGCGCTGCCGGCCCCTATCAGAAGCGAGAGGCAGAATGCGGCCGGACCCAGATAGCGCCAAGGAAACTGAACGTAGGGAAGCAACGGCAACCGATCCCAAAGAAACCGGGAGACGTTGAGTGTCAGCATCGTAAAGAGGAGAGTTAATAACAGCAGGAGGCTGACAAAGCCGCGCCTCGATTTCTCGATGCGGCGCCAGAACAAGAAAGGGACGCATCCTAATAAGGCAGGCACGAATCCCAAGCTCTTCTGAGGCCAGTCATTGATAAGATGGGGGTCAGCCCGTCGGGGCAGCGCGAGCAAGTGACTCAGAGGTAGGAAATTATGCCGGTAATCAAAGACCCACGTACCCAGCAGCCGATCAGTCTGCACATAGGCCCGCTCAACCATTGGGGGGAGCCAGAAAAAAGCGGTGATTCCCAGTCCCAACAGACCCAATAATGCCCCGCGCCCCCAGGCCCTTGGTTCGCGCATCTGTACGCTCAGCCAAACCACCCAGAGCCCCAACAGAGGAGCAAACAGAAAGGCGAAGAGATGATGACTTAGAATCATCGCAGCAAAGGCCACCAGGCCAACCAGAAAAGCGCGGCGGTCCTTCAGGCGAACCCAACGGCGAAGCCCCCAGAGCACCAACGGGGGCCATGCCCATGCGAAAGCTTCCCATAAGCTCCCCCGGTTAAAAACGTCGTACGCCTGGAAAGGGGCATAGACATAGGCGATGGCAGCAACCCAACCCGCCCCGCGCCCAAAGAGCTCCCGTGCTAACGCAAGCATGCCGAGACCACCCAGAAGGATCCCCAGGGCGAAAACGATATTCATCGCGACCGCCCACGTCAGACCGGACTGATGCAGCAGGGCGACCAACGAAGGAGGAAAAGGTGACGTGAAAAGATAAAGCGGAAAGCCCAGTCCGTGAGCCATCGCCGGCGCCCAACGCGAGTAAAGCACGCCCTGCTGCCAGAGCGCCTCAATCTGCACCGAACGCCAAAGGTGAAAGGTATTATCATAGCCGCACGTCATCGCGTCGGTTAACAGCGGCTGTAGGGCCGGTACGGAGAAAAGAAGCAGGACCGCGAGGTCGAGGATACGCCGAAAAAGAGCTTGACGTGAATCCAAATGTGGGGATGCCATCAGGGCTCACCGGACGGGAGCGCCATGGTATGCAGGACGACGTGGTCTTCCCCTTCCTCCGTGACCAACCTTACGCCATCCTCCCGATAAATACCCACCTGTATCTCATAATCGCCAGCGCCAAGATCATCCGGCAAAGTCAACGATCGGGTCTCAACGACAACTTCATCGACGGCCCATCCCGGGGTCGGTCGGCGCCACGAGTCAGGAATGCCATCACTCTGATCGATCATCCGCCCCTCGGCATCCAATAGGTGCACGAAGACTCGATAGGAGGTCTCGATCTCAACGACGGCCTGCCACGCGAGTGAGACGTCAAGGGTATCCCCGGCCTCGATATCGGGCGGATCGATGCGGTATCCGGCCAGGCGTATTTGGTCGCCAAAGAGGACGTCAGTCCCCACAAACTCAGACGGCATCGTCCAACGCCGCTCCGGCGACTGGACCTTAAGAGATTCTTGTGCCACCGGGGCCTCACAGCCATCCATGATAATCACGAACGTATACGTACCCGTATCCAGACTTCCGGGCAGACGAAGTACGTGCTGCCCAAGCCAACGATCTCCCTCTTTCCATTGATCGGTGGCCCACCAATCCGTGACCGTGGGAAGCGTCCAGGTGTCCCAAATCCTGTCTTCCGAACCGACGAGCGCTACTGTAGCTTTGTGGGCTCGCTGGGGAGACGCAACCGCTTCCCAGACCCACTGGACAGCGACGATATCGCCTGGAGCGCCCTCCTCACGATCCAGCGTCATCGAACGGAGTCCGATACCCTGGCAATCGCCAGCTATTATGTCGGACGGACTCACACCGAAGTCAGACATCGAGAAAGGAATCGAGGGCCTGACAACCTCAACCTCCCCCAGAACCAGTTCGCTGCCCAGCGGCGCCCCCTGGGGACCGACAAGCATCGCCGGTTCGAGGGTGTTGCGATCGAAGAGACTGACCACGACGTCGTACGTCCCCGGCGGCGTGCCCGGTAACGGCGACACGAGATGAGGGTCGAAAGCATACTGACCGGGCTGCCACATCGTCGTAGGCGGCGGCGTCTCATACCCACGGGGCCTTAACGTCCCGGCCGGACTCCAAGTGCGCCCCTCAGGCCCCACCAAGAGCACTGACGTCAAATACTCGTAAGTCGGAGTTTCCCGAGCGGCCCAGAGCAAATCGACCCTTAGTTCTTCATCTGCCAGCAAGGTACGTGACTCAAGTGAGGCACCCATCAAATCGAGCCCGCCATCATAGCTTTGAGCAACCGACGTTACGTTCTCTGGGAGACGCCCCATTCTCTCTCTGGATGCCGGGATCGCCACATCCAACCACCCTAACAACAACCTAGCCATCGTTATCACAGAGACCGCACCCAACCACAGTATCTTGACCGTACGATCACCCTGCGAGAAATTGGGGATAGGTTCTGAAAATCGCAGAGCGGGCCAATCGAACACAAAGACCGCACCCACCCAACCCAGGAAACCCAAACCTGTCAAAATCATCGCTCCCGTCCGGATCGGGGTCGGCCCGAACCCTATATCCACCTTATGAGTGCCGGCCGGTACAGGAAAGGTGATGAAGCCACTGTCCTCCTCAGGGGAGATCGGCACTAACTCACCGTCAATCTTCACCTTCCAACCAGGGAAATAGAGCTCTTTCCAGCGCGCTCGAAACGCTTCAGGGCTCGACAGAATCAGAGAAGCACGCAAAGGTCGATAGACCACGTCGTCAATTGTGCTACCGGACGGCAGCGCTGCCGCATCCAATCGGGTTGGCAGCTTACCTTGCATAAAATCCTCGGCCAAATCAAAAGCCTCGGGATGCGTTTCAACCCAGATAGGGAAATAACTGCTTTCCGGATCGATACCGATCCATCCGGCACGCTCATATGCATACACATCCTCAATCGTTGGATATGGCTCCTGTGCACACATCCCTTTCGGAGGAAATGTACGAGGCCACGCCAGGAGAACCAGAACGACAACGAGGGCAAGGGTGAGGTACGCACGGATGCGGGTAGATGACCCATTGCTTCGACGAGAGAACAGAAATGAGACGTCATCCCCAACCACCGCCCCGGCTAATAAACTCATAGGGAGCAGTGCTCGTCCCACCATCCGCCATGGGAACTGGACAAAGGGCAGCATGGGCACAGATTCCCAGACCGTCACCGAGGAGGGCGTGGAGAGCCAGAGATATCCCAGTGCGACACAGCCAAAGAGGACCGCCAGCCATCGTCTGGCCGCCGACCGCCCACGCCACAAGATCCCAACGAAACCCAGAAACCCCAATAGCCCAGCACCAAGCCCCAAATGAATATACATCGGGGGATTCAGGTAATCCGGATCGTAAGTCGAAGGCAGCGCGAAGAGCATCTCCCCCCATGTCAAAAAGTTGAAGTGAAAATCATTGTTCCGCGTGGTCCTTGAGAGGTGAAGCTGAACGAAATCCTGCTCAGTCAGGGCCGGCAGCCAGAACCACGCAGCGATCAAAACCGCTAATCCCACAGCTAGAAAAGCCCGGGGCCAATGCCCCCGCTGACGATGAATGATGGAAAGCACGATCGTGTATAGACCTAGAAAAGGGGCTAGAAGGAGTGAGGATATATTGTGGCTCAAAAAGAGACCGGTCAAGAGAAGAGAGGTCGTGATAAAAGCGCGCCGCTCTCCGGTGAGGATGAGACGCCGAACGCTCAGAAACAACCAGGGCAATACTGCCAAGGCTACCGACTCCGGCATATTACCACGCCGCAGCACGTCGAGAAGCACGTAAGGCCCCAGTCCATACACCACAGCGGCGACCCATCCGGCCCATCCCCCCCACAGGTCATCCGCCAGTGCGCCGGCACCCACAGCCCCCACGAGCAGGCTGACCCCATAGATCACACCCAGCACCGAAGGGATAGGCAGGCCACTCAGAGCGAGCAGCTCTCCGGCAATGTAAGGCATCGGCTCCCGATAGTTAAAAAAGGGATACCCGTGCCCCAACGCGAGGTTAGGCACCCAACGCGCGAAGACCCACCCATACTTCAACATATCGCGCATCGCCACAATTCGATACTGATGCCAGATATTGTCGTGAGTACAAGGCAGCGAGGTGGGATTGAAAAGTGGGACAAAGACAGGTAGCAGGAGCCCACCCAAGATCAGCCACCGCCGCCACGAAAGTTTAGATCGTTGATGTGTCATCAACGGGATTGTACCACGTTCCATCGGCCCGAAAACGCATAACACTGCGGGCAAGTACGGATTTGCGTCTCCTTACGACGTTGGGAGCGAGCTCTGATGGACGTGAGTCATTCTTTGGGCAACCGTAAACCAGGTGAGGATAGCCATCGAGGCAAGCGCTAACCGAAGAATACCGGGTACAATCAGTCCGACCGCCAAGAAGAAAACCCGGACGGCCCGTGTGAACAGCCCGACTTCACAGGTGTACCCCAATCCTTCAGCTCGCGCTCGTGTGTAGCTGACCATCACGGAGCCCAACAAAATCAGAAAGAGAAGTGCGAGATCGATGCCTTCCCCTGAGTTCATCGCCCACACAACCAATCCAAAGAGAACACCCCCCTCAGACAATCGATCTAAGGTCGAGTCAAGGAACGCCCCAAATCGGCTCTGTTGGCCGGTCTCCCTTGCCAAGGACCCATCCAGGCCGTCAATAGAGGAGGTCAGCAGCATGAGCACCCCACCCAACTGCAAACGACCTAGAGCCAGAACGACACCTACGCCTGCGGTCAACAGAAATCCCAACCACGTCAATTGGTTAGGGCGCACGCTCCATTGGGCCAACACGCCTACGATAGGCCGGATAAGTCCGGCGGCGTGCTTGCGAAGCCAATCCGTGAGGGTAACAGGCTTATCAGTTTGCGTTGACAATTGGATCACACACCTCCCTCTTCGAACAGATTTTGTGACAACGTGTAAGAACGAACGTATCCTACTCTGGCCCAACGAACTGTCAACTATGCGACCTTGCAGTGACATACGCTTTCATAATCCGCAACGACCACCTTGCTGTTTTGTTCCGATTGCGTTAGAATCGTCTTGCATAGTCAGAATTGTATCGACATCTCGCGCTCAAGATGAACCAGACAAGGAAAATTTGGACTCACGCACTATGCCCATCCGATTGCTGCCAGAAGAAATTGCTTCCCGCATCGCCGCCGGCGAGGTGGTTGAGCGTCCTGCCTCGGTCGTCAAGGAGCTCATGGAGAACAGCTTGGACGCCGAGGCCACCCAGATCGAGATCGAAACTGAGGAGGGCGGTAAGAGACGAATCCGTGTTCAGGATGATGGCGTTGGAATCCCCAGGGATGAGGTGCCGCTGGCCTTCCGGCGTCACGCCACCAGCAAGCTCGAGACCACCGACGATCTGGAAAAGATCACCACCTTGGGGTTCCGTGGAGAAGCCCTGTCCAGCATCGCCTCGGTGAGTCGGCTCACGTGCACGACGCGACATATCGATGAGCCAATGGGCACGCACATCCGTCTGGAAGGTGGTCAAGTGGTCTCGCAGCGAACGGTAGGCCGCCCGCCGGGGACGGAGATTCTGATAGAGGACCTCTTCTACAACGTGCCCGCCCGGCGCAAATTTCTCCGGACCGAGCGGACAGAGCGGCGCCACATTGACAGCTTTCTGACGCGATATGCGATTGCCTATCCGGGCGTCGCGTTTCAAGTCCATCACGACGGACGCGAGGTGCTTCTCACCTCGGGTAACGATCGCGCCAAAGAGGTCTTGGTCAACGTCTACGGGATGGAGCTAGGCGGCAACCTTCTGGAGATCCCGACCAGCCTTTCCGAGGGTCAAACGATCCGCGTGCGCGGTTTTGTCGGACCGCCTACCGTCCATCGAGCGAATCGCGGCTACATCACTATCTTTGTCAATGGTCGTTGGATTGAAAACAGTGTAAGGCTTAACTATGCTGTGATCCAAGCCTATCACACCTTACTGCCGGTCAAACGCTATCCGGTCGCCTTTGTCTTGATTGATCTCCCCCTGGAGGATGTCGATGTCAACGTCCACCCGACCAAAGCCGAGGTCCGGTTTAGAGATGGCGATGCCGTCTTCCGCGCCGTCCAGCGTGCGGTCCGGGCGACAGTCATCCAAGAATCACCATCAGCCGCATCTTTCGAGCGGTCATCATCCGGCGCTGGCGCCGAATCCCGTCCTAATGCTCAGAGCGATACGCAAAGGAACCGGGCTCGTCTCCGACAGATTCAACCTCAAGAGCAACAGTTCCGGCTGCCCGAACAGCCAATATCGCTCGGATCGATGGATGAGGATACCCCCGGATCGGCTGCCAAAAGCCAAGGCGGGAATCAATTACCCCCACTCCGCATCCTCGGACAGGCCGCGACCATGTTCATTATCGCCGAGGGACCCGACGGCCTTTATCTGATTGATCAGCACGCCGCCCACGAACGCGTGCTGTACGAAAGGATGATGTCAGAGAAGGCACGCCAACAGGTTGGGGCCCAGACACTTCTGGAGCCGGCCACACTCTCCTTGCCCCCTGATGCAGCGGCACATCTTGAGGAGATGCTAGAGACAATCCGCGAACTCGGCATTGACGTGGAGCCGTTTGGGCCCAATACGTTCAGGGTCCGCGCGTTACCGGCCTATCTGACGGCAATATCACCGGGCGACCTTTTGGCTGATATCGCGACCAGCTTGGAGTCGAGCGCGATCGTCGATGAAGAGCTTGAGGAAAGCCTCGTCCGGAAAATCTGCAAACGCGCAGCGGTAAAGGCCGGACAGGTGCTCGCACCGGAGGAGATGAAGCAGCTCATCCGCGATCTAGAGCAGACCGTTAACCCCCGAACCTGTCCCCACGGACGTCCAACCATTATCCAGATCTCCACGGAAACGTTAGCTCGACAATTCGGACGGATCTAGAGTAAGCGATAATCGCACAGAGAAACTACCCAGAACTATACATCCAAGGACGGAAACGATGACCCTATCAAAACAAGTACGCTCTCGAATCACAAGGCTGGCGAACCAAATCGTAGCACAGTACCATTTGAAAGAGCCGCCGGTCCCTATCGAGACAATCTTATCCAATCCGCCCGGAGAGCTGGAGAAGGTGGATATCACAGATCTCTCACTGGTCTTTGGTGCCGGCGAACACCGGCACGAGTACCGCCTAGGACTGGGGCGGTTACTCTACCGGGAGATTTGCCGCGCCGGGCTGGAGGATCCCCCTATGCCTTACACGGGTGAGGCTGCCCGAGCCTTTGCGCGGGAGCTTCTCGCCCCCGCGATGTGGCTGATGCCTGCCGCACAGCGACCGGGCGTCACGCTCAGCGAATTGGGGGAAGTGTTTCAGTTGCCGGAGTACACCCTCGCCAGCCGGTTAGTTGAATTAGGGCTATGGATTGAGGGGATGGAGTAAACGCATCGCTATAGGCGGTTACGATTCATCTATAGGAGCCGCGTCACGCCTGCTCATCGGCGACAGACTCAATCTCCAGACCGGCAACCATATCCGACGAGGCGTTCCGATACGCGTAGGCCATATGGGGCGTGTTATGCGCCAACCCTACCCGTCCCAGACGGTCGACTAGGATGACCCCACCGTATCCGCGCACCCGACCCCACAGCTTCGCAATCACGGTATCGGCAGCATCCTGAGCCGTTAACCCTTTTGCCATCAGATCGCAGGCGGTCTTGCTGATCACAATACGCATCAAGTCCTCACCGGAGCCGGTTGCGGCGGCAGCGCCAACCTCATTATCGGCGTAAACCCCGCAGCCGACCAAGGGGGAATCACCGACCCGCCCGGGCCACTTATTAGGGGTGCCGCCTGTTGAGTTCGCGACGGCGATGTTCCCCTCAGAATCCACAGCAATCGCTCCAACCGTGTCACCCAAACGCACAGGGGTCGATTGGGCATGCTTAGGGGGCAACCATCCCCCCGGATCCTCCCGCCCCCAAAGTCCATCCGGCGATATCCGAGAGAGTCCGTAGGAATCCGCCAGCGCTTCGGCTCCATCCCCAACGATTAACCGGTGCTCGGATCGCTCCATCACTCGTCGAGCCAGAGTGACAGGATGGACAACGGTTCCCACCGCAGCCACCGCGCCGAAGTCCAGGGTACACCCGTCCATCACAATCGCGTCCATCTGAACATCACCCACACGGTTAAAATAGCTACCGCGACCCGCATCGAACGTGGGATCGTCTTCCAGAATGCGAACCGCAACCTCCACAGTATCGACAGCAGAGGCTCCCTCAACCAGCCGAGCCCATCCTGCGGCAACGGCTCTTCGACAGCCATCCATTGCAGCAGACCGTTCCTCCTCAGGAATATACCATGCGCCACCATGAACCACTAAAACCGGATGCACCAACGTCATTTCCTCCCTACAACTCTGACATCCCCACACCTTAATCACATAGGCCTTAAACCAACGCGCACCAACTCAGGGGATTATAAACAACACAACCGACTCGACAAGAACGCTACCCTTCACATGTGAGAAGCCAGGCAGAGAGGGTCAGCATCAGGCCGATATGGAGATGCACATCATTAACAAGCAGATTATCCACGAGGCTATGGGTCGCAAATTGACACCAGGCACCGATCAATCCCAGCGCAAGTCCACGCCGCCACCCGGTATGGCGCCGGGACATCGCGACCAGACGCCATCCCCAAATCCCCAACCACAGGAAATATGCCGATAATCCCAGCAATCCCGTCTCGGCCAGCAGATTAAGATAGGCATTGTGCGCGTGGCCCAGAGCCAGCGACCAATTCACTAACCGGTATGCAGGATAGGCAGGCTCGTAACATCCCAGCCCTACCCCAAGCCAAAAATGATCGCGCCACATACCCAGAGCTGCTTGCCAATGAGCCATACGCTCAAGAACAGCATAACTCGCGTCCGTCACCGCAACACCACGCACGTCGGAAAACTGTGTGTAAGCAAGAAACCCCGTCATGCGCTCGCTGACGGAAGACGGCAACCAGCCGGTCCGGTAAGCCATCCAGCCCACCGCTAAAAATGTCACGACCCCTATCACACCCCAGATCCCCCGCCGTGGATAGAGTGCCGCCATAGCCAGCATCGCCGATCCAAACCCCATCCACCCCCCTCGGGACCAGGAAGCAATAAGCCCAACCACCAGCCCCAGGGCCGCAACCGACACTAAGTAGGTGCGAATAAGTATCTTAACAGTGCTCGTAGCCCCCGTCCCCGGGGGCGGAGGCCAAGGAACTTTTTCGGAGTTACTTAGCAGTCGACGCAACGTCACCCATCCTGTTTCGGCATCGACCTTATTAAACCTGTCAGCCCACATTCCAACCGACAGGCCGACCGCAACCGCCGCCACCATGCCCACAAAGCCCGCATACGGGTTCGGTTGCTGAAACGTACCATAGGCACGATAGAGACGCCCGGAGATCAAAAAGGCCTCCGGCCCCTCACCGCGGCCCACAAACTGCCAAAGCCCTACCATAGCCTGGATCAGACCGGCCCCAAGTAGAGTTGCGATCATCACACCAACGACGCAGTTCTCAGAATCCCCAGGGATTCGCTGCGAGACCATAAGGAGGACCAGCAGAATCTGTATCCACTTAGCCAACTCAAGAAAGCCAACCCAAACATCTGCGGGGGACCACAACGTGAGCAGATAGACGAAAAGCAAACCTAACAGTGGAACGAAAAGAGGCGGGACAACAAACTGGATCTCCCGTTTCGCCAAGCCGTGCGCCACCCAAACCCCCAGGGCGAGCACAAACGCGACCTGCCCCCATCGATTGGGAACCCCCGGAGCAGCGATTTGCAGCCACGCCGTCAGCGGACCGAACAAGAGGGAAATAACCACGCCCACCAACGGTTCGATGAGCAAGCCGGCAAGGAACCCTACGCCGGCAACGATAATCCCCACGTGAACCAGAGGGAGATCAGC
The DNA here is from genome assembly GCA_034437735.1 of Anaerolineae bacterium. Classification (GTDB taxonomy): domain Bacteria; phylum Chloroflexota; class Anaerolineae; order B4-G1; family SLSP01; genus PWVB01. Next base: position 12,243 of record DAOTTS010000062.1, read on the forward strand.
AATCAAGAATCCCGCAAGGCAGCCTATCGCCGAGAGCGCAAGGACCCATCCCGTCCACCGACGCCGATAGGTGAGAAACCGCTGCACTTCCCCAAGACTCAATATTCGACCCATCGTACCAGTTCAAGTTCGCGATCGTAGACGAATTTAGCGTGAAAAAAACCGCCATCCGTGCTCAGAATCTTCGGCGCAAAGACCGCATCAGCCTGAGGTATGGGCAACTCGTGATAGTACCGCGCTAACGAGACCCAGTGCAGAGAGCCCTCTCGGAGGTCGGGGGTCAGTACCCCATCAAAAGCATGGGTCACGTAGATAAAGAGAAACCACTGCCAATCAGGTCGAGGTGAGACTTCAGTACAGAAGCCCCGCCATTTCAGGTCGCGGACGTGTAAGCCGGTCTCCTCCAACATCTCCCGCTTGGCCGCATCCGTAGGGGATTCATCCACTTCCACTTTCCCCCCCGGAGCAATCCAAAGCCCGAGGTTCGGAGCCTTGTTACGGTGAATAAGCAGCACGTGATCATCCTGCTGCGCATAGACCAACACCCCGGCGATTCGCGCCATTACGTCAAGCCCAGCCGCTCACAAAAGTAAGTCTTTGTAAGCTCAAGCCCCTCTCGGAGTGAGACCTTCGGCTTCCAATTCAGGTGCTCCCGAGCACGACAAATGTCCGGGCAGCGTTTTTTCGGATCATCTCGGGTTCGTTCGTCCTCCGGGATGACGAAGGTGATTTCGGAATCACTCCCCGTGACCTCAATGACGAGTTTCGCGAAATCCAGAATTGTGATCTCTCTGGGATTCCCAATGTTGACGGGATCGACCTCATCCGAGGCCATCAGCCGCATAATACCGCGAACCAAATCATCCACATAACAGAAGGCCCGCGTCCGCAGACCTTTATCGTAGACCGTCAACGGATCCCCTCTAAGCGCTTGGCTGATAAAATTCGGGACGACCCGACCATCGTCCACACGCATCCGAGGGCCATACGTGTTGAAGATTCTTACGATGCGGGTATCGACGCCATGGTAGCGATGATAAGCCATCGTGAGCGCCTCTGCAAAGCGCTTACTCTCATCGTAGACGCCACGCGGCCCTACGGGATTGACGTTGCCCCAATAAGACTCCTCCTGCGGATGAACCAAGGGATCGCCATAGACTTCAGAGGTAGAAGCTAACAGATATCGCGCCCCCTTCGCCAATGCAAGCCCCAACGTATTATGCGTACCGAGGGCCCCGACCTTCAAGGTCTGGATCGGGTAGTTCAGGTAATCGACCGGGCTGGGAAGTGAGGCCAGATGGAGGACCATATCGAGGTCGCCAGCAACGTAGATGTAATGGGTGACATCGTGCTTGATGAATGAGAATCTGTCATGACCGGCTAAGTGCGCGATATTGTCCGTCGTTCCTGTCTTGAGGTTGTCCATCGCGATCACCTCGTGTCCCTCATCGAGGTATCGATCACAGAGATGGGAACCGATAAATCCCGCCCCACCGGTAATAAGAATGCGCATATTGACTCCTTGTGTTAGTGTCTGATGTTAGCATTATACTTCAGCCGGTGAACAAGTCACCTGGACATCCTCTGCAACCAACGCCGGGTTATCGCGTATAGACTAATAGAAAGGGGTATATGCTTCAATCACAACGAGGGAAGAGGCATCTCAAACAAGTCTGATGAGCGCTTCACACAGAACCATTTCTATGCTACAATGAACGTCAGGTGAAAACAAGCGACAATCAACAAGAACCCAAAACCTAACCGCTTGAGGAGGGCAGAATGAGTCTACTCGACAAAGTCCAAGGCGAAATGTCCAGTTTGGAAGCTTTGATTGCTAAGATTCCCGGATACAAAGGGTACAAGGCAAAGGAGCAACGGCGGGAAGCCGACCGGCTGTTAAGAGACCATATCGCTAACCGTATGCGCACGGTAAAATCACAACTTGATACACTCCAGACAGATTTGATCTCGGCCGGCAAGATCGACCTGCTCGATGAAGCTGGGAGTGCTGCCACACAACTCCAGACGTTCATCGACCGGATACAGACAGCCTCCTATGGATATAGCGGTCTCTTTGACGCTGCCCGCATCCAAGAGGACGATCTTGATCGCGTTTACGAGTTCGACGCGGCGTTGATGAGCTACGCCGACCGCGTGGAAGGCGCCATTGCCCGCGCCCGAGAGGGCATAGAGGGTGAAGACGCCAGAGCGCAAATCCTGATGATCCGCGATCTGGCGCGAGAAGCTAACGCAACGCTTGATGAAAGGGACGATGTCCTGCGCGGCATCGCTCAATAGACTGAAGGAAACGAGGCCTCAGCTTTTCCAAGCGAAGTCTCGATATAGCCACGGGAGGTAAATACCTATGGCCCGCGTTTTTGATCTCATTGAACATGTCGACGAAGGACGTACTGAAATCGTCCACCGTATTCCAGAGCGTGGTTCTGGCGATTTCCGAATCGGCAGCCAGCTCATCGTGAGGGAGTCGCAAGCGGCCGTCTTTTTCCGCGACGGCAAAGCCTTGGACACCTTTGGTCCGGGACGACACACAATCACCACGGCCAATATACCATATGTGGTGGACCTGGTCGGTAAGGCATTTTCTGGGCGATCCCCGTTCCGCGCGGAGGTGTACTTCGTCACGATGCGCGAACTCACTGACATGAAATGGGGAACCCCTCAGCCCATCACCATCCAGGATCCCATCTTACGAATGGCCCGCGTGACCGGTTACGGCACGTATGCCGTCCAGATTACGGATCCGCAACTCTTCGTCTCGAAAATTGTAGGCACCCAGAACCTCTACCGCACGCAAGATATCCAGAACTTCTTCCGCAGTATGCTCTTGACGAAGATGATCGACCTGATCGGCGAGATGGGCAAATCCATCATCCAGATGGCCGCATTCGTCGAGGAGATGGCCGCCGGGGTTCGGGCCAAGGCAGCGGAGGAATTCGCGTCCCGGGGTGTCACACTCAACTCGTTCTACGTCGAGTCAATCTCCCCGACGGAGGAGACGGCCAAGGCCATCGACACAGCCTCGGCAATGGGTGCGATCGGCGATATGAACGCCTATATGCAGTACCAAGGCGCCAACGCGATGCGTGACGCCGCACAGAATGAAGGGGCCGCCGGCAGCGGCGTGGGTTTGGGCGCGGGTGTGGGTCTTGGATCGGCGATGGGGCAGATGCTCGGGCAAACGACACAGCGTCAGCCGCAACAACCATCCAACCAGCCGGCAGCAGCCCCGCCCCCTGTCCCCCAGGCCAACAGCTACTACTTAGCGGTCGGCGGTCAACAGACGGGACCCTTTGACATAGGAACCCTCCAACAGAAAATCCAATCCGGTGATCTCAGCAAGGACACGCTGGTCTGGAAGAATGGGATGGCTCAATGGGCCAAGGCGGGTGACGTCTCGGAACTGAACCAGCTATTTGGTCAGAGTCCGCCCCCCTTGCCACCGGAGTAATCGACAACAGGACGCCACAGCGAACAGCCCGGATCTTCTCATAAGATCCGGGCTGCTTGGTAGCAGTTCCTATCCATTGTCAGGAATGTGACATCAGATTTCCGGCTCATCCTGCTCTGAATCAACCTCCGCATATCCTAAAGCCTCGGCAAGTTCAGCGTGAGTCTCATCCGAAAGCGGCGGCGTTAGGGGGGTTTTGCGTAACCAGCGCTTGAATTCTGCGGCCCGAAGCGTAGGTACTGGCGCATCCTCGGCGTGAAGTTGCACGTCGGGATGGGTAAACAGGATAACTGACCGAATTGGCAGCTCTTCTCGCTCCGGTAATTGATCATCAAGCATATTCTCAATCACCTCGGCCTCCGCATCGGCGAGTCTGTCAGGACGCCCCAATGACTCCTGTCCGGCAAAACGACGAAGCCATCCCAGCTTCTGCCGGTGTCGCCAGCGGCCGTCCTCGTACGTTACCTCGCCCGCCTGCGACTTAACCGTGATCACATTGACGCCTCCGGGTTCCACAAACACAAAAGGAACCGGCGTTCGATACATCAACAACGTATAGCTATCGTCAAACCCCTTCAAGGCGTCCGGCACCCGTTTGTGATGAGCCTGCTCCCCAACGTAGCGGTCCCCGAGATATCCACCGGTCAAGGAGATAAGAAGTCCTACCCAAACAAGCGCTAACGTCCCCCACATCCACTCCGGCTTAGCAAAGATCAGAACCGTGGCAAGAACAAGGACAATCAATCCAGCAAACGGGGCGATTTCCCCGATTTTCGTACGCCGTTCAATCTTTGTCTTGTTAGCGATAACTCGCATGCCCCTCCTCCTCAAAGAACGACCTCAAATGCTGCAAGCCAATGACACCTATCCATTCCCGAGTAACTCAGTCTTAATGGTTGGGATCACATCCCCTGCAACCGCCTCACGGGCACGCAGGATGGCACTCCGTACCGCTCTCGCATTCGACCGCCCGTGCCCTACGATGACCACCCCATTGACCCCCAGCAACAACGCACCACCGATCTCAGCGTAGTCCATTCTCTTGATGAGACGGCGGATCCGGGGCAATAGGAGAAGCAAGCCCGGGAGCCCGACCAAAAGCGCCGGCAATAGCAGAATGCCGGCAACAGCCGGCTGTAACCCCGTCAGGAGATCATTTTGAATCGCACGTTTAAGAAAAGATGCGACCGCTTCCGCCGTCTTGATGTGGATGTTGCCCGTAAAACCATCGGTTACAACCACATCCGCGTATCCTTTCAAAGCCTCTTTGGGTTCCACGTTTCCCACAAAATTCAGCGAACTCCGCTCGAGCAAGGCAAAGGTTTCACGAAGCACCATCGTCCCCTTCTCTTCCTCCTCGCCGTTCGCCAACAGCCCTACACGCGGACGTTCGAGTCCCATCACTTTCTCGGCGTAGATCGCTCCCATCTGCGCGAACTGCTCCAGGATATCCGGCTTGGGATCGGCCGTTGCACCGGTGTCCATGAAGAGCATCGGTTGTTCAGACATCGGGTAGTGTATGCAGAGAGCCGGTCGCCGGATGCCTCGTATGCGCCTAAGGTCGAAGATCGCCGAGGACAGACACGCGATCGTATTACCCGCAGAGACAAACGCATCGGCTTCACCGTCGCGCACCATACGCATCCCCACCCGGATAGAGGAGTCCTCTTTGCGGCGCACCTCCCGCGCGTGATCCTCCATCGTCAAAATCTCCGGCGCGTGGACGATGCGTACGTTCAAGCCTTGCGTATCATGCTTATTCAACTCGCGCCGGACTTCCTCTTCAGGCCCAACCAGGATAATCTCATCTCCCCACTCCTTGGCCGCTATGACGGCGCCCGCGACGTCCGGACCGGGACAATCATCGGTGCCAAATGCATCCACCACGATTCGCATAATCCCCCCCCTTCCTTAAGATGACAAACTCGATGAAGCCTTTATCAAAGCTTATGACACAGGCCAGTCACTCACAACAATCTCACTCAGGCACCCCAGAACCATGGGGGCTCCTCTTCCCCATCGGCGATAAAGGGCTCCTGGTTTGAGACATCCCAATCCTGATCAAAGGCCGCCCCCCCATAAACTGACGCCGGCATACCGCGCCCATTCACCCACTGCTCAGCCACAGCAGGTAAATCCGATCGAGAGCCGACGTGAATACGAGGATCCGGCAATGATGCGATAAAACGCTGGCCGTATCCCTTACTCAACAGCCGCCGGTCGAGGACGACCGCGATACCCTGGTCGCCGGCGGTGCGGATCAGCCTGCCGAATCCCTGCATAAAGCGCAGGATCGCCTCGGGCACCATATATTGGTGGAAGGAGCTCTCATAAGCCTCGGCCCGTGCCGATACGATCGGGTCGGTAGGCACGTCAAAAGGAAGCTTGGCAATGACGAGGCAAGAGAGCGCCTCGCCGGGTACGTCCACCCCCTCCCAGAAGGATCGGGTTCCCAACAGAACCACCCGTTCATCCTTCCGAAAACTCTCCAGAAGCTGGGAGCGGGAGGAGCCGGATCCCTGAGAATACACCGTGATACCTTCCTTTGCCAGGGGTTCAGTGATAGCCGAGGTCGTCGCTTTGAGCTGACTGTATGACGTGAACAGAGCCAATGCCCGACCTTCAGTCGCTTTAAACAGATCAATCAACATCTCTTCGACACCCTTCTGATATCCTTGCGTACCCGGTTCTGGAATATCATTGAGCATATAGAGCAATGCCACCGAGGGATAATCGAAAGGCGAACCTACCGCAAGTTCGCCGATACCCTCGGCCCCCAATCGATCACGCATATAATCGAATGACCCCTCAACCCGCAGAGTCGCCGACGTAAGAATCACCGACCGCTTCTTCTCAAGCAGATGTTGTCGAATCAACGATCCCACGTTCAGCGGCGCAACGTTGAAGGTCAGTGCACGTCCCCGACGCATCGCAAGCCAATAGATCGCATTCTGCGTCGGACGTCGGATGAACCGATCGAGTTGGCTATGTGTTTCCTCAAACATCCGGCCCAACCCGACAAGACGAATCCGCAAATTCTCGAGCTCTGGGGCATCGACCTCCGTAAGATCCTCCAGTCCCCGGGCTAATTGCGAAAGCCGCTCTCCGAAGCGAGCGAAATTTGGTGCCAGTCGCGTCCAGTGAACGTAGACCTGATCCCAGGCCGGATCCTGGCGTGTCGATTCTACCATCCGCAAACGAACCCCATATCCCCCATGCGACTTCACACGGTCTTTCAAAAAGCCCTCGGCATCCGCGAAAAGGGATTCTAATCCGCGTTGCACGCCGTCTCCTAGACCCGTCAATGCCTGCACTTCCTCGTAGATCTTGGCGCCGATGGCCGGTGAGAGTGTTCTGCCTATCTGGAGCAATTCCTGTAACAACGAATCATAAGAACGCCCAGAACGGAATAGAGCACCCAGCGCACGATCCAGAATGGGCCAGGCGACCGAATAATGCATAGAATCCGTTGCCGCGGACTCAAGATGATGCGCCTCATCAACAATAAGTAAGGGATACTCGGGAAGCACTCGATTCTGCGTCGCTAGATCGGCGAGAAGTAACGCGTGGTTGACAATCAGCAAGTGTGCGCTTTCAGCTTTTGCGCGCGCTTGGTAGAAGAAACATCGACCTTCGTGAAAAACACGGCAATGCTCTGGATCGCACGCTTCGCTGGCTGCCGACAGGTCGTGCCAGACCCGTCGTTCATTCGGGGTAGGAAGAAACAGGTCATCCCCATCGCCCTCGATCGTGCTGGGCAGCCAGTACAGGATCTTGGCAAGAACCCGCATCTCGTCCTCACTGCGGGGTCCCCGCTTTCGCAGCGCTTCTAGTTGCTGCATGCAAAGGTAGTGCGACCGTCCCTTCAGGATCTGGTAACGAAACTCATACAGGATATCTGAAAGCTGAGGGATATCCTTGTTCACTAACTGTTCCTGAAGATTGATCGTGTTGGTTGAGATCACGACGTGCTTGCCGTTCAAAACTGACCATTCGATCGCCGGCAGCAGATAAGCCAACGATTTACCCGTACCTGTACCGGCCTCAACCATCAAATGCCGACCTTCGTTGAATGCCCCCCCCACCGCCTGCATCATCTTCACCTGCTGCTCGCGACACTCGTATTGAGGATAAACCTGGGAGATAGGCCCATCGGTATCAAAGAATGAAGTCAAAGCATCGAGGTCAATAGGCTTCAGTTCCTGCCGAGGTTGCAGGGGCTCGAAATTCACCTCGTCCATGAGTTCCTGCTTGGCAGCCCCCCTCAGTTGGCCAGCCAATTGGGCCCCCAAGGCACTCTGCGTTCCATAGCGACGACGGCTGTAAAGCGCATCGCCGAAGAAACGAGCTGGGCCCCACTTAACGCGGCGCCCAAACTTTATCATCTCTTTGAGCGTAGACTCGGGCATCTGGGAGGCGCGTTCCAAGAGCTTAAGAAAGAGCGCACGAGTCATCCGCGCATCATCTAGCGCCCGATGAGTCTGCTCGACCTTTGTCAACCCCAGATCGTGCACCAGGTTGTTGAGGCTATACCGGCTCGCATGAGGCACGAGAATACCCGCCAACTCAAAAGTGTCGATTCGCGCACTGCGTCGAAGTACACCATGCTGACGCATAAATGCAAGGTCAAACCCGACGTTATGGCCCACGACCGGATCGCGTCCCACAAATTCAGCGGCCTGCTGAGTCGCCTCACGCGAGCCGATGGCGTCCTTGACGTCCCGATTGGTGATACCGGTCAACTCTACAACAAACGGCGGGATAGGACGCCCGGGATTAACCAGTGTGGAAAACTCTTCAATGACGTGATCCCGATCGAAGCGTACGGCACCGATCTCGATGATCTCATCACGCGAGGACTCCAAACCGGTCGTTTCCAGATCGAGAGCAACGTAGGTCTTAGGCATAGGGTCCTTTCAAGACGACGATGAGCCCATTATACCTCATTCCAACCGGGCTCAAAGCAAGGTAGGCACGTTGAGGCGACGGTAATCGAATCAATGCACAAGGTACGTGACCATACCCGTGGTTCAGTTGAGACAACGAACCACGGGTATGGTATAGATGTCGCCACGACCGCACCAAGATCAGCCGAGCAAGGCCATCTGTTCCTTCACCTGCTCTGCTTCCGTCTGCATCGACGCCAGCTTATCGCGCTCTCGCTGGACAATATGCTCGGGTGCTTTCTCGGCGAACGGACCAGCCAACCGCTCTTGGCTCTCCTCGATACGCCCGTACAGTTCATCAAGGTTCTTCTGAAGGCGTGCGCGCTCCGCCTCCAGATCAACCATCCCCGCCAACGGGAGATAAGCGACCACGTCCCCCACCGTCACCGACGCTGATTGTTCGAGAGGTTCACAGGAACGCACGACCGTATACGCCTCATCATCCATGCGTGCCAGGAAGGTCACCATCGGACGCCGCCGTTCAAAAACGGGAGCCATCGAACCGGCAGCCAGGGTCACCGCAATCCGTCGCCCCGCCTGCACGTGATACTTGGAGCGCACGGCACGGATCTCGCGGATCACCGCCATCACGGTATCCATATGGGCTTCGGCTACCTCGTCAACCCCGGCTTCCTCCATCTCAGGCCAGGGAGCCATCATCAAAGCCTCCCCCATCTTGGCCTCATCGGGGAAGGCCTGCCAAATCGCCTCCGTCACAAAGGGCATATACGGGTGCAGCAGACGCAGTGACTGCTCCAAAACGGTGACGAGGATCGCGCGGGGCGTCTTCTTGTCCGCGTCGTCATCATAAAGCCGGACCTTCGTCGCCTCAATATACCAGTCGCAGAACTCATCCCATAGGAAATCCCGAATCTGCCGGCCCGCCTCACCATACTGATAGGACTCAATCAATCTTGTGACCTGTTCGGTCAGGTGATTGAGACGGCTTAGAATCCACCGGTCTTCCAGCACCAACGCATCTGAATCAAGATCGTCAAGCCCGACCACAGACGCTCCCTCAAGGTTCATCAGGATAAACCGGGCAGCCTGCCAGATCTTGTTCGCAAAGTTCCGAGCCCCTTCCAACCGCCGGGGATCGAGGTTCATATCGTTGCCCGGTGATGAGGATGTCGTCAACGTGTACCGGAGCGCATCGGTACCGTACTCCTCGATGATGTAGAGCGGGTCGTATTTCCAGGCATCGGGCATGGACTTGCTGATCTTTTCCCCGTGTTCGTTGCGGATCAACCCGTGGAGGTAGACGTCCTTATAGGGCACCTCATCCAACAGGGCCAGCGAGAGCATCGTCTCTCGGGCCACCCAGAAGAAGAGAATGTCGTATCCGGTCTCCCGCATCTCGGTGGGGAAAAACCGCTGAAAATCAGGGGACGCCGCATTCGGCCACCCCAGTGTTGAGAAAGGCCACAGACCGGACGAGAACCACGTGTCGAGCACGTCAGGATCCTGACGAATCGACGCCTCCCCACACTCAGGACAGAAGGTTGGATCCTCAATAGCACTCCACTGATGATTGCAGGCATCGCAGTACCAGACCGGGATGCGGTGCCCCCACCAAAGCTGACGGCTGATGCACCAATCCCGGATATTCTCCATCCAATGGAAGAAAGTCTTCTCAAATCGCTCCGGAATGATCTGCATCTCGCCTTTGTTGACCGCTTCCATCGCCTTCGCAGCCAAGGGCTTCGCCCGGACGAACCACTGCGTGCTGATTCGCGGCTCGATCACCGTGTCGCAGCGCTCGCAGTGCCCGACCGTATGATGGTAATCCTCGATACGGACCAGAAGTCCTTCCGTCTCAAAATCGGAGACGATGGCCTCTCGACACGCATAGCGCCCTATCCCGGCGTAAGGACCGGCGGCCTCGCTCATCGAACCGGTGTCTGTCATCACATCCACGGTATCCAGACTATGACGCTGACCGATCTCGTAGTCGGTGGGATCGTGGGCCGGGGTTACCTTCACCGCACCGGTTCCGAACTCCGACTCCACGGCATCATCCGCGACAATCGGTATCTCTCGCTCAATAGCAGGAAGCACGGCCTCGGCACCCACGACGCCCTGCCAACGGGGATCCTCCGGATTCACCGCGACGCCGGTATCGCCGAGAATCGTTTCAGGCCGGGTCGTCGCCATCTCAATGAATGCAGTGGCGCCCTCGGCCCACGCCCCGCTTCCCCAGGCAGCCTCAGGACCGTCCCAATCCTCATTTAGGATCGGGTATCGAATCACCCAAAGGTGGCTGTCGTGCTCGTGGGGAATCACCTCCAGGTCGGAGATTGCGGATTCACATCGGGGACACCAGTTGACCATATAGGGACCCCGGTAAATCAGGTCGCGCTCGTAAAGGGTATGGAACGCCACGCGCACGGCGTAACTCAGCCCCTCGTCAAGTGTGAACCGCTCACGGCTCCAATCGCAGGAAATACCCAACTGCCGATGCTGATCCGTGATGCGCGCGTGGGTCTTTTCCTTCCACTCCCATACGCGCTCCACAAAGGCCTCACGGCCGATATCGTGCCGGGTCAATCCTTCTTTGCCCAACTCTCGCTCCACCACGTTCTGCGTTGCAATCCCCGCGTGGTCGGATCCCGGTAGATAGAGCGTCTCAACCCCGCGCATCCTGTGATATCGCGTCATCAGGTCCTCTAGTGCCGCTGCAACCGCGTGGCCCAGGTGAAGGATGCCCGTCACGTTAGGCGGTGGCATTGTGACACAGAAGGTCTCGCCGTCTGGATCGGCCAATCCCATCTCGACCATCGTCTCGGGTTTGAAGTACCCCTGTGACTCCCACCACTCGTAGAGCCTGTCCTCATGTTCCTGATGATTGTACGTATTCGATAGTTCAGTCATGTCTCCTCCTCATCAACAATCCTGACATCCCCCCATAGACGCAAAAACGCCCAATCCATCGCAGGGACGGATCGGGCTCCGTGGTACCACCCTGATTCACCGGCTGTGCCGGTGCATCTCAGCTACCCTCCGCCGGGGGGATTGACAACACCCTCGACCAAGCGCACTCGCTGTAACGGGCGAACCCGTAACGACCTGATTGAGGCTTTCAGCCGTTCGACTCCCGGACGACCTTCGATGGTTGGCGCTGCTGAGGGCTTGCAGCCGATGAACCTCATCTCTTCCAGAACATATGGCTCAGTCAGAGCTCATAGCTCAGTTCGTCAGCACCGGGGACTTGCCTTCGACACTGTCCCGCCACCTACTCCTTCCGTTCACAGTCTTTCTTATATCACTTACCCTAATTATACGGAGAATGCCTCGAAAGTCAAATGTTTTACGCAAAACAAACACCCAGACAAACACCCAAAACAAACACCCGGCTTCATCAAGAGCCGGTTACCACGTTGCGTTCGAGACATACTGGTTTACAATAAGGCTAAGTTGTAGCTGGGCCGCCTCCGATGCAGCCAACTTCATCAAAGCCCATATACCCGGAGGCCTCATGATGAATAGACGCTGGATTTACCCTCTGACCGGACATGGGTCCGCGCCGAGGATACGTGGCGCGAGATATCGGCAACGCCCATTCTGTCGGAGCCACTGGCTGTCGAGATCGCATCACGAGCTGCTGATAGGGACTCAGGCTCTTGAAATCCTGCCGTCAGACACACCGGAAACTAGCGCATTCAAGTCCGCATTCAGCCGATTCATAGTTGATTTCGGACACTTGAGTGACAGCGGGAATGACTTTTCCTCCCCACGGTGGCGGGAGACCCCCGACCTTATCCTGAATCTGATCCTAGGCTATCAGGACGTTGAACGGGAGACCGATGGTCGTCTGCAATTCGAAGACCTTGACCTTCCATTATTGAAACGGCGACGTCTGAGAAAGCTTAAGGAGAAGACCCTGAACTATATGCTCTATCGGGAGAGGATAGGATCGCTCTATACCTATGGGCAGAGTCTATGCCGAATTCAATTCCTCGCCTTGGGACGCAGGATGACGGAGAATGACTGGATCGATCGCCCTGAGGATATCTTCTATTTGCACTGGCATGAGATCGTCGATTGGATACGAGGGCCGTCCGATGGCATAAGTCTTCGCCCGCGCGTGCAACAACGACGGGTAGACGTGGAGGCCAGCCGTGACCTGGGGATGCCGGAGATCGTCTATGGCGATGCCCCCCCACTCCCGGTGTCTCGGGATGAATCAACCCGTGTGCTGAACGGGACGCCGACCTCCCCAGGACGCTATCGAGGCCCAGCTTGCGTTGTACACGGAATCCGCGACTTTGGAAAAATCCAGCCGGGTGATGTCTTGATCGTCCCTTTCAGCGATGTAGGGTGGACGCCACTCTTCACGAAGGCCAGCGCGGTGGTCGCCGAATCCGGCGGAATGCTTTCACACAGTTCAATCATCGCTCGGGAATATGAGATCCCTGCGGTTGTCTCGGTCAACCATGCATGTCGTCTGATCGCAGATGGCACACCTGTTCTCGTCGACGGATATCACGGACACGTATCCCTGGAAATCGAAGCAGCGGAACCTACAAAATCTGGGAAGGAGCAAAGGGAACAATGAATCCGGTCATTATTGCTGTTCTTGCCGCCATGACAGGGTATCTACTTGGATCGTTGAGTTTTGCGCGCATCGTCACGGCACTCGTGGAACCGGGACGCCGGGTGGAGAAGCTCCAGGTCTCCGTGCCTGATTCAGACGTTGAGTTTGAGGCTGAAAGCGGCGCTCCCGACCCTGGCTTTCCGTCTCGGCTACCCGGATGAGCCCTACTACCTGATAGCTGCCGGTATGGTAACGGTCGGTCACATCTGGCCCCTCTATTATCGATTCAAGGGAGGGCGAGGGATGTCACCCATTTTAGGAGGTATGTTGGCCATTGACCCGCTGGGGGTGGTGATCTCCCACGCCATCGCCTCGCTGATCGGCATCCCTCTCAAGAACACGTTGATATCCATTGGGGGAGGTATCGCACTTATGGCTCCCTGGCTGTGGTTTCGAACCGGCGAGGCCCTTCCTGTGATCTACACCTTAGCGATGAATGGACTCTTCTGGTACGCGATGCGCCCAGAGGTCCGAACGTACAGCAAACTCAAGCGAGAGGGAAAAATGGACGCATTCAGCGAGGCCGAATCGATCCGGGTAGCGCACCGTCGAGGCTCAGAGAATACGACCCCCACGATATCCCAAACCTTCGCCCGCATCCGGCGGCGGCTAGGTCTTGAAAAAGAAGTCGCATCATCCGAGAATCCTAATCGGTCTGACGGGGATAGCGCAACCTACCGGCAATAGGGAGCGCATCCCAAGCGTCGTCACTGGTAGACGACGAAGACGGGGAAAGGCTCGAGGCTCAGTATCTGAGCGGGGAGCATCAGCGGCGTGTCGTAATTGTAGAACAGCTTGAACCCCCCGTGCTCGAATCCCGGCTCCGTGGCGTATTGTTCGTAGTCGGCAATCTTCGCCCCCGGACCGCCAAAGCCATCGGCGTCCCAAACCAGCTCAACCCATGGATAATCCTCAATGACGTCCTTTCCTGAGAACATCCGATTGTCGAACTGGTGCACGATCAAAGCCTTGCGCCGGCCCACTGCACCGGCGAGGTCATTGAGCCACGATTGGGTGAGGTTAAGCAGCTCCCCACTCATCGATCCTATCTTAGCCCCGGGTATGGCGGCCTCCTCAACCATCAAAAACTCCGGATCGATCGCGAGATGCACATCTCGACGCCGGAGAAAAGGTTCGAGATGGCTCAACTCCTGAGTCAATGGGCTATGCCCCGGCTGAATATCCAGGACACTTACCAGCCCGTGGCGGTGCGCCACGTCAATCCACAGGTCGAGGGTCTCCGTGGAAACGCGGTGCACATAATCGCCATCCTCGCCCGGAAACGGATCGGCGATCGTCGTCACCATGTGAAAGAACGGCGTCACACTGACCCCAGTGCCGCTGATCAAGATCTGATAGGAGAGCGCCTGTCGCACGGCCAACGCCACAGTCTCCGTCGGCGAGTAACGTCCCAGGATGCCGAGACCGCGACCGCCGGGGGTTCCATAAAGCCCAACCCAAAGTGTATCGGAGAAAAGGGGACGGTCGATAGGATCGAAGGTCCGAGGTCTTTCGATCTCGGTTCGTTCGACAGGATCCAGCGGAGAGAAAGCCGCCGGCACAAAACTCAACCGGGGCGTTGGCGCATACGTGAGTATGGCGGTGGGAGAGGCGGTCGGAGTCGGGTCCGTCAATACGTGCGTAGGATGCCCAGGCACCCAAACTGACGAGTCCGGAGAAGGAGAGGCACCAGGGCTCGATTCGGAGGTCACCGGCAGCCTCTGCTCGCCCGGCCCGAATCGAAGGCCCCCCCCGCTTGGAACGGTCGTGCATCCACCCGCCAATAGAGCAACCGCTAACACCATGAAACCACCGAGAACGACGGCAACCAACAATCGGGGCGTTCGAGGTTGGCTGGCGGATTTCATCGGTTTCAGGTGAGTTCGAGGAGGCTTATGCGTAAATGTCGATAAGATCGCGGAGCATCGTCGCAGCAGAAGGCACGGGGGTCGGTTCATCGATAATCATCGTCACCGTACCATAGATATCCGTCTCGTAGACAACCCCCATCTGCTTCTGTCCCATCCGTCCCAGCGGATGGGTCACCGGCATCGGCGTTGGGGCGACCGTAAGATCGTAACCCTTATCCGACCGACGTTCAGCCTTCGCCAATAAGCGATATCGTTGACCGGCCTCGCGGGCAGCGACTAACTGCTCGGGCTGCATCTGGCGCACACCTGTGCGATCCACGTCACCCAGGACCGCAGGATAGTTCAGGACGGCCCTGGTTAGGATAAGCAGCTTTGCAGCCGCATCCCATCCATCCAAATCCCAGGATCCGTCCCCTTCCAACACGCCCGCTTCATACGCTTGCGCGCTGGCTTCCGCCCAGGACATACCCTCGGCAAGCAGATCCATCACAAACCCCGTGGACAGATTTGGGATCGCTTCAATGCCAAGTACGTCGGCACCACGGAAATCTCGCACCCCGGCGTATAGCGCCGGAAGCCCACCGGCCACGGTGCCGTCGTAACGCAAAGCCACGTTCCTTGCCTCGGCCAAGGCGTGGAGTTCGTCAAAAGCCACAACCAAGGGCCCTTTGTTGGGCGTAGAGACGTTCATTCCTTTTTCCATAGCTCTGCGGATGCAACTCAAGCCGGGCTCGGCGCCCTGTTCTAAATGGACCGGCGATGCTTCTAGCAGAAGGTCCGCGTCAACCCGATCGACGAGGGCCAGCGCATCCCAATCGGAACGTCCAGCCCCTGGATAATCAGCCACCGACCCGCCGTCAATCTTGATCCCAGCCACGAGTTTTGGATCGAGCCCGTGAGAATCATAGGCAACCCCTCGGCTGTCCGCCGCTCCGACCAAAACCAAGGATAGGCCATATCGCCTGCCCAGGTCCTCCTTCTTGTCAACGATGACCTCACAAAAACGCCGCCCAAGATTTCCCAGCCCAACCAGGATCAATCGTACAGTACGCACAGCTCCCCCGTTAATGATAGAACTCGCTCAAATGACATAAGGTTCCCTAACCATCCAACCGGACGGCTAACAACGGTACCAGCATCTCGTCAGGGGTCAAGCCCCCGTGCCGTCCCGCCAGACGGGCGGCCTCCTCAGCATCCGCCGCGACAAAGGTCGAGCCCTTAGCAATGCCAACGATGTCGCCCAAACGATGAAAGACTTCCTCATAAACCGGACCAGGTCCCAGCAAACCACTCTCGATCACTTGCTCGCGCGTGAGAAAGACGAACTTCGAACCCAGCGTCTCATTGAGATAGGCCCAAGCGTCGTCCAAGGCCCCCACCCGAACGTGAAAGAAGGGGGCACGGCTCTCACCCAGGGGGCGATGACGGAGTAGATCCATCAATACCGGATGATCCTTCATCAGTACAGCCGCTTCCGGCCGGGTCGTAATCTGGCCGTGATCGGCGGTCAGGAGTAACAGCGTCCCCTCTCGTTCCCAGGTGGAGAGTTGATCAAGAAAAAGCGTCTCCATCAACAGACCGATCGCGCGAATCTCCGCAACCCCGCGTGGATCGTCAGGGCCGAAGCGGTGCGCCAATGTGTCAACAGCCGGCCAATAGCCACCCAGAAGCAGACGCTCGTCTCCATGACGTTTCAAAATCTCGCGGAGCTCAACCCAGAAGTCGGAGGCATAGCTGTGCCCCCGGACCTCTTTGACGCCGCGAAAATGCATGCGGGAGAGAGGCGTCGTGGTGAACCGCTGGTGAATGACGACCCGGCTGGTGACGCCCTGCATCGCAAGCGTCTGCGCAATGGAAGGAACCGGCAAGAAGGAGAGGGGATCGAATCCCCAATCCTCGAGCAGCCCCTCGAACTTGGCGTGCGGCGAGGAGAAGGAGATCGCCTCAACGGCCATCAGCCACTCTCGCATATAGAGCTCAAACGCCAGGAGACCGTGCGCCGCCGGAGGATGCCCGGTCCATATAGAGCTGAGGACACTGTTGGTCGTGGAAAGGAAGGTCGTGGTGATGGGAGCGAGATGTCCTTCAGCGGCCAATCGATGAAAAACCAGGTCGTCATCCATCGCCATCACCCGTTTGAGCTGCCGCCATCCCATCGCATCCATCACCAGCAAGATGACCCGCCGGACGCCGCACAGGCTGTCCCCCAAGAGCTCCGAATCCAGGCCCGGCAGGCCGTCCTTCAGAGAGCCCCCCAACGCCCGAGCTACCGTCTGAGCGAGATTCCCAACCGACCGGCCGTCGTAGCGCGGCCACACCGAGTTATCCGGCAGCACGACAGGGCAATCCTCCGGGACTTGCCCGACATCATCCCCAAGCTCTGCCTCTAACGTAGAATAATCCATACACCCCCCAACGGAATACGTGAAGCGCGATGAGAGCCCGAACTCACCGAATCAGGATTCGGATCCAATACCCCACGAAAAGCGCACCCAGCATCGCGACTACCCACTCAACCCAAAGTTTATGAAAACACGGCCGCGATCGCCCCTGAAAAAGCCGTGGAATCGTCAGTACTACCAGCGACGCCCACACCGGCAGCCCCCCGGCCACAATGCCAATGGCCATAAGTCCCAGCACGACGATTGAAATCCACAGACGATGCTGCTCGGCGCGTACAAACGCAGCGATTGTTACAGATGTCAAGAGCAACAGAGGCCAAGCCAGCGCTGCCAGCGGGCCCAATCCGCTCAATCCCCAACCCAATAGCCCCAGAATCGGTAGACTCAGCCAGAAAAGCGCAGTCCTGCTTACCCGGGCTAGCCACCAAAGCCCCCCGGCAACCAAGATAAACGCAATGTAAAAGGGAACGCCGACGCTGCGATACGAGGCCGCCCAGCCGGTAAGAAACGCAAGGGTCCCCAGGGCCACAGTCTCCGACTGCCTTGCCTCAATACCCGCAGGAAAAGCCTTGAGAACCTTCACGCCGCGATCACCCGTTCAGCACGTCGTCCATAATCGGTCGCATCGCACGCGCAGCCTTCGCCCGGTGACTGATTTGGTTCTTCTGCGCCTGTGAGATCTCAGCCATCGTATGGTCGAGCGAGGGGATATAAAAGACCGGATCGTAACCGAAGCCCTGCACGCCCCGAGGATCGTACGTGATCCACCCCTCGCATACGCCCTCCGTGGTGTACGTCTCCCCTTCAGGCAGGGCCAAGGCCGCCACACAACGAAAACGCGCCGTTCTCTGATCCTCAGGGATTCCCTCTAGAGCTGCCAGCAACGCCTTATAACGCACCTCATCCGATCCCAACTGGTAACGCGCCGAACGCACCCCGGGCGCACCATCCAGGGCATCGACTTCGAGCCCGGAATCATCAGCCAGTGCCGGTAATCCCGATACCGCACAGAGAGCTCGTGCTTTGATCAACGCATTCTCCGTATAGGTCTCTCCGGTCTCCGCGACACTTTCCTCAAACCCCAATTCCGAGGGCAGCAACAACGTCAGATCCAAGCCCTCAAGCAGCGCCATCCATTCAGTTCGCTTGCCGGGATTATGGGTTGCTAATACAATTCTCTCCATCGCCGAACACGCCTCCTCACCTGCGATCATCCAACAGCTACACGTATCTCATCTCAAGTCTCGTCACCTGCAAGCTTCCGCCTGAGCCGCGCCTCTCGATGTCTCAAGTCGTCCGCTACCCTCTGTCGCTTGACACTTGCGTGCCAGTCCTTAACCCTCTCCAAGGCCCGCTCGGTTCGCGCCAGAGCTGCCGTTAAATCTTTGGTGACCCATTCAAAATACTTCGCCTGCTCTACAAGCGGGAAGACAGCCAACGGAACCCGTTCAATCCACGTCTTCCAGACCGCATTGGCCTTATCCCAAGCTTCAGCACGCTTGTATCGCGTTCCAATCTCACGCCACAAACGCTCCGCGCTGTCATCCGCGATCTCGCCGCCCTCTCCGGAGAGCGCCAACTGCCACGCATCAAGCGCGCGCGATTCCCAACCCATACGATCATAAATACGTCCCACACCCGCCCATTCACCGGCCGCGAGCCCGCATTTCTCGGGCTCGGTTACCAGATGCAGGGAATGCGACAGAAGCGTGGCCAAGCTCAAGACGTCGACCCGATTGTGGTAGAAGATCCGAGCCATATCGGTGGGGTCCCCGGTCTCCAGATACTGCCGGTAGAGATAGGGAATGAGCGATGAGGGCAAGTCCTCCTCGCTGCGCGTGACCTCGAGAATCTTCTCCTCCAAAACCACCAACCGACGTGAACTCAGATGATCTCGCCAGAGCTTTCGGGCCAGCGGAAGAAGGTCTAAGTGTGGAAGGTTCAGGCAGCTGGGCGGGAGACGATTGAGGACAAAACGGGTCTCGAGGATAGGAACGTCAAACACCTGCCCGTTAAAGGAGACCAAACTGCTGGCCTCAGCTAAGACGGTCTCCAGATAGCGGAGCGCTGCGACCTCATCCTCAGGATCCCGCATGAAGATGAGATGGAGGTCTAGAGTCTCCGTATTCCATACGCCCACCCCGATCAAGAACGCCAAAGTGCCCGTCCCCCCTGATAGCCCGGTTGTCTCGGTGTCGATGAATGCCGGATGGGCACCGAGGTCAGGCTGCTCGATCAATGACAGCCCATGATCAGGCATCGAGCGAAGATGACCCAGCTCATAGCGCCCGTGTTGAAAATCGGATGGGTAGGTTTTTTGCTCCACCCATAGCGGTCCATGAGGCGTATGAATCCGTTCCCCAGGCAGCGTTGCTGCATGCACCGATTTCGCACTCGATCCCTCTTGATCGTCAGGGCGCGCATCCAGCTCTCGAAATCCCTTGACGACCCCAAGTTGTCTCAACCGGCGGTGAAGGTGATCATCCACGGGACCTTACCCACTCTCTCATCACTCAATGACCGTCACAGGCTTCGTACGAACACCGCCGAATCCGAGCTCCCAAGGGCCTGAGCTTGGATTCCAGCCGCTCATACCCCCGGTCGATCTGTCGAATATTGTGAATCACACTGGTGCCCTCCGCAGCCAATGCAGCCACCACCATCGCCATACCCGCACGGATGTCAGGGCTTTCCATAACGTCCCCGGAAAGGCTGGAGGGACCGTAAACCAAAGCGCGGTGCGGATCGCAGAGAACGATCCGAGCGCCCATAGGGATGAGCTTATCGACGAAAAAAAGTCGACTCTCAAACATCTTCTCGTGGAAAATGACGACGCCCTCACTCTGGGTAGCCGCAACCAGCGCAATACTCATCAGGTCTGCCGGAAACGCGGGCCAAGGGGCATCCGCAATGGACGGAATCGCGCCGCCCATATCCGGTACGATTTCGAGTGCCTGGGTGGAGGGGACGAAAAGATCATCGCCCTGCACTTCGGTGTGAATGCCGAGCCGCTCAAACGTCTGCAGGATCATTCGCAGATTGCCGGGCACCGCATCCTGAATCGTAACCTCGCCCCCGGTTGCGGCGGCAAGGGCAATATAGCTGCCGACCTCAATGTGATCGCTGCCAATGGTATAATCCGCCCCGTGCAACGCAGACACACCCTCAATCCGCAACGTATTGGTTCCGATCCCTGAAATCGCTGCCCCCATCGACTCGAGCAGACGGCAAAGATCCTGAACGTGGGGTTCGGACGCGGCATTACGAATAACCGTTGTGCCCTCGGCAAGCACCGCAGCCATAAGCGCATTCTCCGTCCCGGTCACACTTGCTTCATCCAGCAGGATGTCGGCCCCTTGGAGGCGCGAAGCTTCGACGTGAAATCGACCGTCCCGAACTTCAACGGTTGCGCCCATCTCACGAAACGCCAGGAAGTGTGTATCCACGCGCCGGCGTCCGATAACATCACCGCCTGGCGCCGGAATTGCAAACCGGCCCCGACGTCCCAGAAGCGGCCCTGCCATAAGGATGGACCCCCGAATCGCACGAAACAAATCCGGTGTCATCTGATCGGAGACCAATCCGTCCAGGCCATCGGCAGTCAGTACCCACGTGTTCGGATCCGGACGCTCAACGCGCACCCCAACCCTCTCAAGAAGTGATCCCATTGTCTCAACATCCTGGATCGCGGGCATATTGCAAAGCGTCACCGGCTCATCCGTCAGCAAACATGCAGCTAACGCAGGCAAGGCTGCATTTTTATTACCAGCCGGTTGAACCGTACCTCTAAGCGGAACGCCCCCTTCAATCACGAAATGGTCCGACAGATCAATCGCCATTCTCTATCTCCCTTCGACGTCGCAACACTCGCTCACGACTTGTGACGAACGCCATTCAAGAATTCGAAAAAGCACGCGGGTTCTCCCCAGGATCGCACAGAAACTACGGGTACTAGGCGACCGAATCTGTAAATTGGACCTCAACCGAGTCGCCCACGGAAAGATCCAGGACAGAAGCCCCGTGGCCCTGGTTCACGGCAATCTCCAACATCCCGGTGCTGCCGATGAGGGCGAGCGCATCACCCGGCGCCACGCCACCATACGTCGAACGGATACCCTCGATCACCTGCCCGGCACTAATCAACCGCACCTCGCTTGCGCGAAACGCAAATGCCTCAACATCACCGAACACCCCATCGACAATCAACGTATCCCCCATCCAACGAAGTCGACCGATGCTTGTCACTGCGTTGCCAAAATGGTCAATCGCCAGTACCTCTCCGAGGATACGGCCCGACTCGAGCGCAAATGCGGGATCGGGCAAGAGAATCGGATCCTCAATTTCGGGGCCGAGCTCCAGAAGGGGCACACCGGCTGCCAGGTGAGCTGCCGCAGGGGCGAAGATGTCTCGCCCGTGAAACGTATGACTCACCTCAGATCGATGATAGCGCGCGTTCACCAACGAGACCACGCAACTAGCAGGAGCCGACGCCCAAACATACGAGAAGACCCCGTTATCGGGGCCCACCATCAGCCCCCAGGGCGTCTCCGCAGCAACCGCTCTCCGTTGGGTGCCGACTCCGGGATCGACAACCACGAGATGAACCACGGACGCCGGGAAATACGGCAACGCGCTCCATAAAACGTAGGCAGCGTGTTGGACATCGTGAGGAGGGATCTCATGGGTAATATCGATAAACTGTGCCTCCTGGGCGATATCGGCCATCACGCCTTTCATCGCGCCCACATAAGCATCACGAAGGCCAAAATCTGTGGTCAACGTGATCAAAGACCGCATAATCCCTCCTATGGAGTACCCACCCGTTCCACAATCAAGCGGGCGGCATCCTGCAGCTCTCGCACGCCCAGTAGCCACGCCATCAACACGTACGTCGCCACCCCGGCGGGGACGCCGAGCCCAACCCGCATCCAGGCCACATCCGGTATCCAACGCAGGACCGCGAGCAGAACGGCAGCCATCACTGTGGAGGCAGCAGCCACACGCCAAGCTGTCCGCACGATGCCACGAAAATCAATGTCTCCCAATCGCTGATTCGCCCGAACGACCAATAACCCCGCTTCAACCAGGGCTGCAATCGCCGTCGCTAACGCTAACCCACCGATCGGCAGCCAGCCGAGCCACCGAAAGAGTCGCGGCAGCAACAGACCCAGGACCCCATTAAGCAGCACGGCGATGATAGCCGCCCCAGCCGGCGTCCAGGTATCGTGCATCGCAAAAAACGCCCGTCCCAGGATCTCTAGTGCCGAATGCCCGACCAATCCAACGGCGAAGAAGCCCAACGCCCAGGAGACGTTCCGAGTGGACGCGACGTCGAACGCACCCCGCTGGAAGATGAGTGCGATAATGGGCGTCCCCAAGATCGCCAACCCAACCGAGGCCGGCACCGTTAGTGTCATTAACAACCGCAGTGTGCGGACGAGCGTGCCACGCAGTGCACGGTCTTGACCTCTTGCCGCTTGCGCGGAAAGGGTTGGAAACACCGCCGTCCCCACAGCTTGGGCGAACACCCCTTGGGGGAGCAACATCAACCGCCAGCCGTACTCAAGCGCCGAGATCGCGCCCGGCCCCAGACGGGAGGCGAGATTGCTGATAACGATCATATTAATCTGAAAAGCAGCCACGCCCAGCATTCGTGGAGCAATCAACATACCGACCTTGCGCACGCCCGGGTCGCTCAACCCGAAGGTCGGAACGTACCGAGCTCCGAAATGCCGCAGCCCAGGGAGTTGAACGACGAGATGCCCCACGGCCCCGGCGACCATCCCCATGGCCGATCCCATGACGCCCAGGTCGGTGTTCCCACCCCACACAGCTCCCAGAATCAGCCCAAGATTGTAAACGAGAGGTGCTAAGGCTGGAAGCAGAAAGTGCTGATGGGCATTGAGCGCTCCCATCAACACCCCGCTGACGCCAAACACCGCGGGGGAGATCAGCATCACCCGCATCAGCTCAACCGTTCGCGCCTGAACGGACGGAGACAAAGCCGGCGCGACCAGGACGCGCACCAGCCACGGAGCAAAAACCACGCAGACGAGGCTGATTGGCAGCAGCACGGCGATCAGGATGTTGATAATCGAAGAGGCCAACCGCCAGGCCGCGTCCCGATCCTCCTGGGTCAATCGCTGGGTAAACAGCGGGATAAAAGCCGATCCCAACGCCCCGCCGGCAACGACGAGAAAAAGCGTGTCAGGAATTTTCACGGCGGCCACATAAGCATCCGCCTCCGGGTTGGTACCGAAGTAGAGGCCGAAAACCATCTGGCGCACCAACCCCAAGAGGCGGCTGACCGCAAATGCGACCATGACCAACGCTGCGGCCCGGGCGACGGTACGATGGGTATCTTCACTCATAAAATGGATTATAGCACAAGTTCTTCAGCACCCGACCTCGCAACAACGCTCCAGAATAGTGACCTCCGAGATGACCCGATAAAAGATACTACACCAGCTTTACGCGTCAATCAAAGCGCAGGTCGACGACTCGCAACCTTCACCCTCCTATCTTCGTATAGAGTACGTAGTCCACGCGTGATGCAAAATTTGACAACGGACGATCAACAGTCCCAGGAGGCAAATGATGGATTTGCAGCGAAAACCAAAACTAATACTGAGTATGATCGCAGCCCTGATGCTCGTGACACTTGGATGCACGTCACTAAATATCGGATTCAATGTTGCCGATGTCGGCCCCCTGGAGCGGGAGTCGGTCACGATCGAGCGAGGGGATGCGGAGAGCGTAAACGCCACCATCCGGATGGCAGCCGGTGCCCTAAAGGTCGAGGGAGGCGCGGACACCCTACTGGACGCCGATTTCACGTACAACGTCACAGATTGGGAACCGAAGGTAACCTACGAGGTCATCGATAACGCAGGTCGGTTGGATATCCGCCATACCGGTAGTGACACGTGGCCCTTGATGGACGATGCTCGGAATGAGTGGGATCTGCGGCTCAACGACACCATCCCCCTGGATCTCCGGATTGAAATGGGAGCCGGGGACCACGACCTCGATCTGGAGGGTCTCTCAATCACCGAACTCGATATCAAACTGGGCGCCGGCGACCTGGATTTGACGCTCGGAGACAATCCGGAACTTACCCGCCTAGAGCTCGATATCGGCGCCGGTGACGTTGAGATCGATTTCAACGAAGGGTGGGAACAGGACACAGACGTCAGTATTCAAGGGGGCGTAGGCAAGATCACCTTGACCCTCCCGCAGGATACCGGCGTGCGGATAACAGCAACCCAAGGTATCGGCGATATCGATACGACCGGGCTCATCCGTGAAGGCGGGGCCTGGATCAACGACGGCTATGGGTCGCAGAGCCCTACAATGGAGATCGATATCCGAGCGGGGATCGGTGAGATTAACATTATCGGTGACTGAGTGATCTCGCAACACGTTCAGAAACGGCTCCCAACAACCTGGGAGCCGTTTCCTCCTGAGCCGGACGCGCGCAACCTATCACTCAATCGGCAACTTCACCTCTCGATTCTTAAAACTCACCGGAATGACCTGCTCCGAAACATTGGCCAGGATCAAGGAATCGACAGCCACCAACAGGTCTCCGGGCGAAGCGGCCTTGAGGTGAACAGTCATGAGCACCCCAACACCCGAAACGGGTTCCTGGGGCGGCATCTGAGAAACTGCATAATGGATACTCCCCTCGGTCTCAGAGATCACATTCTGAACCACGAAGTCCGGACTCAAAAAGCCGCCATGCTCTATCTGAATGCCCGGTCTCTCGGGATCAGCGTCAATAGGCGTCACAGACGAGGGATCAAAAGAGAGATGAACTTCCACACCCCGAAGTTCCTCCACATCAGCAAGCTCTAAGATCACGTCAAGAGCATCGCCAACCCGTGGATCTGACGGTACGATCTGGAGAGAGGCCATCGCCGTCTTGGGCTGAGGAGTCGGGGGGGGGAGTGTCGGCGTGACAGTCGGAGCGACGACCGTCACGTTCGAAGGGGGAACGCCCTGAGTGGCCACCGAGTTTGTCTCAGGTGTTTCAGTCCCAGCACATCCGGCGAGCCCAATCCCCAAGCCTAACATCAGAAGAAGTCGTGCTATGATTGTCCAACGCCGGCACGTAAAGGCCGTGATCCCTTTCATCGTCCATCGCATACGTCTTTATTCTCCGTCCTTGATAGTTCCACGTCAGCCAGCCAATCTACCATCGCTGAGGTCAAGAAATAGACCAATGCGAGGTCGATCACGAAATAAGAGGCATCTACAAGGCCGTGCGCCCAGAAATTGATCATCGATCCGATGAATCCAAGCGCCAAGGCCCGATATTCGAGATCATTCAAGACCCGTAGGCGAAGGGCCCGCTTCCAGAATCGAAATTGATGCCACAAAAACGCAGCCAATCCCAAGAGTCCCAGCCTGGCACCGAAATCCATCATAACGTTGTGGGGATGGGAGAGGTTAAACTCCTCCCAAGCCGTCGGCAAAACGTAGCGAGTTCGATACGCGTAGAGGAAGTTATCCAGTCCGACGCCCAGCAGGGGATGATCCCGTATCATACCCAACGTACTGTGCCACAAAGCAAATCGGAATCCGGTCGTACCACGCGCCGGATCGAACATACCCGCAAATCGAGGCGTTTGTAGAAGGGGGATGAGTGCGAGCGCTCCCACAACCAAAAGAATGATGGCTAACCGGCGCCAACGCTTGCCGGCCAACATCCCCATCGCAAGAAGCGAGGCCGGAATGCCGAGAACCAAAGCCCCCCGGGACAGACTGAGCAAGAGTGCGATCCCAACCGGTAGAAGGGCAAGCGCGTAGGCGATCCGGCGCGGCGATTGACGCCACGTCGCCAGGACATCACGCCAGCCTCTTCGATCTCGATCGCCTCCTCCAACCGATAGGGTCAACGAGACAAGCACCGGCACGATCCGGCCCAGGTAGAGCCCCACGTTGTTGGGAGAACCGTAGAGGCTCCGCAGACGTCGAATCCCCCCTTCCGCCGTGATCACGTCGCCCAGCACGAAGTACTGCACCAACCCAATCACGGCGATACCCACCCCGCTGAGAATCCAGGCATCGACCACGCGCCAGCGTTCGCGACGTGTGAGGGGGAGTGTGCGGATCATCACATAGAAGAGCACCGGTTCAAGGACGACCAACCTGAGTTCGCGCAGCGCTTCGCGCGCGTGCTCAGCAGCAAAGACGGTCGACAACACCGCCACCACCATCCAGGCCCCAATTGGGCCCCATAACTCCCGTTTGAGCGCATCCCAAGCCCAGCGAAGATGGCCAGTGCCAGGCTTAAGCATAGCGACCCCCCATCCCACCCCAGTAGGCAGCAAGATCAACTCGGCCAACGAGAAGGATTTCCCCAACAACGAGAGCGGATGGAGATAGAGTGGGGCCGTCAGAGCTGTCAGGACCAGCCCCCAACTCGGTTGGGCAAAAACGATCAACATCAACACCCCCCCAGCCCCCAACGAGACCAGCAGCCAGGGGGAAAAATAGAAGAGCCCGGCGGAGAGAAGAAGAGCGAGCCAATGTTCCCTTTCCCCAAATCGCCGGAAGATCTCATCACTCATCAACGACTGCCATGCCCCGAATAGCATCACGGCCGTGACGACCAATGCAATGAGTCCCCGCACGAGCCTACTCAACTGCGCCCAAAAACCGCTCAACCGCTGCCACCACATCCGCCAGAGTGAAGCAGAACCGGCCCATAGGGCCAGACTGACGCCGATCAAGGCTAAAAGGATCAGCCCCATCAAGCCAACCCGGTAGCTCGTGAGATCCGGTTGGAACGTGATACGCCAGTCGGCCAGGGCCCATTGCCCCCATCCGCGCTCGGCGATCAAGGTCACCGTGTGCTTGCCGTACGGCAAATTCTGTGCCAGCGGCACGGTCGCATCCGCAGCCAGCGGATCGTAGAGGACCACATAGCTGCGCCCCTTGCGATCTTTGGGCAGATCCGGACTCGGACGCCCATCGATCTCCACGAAGAAGAACGCGCGATAGGGCCCCCGGCGCACCGTGATGGAAGCCCCCGTGCCGATAAACGGGAGCGTGACTCGGTCCCCGGTCTCGCCAATGTCAGCCCCTTGTGGACCCAGCGTCCAAGCCCCTTCGAAGGCGGCCAGTTCGGTATTGGCTCGGTAGACCCCGGTGACCGCACCGGGATCGATGGCATACCGCACCTGCAAAGCATCATAAACTTGACGCCGCACGCCGTCCGGACCGATCAAGGCATATCCCCAGTGGGACTCTGCATCCGGCACGCCGGACCCCGGCACAGTCTCGTGCGGCTGAAGATTGTTGACGCACATTAAGCCCATCCAGAACCACTCGCGATCGACCCGGGCCAATGCATCGACAGTATAGCGAGCCTGCGTCGCCTCATTGACGCTCCCCCAGATCGAGGCCGGCCCCGGCCAATCCGGCGGTTTGCTGTTCCAACCAAAATCACTGGCCCAGATAGCTTTTTCTGCCTCGCCCTGCTCAATCAGGACATCTCTGACCAGAAGACCCCGGGAAAAATTCAGGACATCACGAGCGACCCGGCGATCACCAGGGCCGGTTTCGAACCCATACGGCTGGATCGAGACGACGTCAAAGAAATCAGCCGCACCGGCTTCATAGAGCATCGTAAGGAAAAGATCCTCAGCGTAATTGCGGTCGCCCCGCTCAACGGTCGGAGCCAGACTTCCCAACACAATCCGAGCATCGGCATCGACAGCCCGAATCGCTTCGGAAGCTCGGCTTAGAAGCTCCGTGTATTGATAGGGATTGGCGCGCCCTCCCCAACTGTCCCCCAGATTAGGGTTGTGCCAAATCTGGTAGTACGTCAGGTGCTCACCGTACCGATCCGCCACCGCGCCGGCAAACGCGGCGAAGGCTGCGGGATCCGGCGGATCTCCGGCCCACGGGGGAGCAGCTTGGAGCACAGCGACGACACGAAGGTTATGAGCCCGGGTCTCCGAGACAATCCGATCCCAAGGATCCCAAACCCATCGCCCGGGCTCGGGCTGAATGTCGGACCATAGAAAAGGCTGACGCACCCAGTCAACGCCCAGATCGGCGGCCTGATCAAGTGCCCAGAGCCGGGAGGTCGTATCGTACCGTTCCAGGGCCGTATTGACACACGAACGTGACGCCCCCAGAGGTTCGCTTCCCGGCGTATCAAGTACCAGATCAGGGAAACCTACGGGCCGACCCCGCATCAACGCCCGATGGCGCCCCACCCATTGCACGAGCATAAGGATCGAAAGCGCCGAAAGTATGAAGCCAGCAACGACCACCCAGCGTGGTTTCTGAATCATAAGGGATATCATACTCGAGAAGCCCACCTTTACAACCCAGATGCACAGAAAATCACGACAGCACCATGAATCTCGCACAAATTCTCACAATGTGCTATGATGATGGGGGCCGACAGCGTTTTTTACACCAAAACTCCATGTCAGTCTCAAGGGAAGTTATTGTTGTGAACGTATTTGTAACCCGAGGATTTTGGACTTATAATCAATGCGCAACCATAATCAGTGCGCAACCATAATCAGTGCGCAACCATGATAGGAACCTATGAACCGATTAAGACACTTTGAGAGCTGGATCGAACAACTGATCGAAGAGCCGTTTGTGCGGCTCTTTGCTGGACGCCTCCTTCCTGAGGACGTGGCCAGGCATCTGGTGCGCGCCCTCGAAGAGGGCGAGGACGAACTGGACGATGGCACGCAGGTCATCCCAAGCACGTACCGGATTGCGCTCAACCCGAGGGATCTAGCGGCCCTGGAAGAGAGCCATCCCCGGCTCACCGAGCGGCTCGCAGATTCGCTGAGCACCCTGGTCAGCCGGATGGGCGCCCAATTGCAGAACACGCCGCCGGACATTATCTTGTCTGCTGACGAATCCGTTGCCCTGCACCACGTACAGATCGACACCGTGGAGCATGAAGGGACAACGCCAGGCGACGCGCCGAAGCCAACCGAGGGTTCGGATATCGATCCCACCCAGGATATCGAGGTGTCGCAACTTCAGCAGATGCTCAATCAACAGGTCGGTGTCCGCCCCCGTGCGTATCTCATCATCGAAGGGGATCGCGTTTTCGACCTTGAGAAGCCTATCATCAACCTGGGGCGTGCCTTTGACAACGACGTCATCCTCGAGGATCCACGGGTATCGCGTCACCACGCCCAGCTCAGACAGCGGTACAACCGTTACGTCCTAAGAGACTTGGGGAGCAGTGGCGGTACGACAGTCAACGGATTTCCCGTTCAGGAGATCGTCCTGCGGCCCGGGGATGTGATTTCGTTACCGGGCACGGATCTGATCTATGCGGAATCGGAAACCCCGGAATCGCCGCAGGATGGCGACACGCAGCCGCTGCCCCTCGACGACGCGTGATCTGAACCATGGACGAGTTCCTGCTCATTCTCCGTCTCGTCGGCACGGGCTTGCTCTACCTCTTTCTATCCGTTGCCCTCTATGTCATCTGGCGTAGCTTCGCCGATTCCGAAGCGAAGCGTACCATGGAACCGGAAGCAGCAGCACTGCACTTCCCCGAGGACGCGGACCGATCCATTATCCTCCGCCCAGTGACCGCATTGGGACGCGCAAAGGACAATGACGTCGTCATGGAGGATCCCTTTACCTCCTCAAACCACGCGATGATCATCTGGCGGGATGGCAGCTGGTGGATTGAGGATCTGGGCAGCCATAACGGCACCTTTGTCAACGATGTGATGGCCCTGAAAGCCGTAAAACTTGAGGATGGCGACATCATTTGCATTGGCCAAACGAGTCTGCGTTTCAACTTACAGGGATCGGAGAAAGCTCACTAAGCAGGTAATAACAAGTATCTCAACACTGCTCATAGCCCCCGTCCTCGGGGGTGGTCTTCAAAATGAATGAAGAAACTTTTACGGAGTTACGTAGCTCAAGGAGGTCGGCATGGATTTACAGTTGGAGAACAAAGTCGCACTGGTGACGGCGGCCAGTCGGGGCCTTGGATATGCGACCGCGATGGCGATGGCCCAAGAGGGCGCCAAGATCGTCCTCTGCTCGCGCACGCAGGCGGATGTAGAGACGGCAGCGACAAAGATCCGCCGGGAAACGGGCCGTGAGGTCCTGCCCCAGGTAGCGGACGTCACAGTCCCCGAGGATATCAACGCCCTGGTCGACGCCGCTGTTGATCGATTCGGTCGTATCGACGCCCTCTTTATCAACGCCGGAGGTCCGCCCCCCGGCGGCTTTCTGGACCTGCAACCTGACGACTGGGAAGCGGCAGCGAATCTTACGGTCCAGAGCGCTGTGAATCTGGCCTACGCGGTCGTACCTCGGATGAGGGAGAACGGAGGTGGCAGCATTCTGGCCAACACGTCGGTCTCGGTGCGCTACCCCCTTGAGAACCTCATCCTATCCAACAGTCTGCGACTGGCCGTCGTCGGCCTGGTGAAAAGCCTTGCGATAGAACTAGGACCCGATAAGATCCGCGTCAACGCAATCGCCCCTGGTTGGACCCGCACGGAACGCGTGGATCAACTGCTAGCAAGCCGAGCGGCGAGTCACGGGTCAACGCCCCAGGAAGAAGCCCACAAGATCGCCGGGAAACTGCCCCTGAGACGTATGGCCGAACCCGAGGAATTCGGACGGGCAGCAGCTTTCCTGCTTTCCCCCACGGCCTCTTATATTACAGGTGTGACCTTGCTGGTGGATGGCGGCATGGCCCGCACGATTCCCTGATACCCATCCGCTGCATACCGCACCGTCTCACACCGGGCAACACAAAAGGCTCCCCAATGGGGAGCCTTTTACAGTTATGAACCTTGAGCGGAGAGGGTGGGATTCGAACCCACGGAGCTTCGCAGCTCACGCGCTCTCCAGGCGCGCGCAGTAAACCAGACTATGCAACCTCTCCATAACCATCGAAAGTATACCACGCACTTACGTTTTGACAACCACACGTTGCAACGCTATCTCGCCCTTATGCGGTCGCCGCGGAGGGCTTCAAAACCGGTTCCGCTTCCCCCTGCCCCTTGTTGTCCACCGGCTTCTTGTTCTTGCGCTCAGGCAGCGTACGGCCCTCAACGGCGGCCTCGAACTCTTCGGCCGAAAGCGTCTCTCGCGCTAAGAGGTGGGTCGTGACGCGATCCAGATCGTCACGGTGTTCGCGCAGCACCTGCTTGGCACGATCATAAGCCGTGGTCACAAACTCACGGATCTCTTCATCGATGGACTCTGCCATCGCCTCACTGTAGTCACGCTGCTCGCCGATCTCTTTGCCCAGGAAGACCAACTCCTCCTTGCGCCCGTAGACCAACGGCCCCAACTTCTCGCTCATCCCATACCGCTTGACCATGGAGCGGGCCAACTTCGTGACCTTATCCAGATCGTCCGAAGCGCCCGTGCTGATCTCATTGAAGACGATCTCTTCGGCAGCACGACCGCCCAGCATCTTGGCCATCTCATCTTCCATCTTGCTGCGCTGCATGATGTAGCGATCTTCCTCAGGCAGCGTCAACGTGTAGCCCCCGGCGGTGCCCCGAGCGACAATGGAGATCTTGCGGACAGGGTCACATTTAGGCAGATGATACGCAACGACCGCGTGTCCCGCCTCATGATAGGCGAAGACCTCGCGCTCCTCCTCGGATATCACCCGGCTGCGCCGTTCCGGACCGGCGATGACACGCTCAATCGCCTGCTCAAACTCCGCCATCCCAATGCGACGCTTGCCACGTCGGGCCGCCAGGATTGCCGCCTCGTTCACCGTGTTCTCAATATCCGCTCCAACGAATCCAGGGGTCGATTGCGCCAAAGCCTCCAGATCGACCTCGGCTGCGATGGGCTTACCACGGACGTGCACCTTGAAAATCTCCTCACGCCCGCGAATATCCGGTTGATCCAGCACCACACGGCGATCAAATCGTCCGGGTCGCATCAAAGCTGGGTCGAGAATATCAGGACGGTTTGTCGCTGCCACCACAATCACGTTCGTATCCGTATCAAACCCATCCATCTCGACCAGGATCTGGTTAAGGGTCTGTTCCCGCTCGTCGTGCGATCCCCCCAGACCCGCACCTCGATACCGACCGACCGCATCGATCTCGTCCACAAAGATGATACACGGACTGTGTCGCTTGGCCTGATCGAAGAGGTCGCGCACCCGGCTGGCCCCCACCCCGACAAACATCTCGACAAATTCCGAGCCGGAGATGCTGAAAAACGGCACCCCGGCCTCACCGGCAACGGCTTTTGCCATCAGGGTCTTGCCCGTTCCCGGCGCCCCCACCAAAAGCACGCCTTTCGGAATGCGTGCCCCCAGGTTGATGAACTTCTGAGGCTCTTCCAGGAACTCGACAACCTCTTCCAACTCTTCCTTGGCTTCATCCACACCAGCGACATCCTCAAACGTCACCGCGGGACGATCACCGGAGAACATACGGGCCTTGCTCTTACCAAACGACATCGCCTGATTGTTGGCGCCCTGAAACTGCCGGATAAACAAGTAGAAGAACGCGACCCCCGCCAATACACTGATCAACGTGATACCGATGTTGATCAACGTACCCCAGTCGACCGGTTCCTCAAAGTCAATGTTAACCTCACGTATCGCGGTCTCTTCGACGCCCATCGCCTGTAACTGCTCAATCAGCGTCGATTCTGTTCCCTTCCGTGAGATAACCACTCTATCTCCGGACGCGGTCTGCTCCCTGTAGGTGACTTGAAGTTCGTCACCCCGCACAAGGATACCTGATACCTCCCCGTTGCTTATATCATCCGCGACCTGATTGAGAGGCACGCTGACCCCATTATCGCCGCCGGAAATGTAGCTGTAAACGAGAAACAGCACGGCAGCGACGATGAGGAGATAAACGAAATTACTCGTGCCCTTGGATTTCATCTAATCCTCCTTGCTCCAATCGTTTGGAGCTTACGATCCGGGTTCCAGTCCGTTGCATTGCATGTGTCACGATTGTACGCATCACGATATAACATACACATCCCATCTGCCAAGTCTTAAAGAGGGATTATACCAGAAAAATCCTTGAGAATAAGGTTCATTCTCTCGTGCGGACATAGCGAGGGGACAACCGCAGAAGACGGAAAGAGGCGAAGTTCCTAAGGGTTCGTAAAAATATAACGTCCCGACTATAACGCTTCCATCCCCCGTCCTCGGGGGCGTCGGTGCGGGAACTTGTTCTTTTACAGACCCTAAGGTGTAACCTCGATGGACGTGATAAAGATGGTGTCATCGACGACATCAGCTTGTCCAGGATCGACCACAGGCAGCCGCCCTTGCTCATTATAAAGACCGACTCGGATCTGATACGTTCCTGCCGGGGTATCCGCCGGGAGCATCACCTGATGAGCGTCACTGATCAACTCGCCCCGGGTCCACGTCTGCGTCGGGCGCAGCCCATTGACCGGCTCGACATCCCGCTGCGCGATCAGACGTTCCATATCTTGGGTCAACACGTGGACAAAGACCTTATAGGAGCTGTCAAACGACTCAAGGCACCGCCAACGCAGCGTCACGGGGACACTGCCGCCCGGCCGATACGAAAACTGCGAGACCCAGGCCTGCTCTAAGACAACCCGATCGTCGAGATTAGCATTGATCGCAATTGCAACGTCACTCCCGCCACTCACCGTCAGGGTCACAGGACTTCCAACCCGTATCTGGCTATCCGGCTCAGGCTCCTGTTCGAGAATCGTCCCCGCCGCCTCCGTGTCTCGAACCTCTTGAATCTGGAGGAGCAACCCTTCGTTCTCCAATCCCTCCTGAACGGTGTCCAATGAGTATCCAACGACATCCGGCATGGTTAACGCACGCCCCGCAGCCAAGACGACACTGACCGTCGAGCTAATGGGGACCCGATTGCCGGGTCCCGGCGTCTGTTCAAGGATCGCACCGGGGCGAGCATCCGTTGTCTCCTGTTCCCCAAGCACCTCAATCTCTAGTCCCAGGCTCTCCGCCATCCGTTGAGCATCGGCCGCGCTCAGCCCCATCAGGTTCGGGACGGTGACGACAGCCTCCGCCGTGGCTGTCACCGTAGCCGTGGTCTCTGGCATCACCGGGGTCGGACGACCGGCTGGTGCCGTGTACGCTTGGTACACGTAGGCCCACAGGGGAATCAGCCCGATCACAGCAACCGCCGCAATGCCGAGTAGCCCCCAGAGCAACAAATCCGGCCCTTCGTCCAGATCGACCGGCTCCGTACCGCCCTCAGGCAGGACGGAGACCTCAGATTTGGGTGCCTGTGACGCTCTCCCCCGCCCGGGCGGATGCATATCCACCACTGGGGTCTCTTCCGCCACCGCGCCATAGGGATACGTGCCGCCTTGGCCCTGGCGAACGTACTCGTCAATAGCAACCCCAAACGCATCGGCGTCCTTGAACCGAGCAGCGGGATCCTTCGCTAACACCTTTCGGACCAGACGATCAAGCCCCGATGGCACCCGAGGGTTCAACGAACTCACCGGCGCCGGCACCTCTTGGACGTGCATGCGAATAAGAGCCGTGGGATTGGAATCGTGGAACGGCGGAACGCCCGCGAGCATCTCATACAAAATTACGCCGATACTGTATACGTCGGAGGCTGGTGTGGGCGTACGCCCCAACCCTTGCTCCGGGGAGAGATAATGCGGACTTCCCCAAACCACCTTTTCCGAACTGGGGGTCGCCATCGAATCCAGATCCGGACGTTCAGCCTCCTGACGAACCGCCCGTGCAATACCGAAGTCAGTAACCTTGACACGCCGCCCCTCCGTTACCAAGATGTTCTGCGGCTTGAGGTCGCAATGCACAATACCGGCCCGGTGCGCTTGCCCCACGCCGGCACAGATCTGGCGAGCCAGGGTCAGGGCGTGAGGGATGGTAAGCGGCCCATCCCGTCGGATCAACGCCTTGAGATCCTGCCCCTCCATCAAATCCATCACGATATAGGGATGATCACCCTCGTCTTGTCCCACGTCATAGATGTGAACGACGTTGGGGTGATCGAGCTTGGCCGCAGCTCGCGCCTCTTGAAGAAATCGCCTGCGAGCAGCCGGGTCATTCGCATAGGGTTCGCGGAGGAACTTCACCGCCACCGGGCGCTCCAGAAGAAGATCCTCACCCCGGTAGACCGTCGCCATCCCACCGGCACCGACCAGGTCATTGAGACGATAACGTTGATTCAATATGGTGGGTTTCATAAATTGGGCACCTCATTCTCCTCTACTTCGATTCTACCCCAAGGCAAGTGCAAGTCAATGTGTAAAGCCTTGGCGTCGAATCTTGAAATGTCAAGGGTTCCAACTCACCGAATATGACCGTTCGAGTCCTCCATTCGATCGATGCTCACGGTAATATTGTACGTGCGTACAATACAGAATTCCATCGCAGGCCCGATGACAATTCTAGCAACTTGGGGTATGCTAAGAGTTGGCTGTCAAATAACTTCCGCAAAATCAAGCTGAAAGCGGTGTTGAAAGCACCCCAGGCATCGAAGTTATTGAGCTTTCAGCCCTAAGGGCATAATCAAATCTGATAGGGATTCCATAGAGGCGATTGAGAACAGCGATGACCCAAAAGAAATGGTAAAAGTCCTTTGAGAAGTATCCGACCTTGACGCGCCGC
>DAOTTS010000063.1:0-20183 GCA_034437735.1 Anaerolineae bacterium
CCGCGTCTTGCCCATCCGGCGCCCACAAGATCAACAACACCCTGGGGCAAGCGCTGCTGGCCCGCCGGATGGGCAAGACGCGGATCATCGCGGAGACCGGCGCGGGCCAACACGGCGTCGCGACCGCCACGGCGTGTGCGCTGCTGGGGATAGAATGCGTGGTCTATATGGGCACCACCGACATCGCCCGGCAGCGGCTGAACGTCTTCCGCATGCAGCTCCTAGGCGCGGAGGTCCATCCGGTGGACAGCGGGAGCCGCACGCTCAAGGACGCCATCAACGAGGCGATCCGCGACTGGGTGACCCACGTCGACCACACACACTATCTGTTGGGCTCGGCGCTGGGCCCCCACCCCTATCCGCGCATCGTGCGGGACTTCCAGCGGGTGATCGGGGACGAGGCCCGCCGCCAGATCCGGGACGCGATCGGACGCCTGCCCGACCTGCTCATCGCGTGCGTCGGCGGCGGCTCGAACGCTATCGGACTCTTCTACCCGTTCGTCGAGGACAAGAACGTGGCGATGGTAGGCGTCGAGGCCGGCGGGGCCGGCATCGGGACCGGGAAGCACGCCGCCCGCTTCGGCGACCCGCGCAAGGGACGGCTGGGCGTGCTGCACGGGACCGAGACGTACGTCCTACAGGACGCGGACGGTCAGATCGCCGAGACGCACAGCATCTCGGCCGGGCTGGACTACGCGGCCGTAGGCCCGGAGCACGCCTTTCTGCGCGAGCTCGGGCGGGCGGTCTACACGTCGGCCACCGACGAGGAAGCGCTGGACGCGCTGCGGCGCCTGAGCGAGCTGGAGGGAATCATCCCCGCGCTGGAGAGCGCGCACGCCGTCGCCGAGGCGATCAAGCGGGCACCGCGTATGGATCGGGATCAGGTCATCATCGTCAACGTCAGCGGCCGGGGGGATAAAGATATGCCGACAGTGGCCGACGTCTTGGACTTCGACATCACCTGAGGAGACTACAATGGGCAATCTAACTACGACGTTTAGAGCACTACGCGAAACAAACCGTACGGCGCTGATGCCGTACCTGACGATGGGCTATCCGCACCTGGAGAGCGCGCTGGATCTGGTACCCGCCCTGGTGGAGGGCGGGGCCGACCTGATCGAGTTGGGCGTCCCGTTCAGCGACCCGCTGGCGGATGGGGCGACGATCCAGGCCGCCAGCCAGGAGGCCCTGGCGCAGGGGATGACGCCCGCACGGTGCCTGGATCAGGTCGCCGAGCTGCGCCGGCGGGGGGTGACGGTGCCGCTGATGCTGATGAGCTACTACAACCCAATCTACCAGATCGGGGCCGAGGCATTTGCCGCCCGTGCCGCCGAGGCGGGACTGGACGGGGTGATCATCCCCGACCTGCCGCCGGAGGAGGCCGATCCTTTGCAAGGCCCGCTCGCCGCGCGGGGGATCGATGAGATCTTCCTGCTGGCACCGACGCCGGACGAAGCACGGATGGCCGCGGTGGCGGCCCGTTCGCGGGGATTTCTGTACCTGGTCGCCCTCAAAGGGACGACCGGGGCGCGGGCCGCGCTGCCGGCCCATCTGGAGGCGTTCGTGGCGCGGGTGCGGGGGATCACCGACCTGCCGCTGGCGGTGGGGTTCGGGATCTCGACGCCGGATCAGGCCGCCCAGGTAGCGCGAGTCGCCGACGGCGTGATCGTCGGAAGCGCGTTGATTCGCGCGATCACCGAGGCAGGGGGTGAAGAGGTAGCAGCGGCACGAGCCTTTGTCGCGAGCCTGCGGACGGGGATGAACCGCACGTAATCAAAGCTAGGATCTTGGCTCACGGATCCACACGGATGGTCATGGAGGCGACCGAGGTCTCTACCCACAGATTTCGCAGATTGACACAGATTTCTGCTCAGCACTGCCCAGAGCCATTTTGATGATGGTTGGGTATGCAATGATGTCGTCCCGATTTGAGTACTCTGGCGTCATTCTCTTCCGCATCACGCATCCCTTAACGCCAGCCCTCGCTTAGCGCGTCGAGGTGAAGCCGTAGACCGCCCCGATGATGCCACCGACGATGTGGGCCATCTGGGAGATCGTGTCCTCGGTCAAGCCCTGGAGGATCTCGCCGCCGATGAAGAGGATGAAGACGAGGATAAACGTGAGCGGAATCGTCCCGCGCCGCACGTTGACGATCGAGACCAGGATGATGAACGCGAAGACAATGCCGCTGGCCCCCATCAGGCTGGTGGAAAAAAAGAGGACGTTGATCAATCCGGTCGAGAGCGCGGTGACCAGAATGACCGAGAGGATCGCCGGACTCCCGTACTTCTCCTCCAGGACCGGCCCCAGCAGCAGAATGAAAAGCAGGTTGCTCAACATGTGCGCAAAGCTCCCGTGTCCCAGAATGTGGGAGACCAGACGGAGGTAGTCCAGGGGATTGGTAAAGGAGAAGGTCGACCGGACGGCGAAGAAGGTCGGGATCAGCGCAGGGAGCAGCAGCGAGCTCACGAGCTGGACCGCGATGACGGCGAGTGCAAACGTCAGAACCACGGGGGCATTGTAGTCAATTTTCATCTTGATCACCTCGTCTTGGGTACGTCGAACCGGCAACGGGTCCTGCCTGACCTACGGGTCCAGACACAAACCACGACGCTTTTCGGTTACGCCCATGGCAACCCAGGAACCCTTGAGTGATTCGGGTCTGAATCCGTCATACGCCTATTCTACCAGCATAGGGAACGCCCACCAGGCACCGGGGACTCCGACATCATGCTTCAGGGCACCCGTGCCGAAGAGTCGCGCGAACGGTCATATATGCTACACTTCCAGCTAACCTATCTGCCCACGAAGGAGATCCATCGTGACCGTACAACGCCTGGTATGCCTGGTTGTGATCGTGTCCGGGATACTCGCCGGCTGCACGCCGACAGCATCCACCGGGACGGAAGCCCGGCCGCCAACCACGCCCCCGCCGTCGCGGACGTGGACGTCCGGACCGGTGCTCATTGTGTTCACGACGCAGTCGGAAAGCTCCGCGCCGTTCGGGGTCAGCCGCATCCCGGCCCTGATCCTCTACGCCGACGGTCAGTTGATCGTTCGGGACCAAGGGAACATCCTGACGACCCAGCTCCCCCACGAGGAGGTCTGCCGCTTACTGACCACGATCGAAAGCACCGGCTTCTTCGACGTCGAGATGGAGCCCTACCATATGCAGGTGGACGCCCAGGGGCTGGGCATCACGTCTGTCACGCGGATCGAGGTGAACGCATGGCGTCACCGCAGCGTGGCAGCGGATGCGCTGCGGAGCCTCATCGACGATCCGGACGTGGAGGTGCCGCAGGCCCTCCGTGAGACCTACCGGTTACTGAGCAACTACCGTCCCCCCGACCTGCATCCGTATCGAGACGCCCCCATCGCCCTCGCCATCTATCCATGCCCGCCGGAGAATCCGTGCGAGACCGAGGTTATGTGGCCGCTCAAATCCCCGACCCTGAGCACGCTCTCCGAGCGGGCCAAGAGGACCGGCATCGAGAACCGAGAATGGGGCGTGGGCGTGTTACTCGACGGGGAAGAGGCCACCACCCTCCTTCAAGCGATCGCGCCCCCGGCGTCCGGGACGTTCGTCGAGGACGGACTTACGTACCGTCTCTCCGCACGACCGGCGTTGCCCTATGAATCGCTGGAGAGCGCAATGGCCTACGAAGCAGAGATCCCCTCGCCGGGTATTGACGGCGACAGGGTCCAATTGGAATGCGTTGAGAGCCCTTAAAGTTGGGGACCACGGCGCTGAAGCGCCAACTACAAACACCTTATGCAATCAGGGCATATGACCATGGGAAGCGACGGTGTGCTGTCTAGATTTGATGTGAAGCCGCAGTTGAAGTATGCTATGTCCAACTCAGCCAAACAGCCAACCGGCGAGGAACCTTATGACGAACCAGCAAGAACCATCGTACGAGGAACTAAAACGTCGTCTGGAAGCTGCGGAATCGAGCCTGCGGGCGATCCAAAAGGCGCAGGGCAGCCAAGACCGCGATGAGAGCCCTTCCATCGTCGAGCAGGTCACCGAGGCAAAAGCGCACGAAGCCCACATTAAGCAGGTGCTCCTGGCTATACGGGACGTCAATCACCTCATCGTCAGAGAGCACGACCGCAAACGTCTGCTTCAAGGCACGTGCGATCTCCTCACCAAAACGCGAGGCTATCACAGTGCCTGGATCGCCCTGTTCGACACTGAGCAAGAGATCAACATGGTCTTGGAGGCCGGGTTCGGAGCATCGTTTTCTGCCCTGCGCGAACGGTTGCGCGAGGGCCATAAGCCTCCGTGTATGAAGCGCGCCATAGCCTCGGCGGGAAACGTGGTCGTTCAGGATCCGAACCAGGAATGCACCTACTGCCCTATCCGCAAGGCTCAGACGGCGCTAAGGGGGATGAGCGTCGTCATGAACCACGAGGGCCGGTTCTACGGTACGCTGTGTGTCGTGCTATCCCCCCCATTCGTCACGGACGAGGAAGAACAGGCCTTACTTCAGGAGATTGCGGGTGACCTTGCATTCGCCCTCCGCACCATCGAACTCGAGGAAGCTCGTGCCCAAGCCGTTGAAGAGCTAAAGGCATCCGAGGAGACGCTGCGCCTGATCTTCGAGAATGCCTTTGACGGCATCAGCATCCACGAAGAGATCCCCGAAACGGGGGGACGCCGGTTGATCGACTGTAACAAACGCTACGCAGAGATGGCAGGACGGCGCAAAGAGGACCTATTCAAGGCCCCGACTACGACCCAACTTCAGCAGAAAGGGGACCCCCCCAGGAGTGCGGCTGAAAACTGGAGATTGCGTGAGGGAAATATCCCCTATCGCGGCACCTTCTCATGGATCCGCCCGGATGATGAAGAGAACGTGATCGAATATACGGCCGTTCCCATCGAGTTAAACGGCAGACCTTTGACGATCGGTATCGACCGGGATATCACCGAAAAGGTCAAAGCGATAACCGAACGGGAAGAGGCGCTCGCATCACTCGCGGAGAGCCGGCGCCAGCTCTCGACCCTGATGCGCAATCTGCCCGGCATGGCCTATCGCTACCTGAATGAACCGGGCCGGTCGATGTTATTTGTGAGTGAAGGGAGCCGGGAACTCACCGGCTATACCCCGACCGAGATGACGAATCCAGAAGATCCGCGCTACGGCGACCTGATTCACCCGGCAGACCGGCAGCGGGTGTGGGACACGATTCAGGAAGCCGTTGAAGCCGGTGTCCCCTACATCTTGGAGTATCGTATCCGCGTCAAGGGATGTGAGGAACGATGGGTCTGGGAACGGGGACGCGTCGTCCCGCAACAAGATGGCGATTCGGTTTACCTCGAAGGGTTCATCTCCGACATCACCGAGCGCAAGCTCGCCGAGGAGGATCTGCGGCTTTTCAAGGCCATCGTCGAGAACTCGAACGAAGCCATCGCCATCAGCGACCCCAAAGGGATGCTGGTCTATATCAACGAAGCCCATGCGACGCTGTTCGGACGCACCCTGGAAGAAGCCAGACAGGCCAACTACCGCAATTTCTATCCGCCGGCCTCCGTCGAGATCCTCAATCGTGAGGTCGTCCCCGCCCTGGAGCGAGGAGAAAGCTGGGAAGGGGAACTTGACGCCTACGACGCGTCGGGGCGGCGCTTTCCGCTGTGGGAGCGGGCTGACTCGATCCGGGATGCCGAGGGGAATCTGCGCCTTGCCTTCGGCCTAATGCACGATGTCTCCGAACAGCGGGAGATGGAGCAGGCACTGCGTGCGAGCGAGCGGCAGAAAGCAGTCATCCTCAACGCCGCTACCGAGATGATCGCCTACTACGACACCGATCTCCGCGTGATCTGGGCCAATCGCACCGCCTCGGAATCGATCGATGCGTCGAGCGACGACCTGGTCGGGAGGCACTGCTATGAGATATGGGACTATCGCAGCAGCTCATGTCTGGATTGCCCGGTACGCAAAGCCCGAGAGAGCAAAAGGCCCGAGCAATGCGAACGCCAGACACCAGATGGCCGATACTGGCATCTGCGGGGGTATCCGGTTTTCGACGATGACGGTGAGATCGCCGGCCTGGTGGAATTTGGGCAGGACATCACCGAACGCAAGCAGATGGAACTCCAACGAGAAGCGATGCTAGAAGCCCTACGGGAAAGCGAGGAGAAGTATCGAACGCTCTTCGAGGAAGCGCTCACCCCCATCCTGTTGGTCGACGAGGGCGGACACTACGTGGACGCCAATAAGGCGGCCTTTGACTTTCTGGATTGCGAGCGGGAAGAACTCCTCGGCCAAACCGTCTGGGACTTCTCGCCACCGGACCGTATCGAGCAACAACAGCAAGAGCACGCCCCCTTTGTCGAACGGCGCACGCTGGAGACCGACTATTGGGTTCGGGGGTCGATCAAGACCCTGCTGCTGAACGTGTTCCCCCTGGAGATGGAGGGCCAGACGATCATCTACGGGATCGGTCAGGACATCACCGAGCGTAAGGAAGCAGAAGAGGAGCGGATCCGGCTCGCCGACCAGATTCGAGAGCAGGCGCGACAGATGGCCCACATCCTGGAGACGGTCCCGGCGGGTGTCCTGCTGCTCGATCCCGAAGGACGGATCGTGGAGGCCAATCCCGTCGCAGAGAACATCCTCTCTGTCCTGACCGAGGTCG
The DNA here is from genome assembly GCA_034437735.1 of Anaerolineae bacterium. Classification (GTDB taxonomy): domain Bacteria; phylum Chloroflexota; class Anaerolineae; order B4-G1; family SLSP01; genus PWVB01. The sequence goes on from DAOTTS010000063.1 coordinate 6,643, forward strand.
AGACCGGAAACGTGCTGACCCGCCTGGGCGATCGCACCCTGAACGAGCTGCTCACCTCCCCACCCACCCGGGGACTCTGGCACGAGGTCAAGACCAAGACACCGCTGGGCGAACGCACCTTCGAGGTTATCGCCAGACCGGTCGAGAACGGCCCCGAGCCGGAAGAGTGGGTGATGGTGATCAACGAAGTGACGCAGGAGCGCGAGATTCGCGCGCAGCTCCAGCGCCAGGAACAGCTCGCGGCCGTCGGCCAACTGGCCGCCGGTATCGCGCACGATTTCAACAACATTATGGCGGTGATCGTCCTCTACACCCAGATGGGGCTGCGGGCCCCGGGCCTGTCGAGCAACATCCGCACGCGCCTGGAGGTCATCAACCAACAAGCAAAACGGGCAACGGATCTGATCCAACAGATCCTGGATTTCGGCGGTCGCGCGATATTGGAGCGTCGCCCCATAGATCTGGTCCCGTTCCTCAAGGAGACGGTCAGACTGCTCCAGCGGACGATCCCCGAGCACGTCACGATCAACTTGACGTTCGGATTGGACACCTACACCATTGACGGCGACCCCACCCGGATGCAGCAGATGATCACTAACCTGGTGGTCAATGCGCGGGACGCAATGCCGAACGGCGGCGAGTTACGGATCAAACTGGACAAGCTCATCGTGAAATCAGGGCAAACCCCGCCCATGCCGGAGATGCAACCGGGCCCCTGGGTGAAGCTGACCGTCTCGGATAGCGGCGTGGGCATGTCGGATGAGGTCCTAGCGCACCTTTACGAGCCGTTCTATACCACCAAAGAACCCGGTGTGGGCACAGGGTTAGGGTTGGCGCAGGTCCACGGGATTGTGAGTAAGCACGGTGGGGCAATCGAGGTGGAATCCGAGGTGGATGCAGGGACGACCTTCACGATCTACTTGCCCGCCCTGGAGACGGAGGCTGCGGAACCCGCGCCTCAAGTCGCACCGCCGGTCTCACAGGGCCAAGGCGAGGTCGTGTTGGTGGTGGAGGATGAACCGACGGTCCGGGCGGCATTGGTCGAAAGCCTGGAGGCATGGCACTATCAAACGATGGAAGCCGCGAACGGCGAGGAGGCCCTTGCAGCGCTCGACGCGCACGGCCATCGGGTCGACGTGATCTTGAGCGACGTCGTCATGCCGGTGATGGGCGGCATCGCGCTCTTTCACGCGATGAGGGAACGCGGACGGTCCATCCCGGTTGTGATGCTGAGCGGACACCCGATGGAGAGCGAGTTGAAAGATCTTCAAGCCCAGGGTTTGGCAGGATGGGTGCTCAAGCCCCCGGATATGAAACGCCTCTCCCAGCTGCTGAGCCAGGCCCTGCAACGAGATAGAAGTCAATAACCTTACCATCTTAACGATAAAGAGGAGACCACAGCGATGCAATCCGCAAACCCTTACGAACCCAAACCGTACGTCAAGCTCAAACATCCCGCGTGGAGCAAGAACGCCGTCCTCTACGAGCTCAACACCCGCCAGTTCACCGAGGAAGGGACGTTCCGAGCTGCGGAACGACACCTGCCCCGGCTCAAGAAACTGGGCGCGGATATCCTGTGGTTGATGCCGATCCACGAGATCGGAGAGGTCAATCGTAAGGGCACGCTGGGCAGCCCGTACGCGATCAAGGACTACCTCAGCGTCAACCCGGAATTCGGCACGCTGGAGGATCTCAAGCACTTCGTGGATGCTGCCCACGCGATGGATATGCACGTCATCCTCGACTGGGTCGCCAACCACACCGCCTGGGACAACAACCTGGTCACCGAACACCCCGACTGGTACATCCGCGACTGGCAAGGGAACTTTCGACCCTCCCCCTGGGAGGACTGGCCCGACATCATCGACCTGGACTACAGCAAACCTGGATTGCGGGAATACATGACCGAGGCCCTGAAATACTGGGTCACCGAGGCCGACGTCGATGGATATCGCTGCGACGTGGCGGGCTTCGTGCCCACCGACTTCTGGAACCAGGCGCGGAAGGAGCTGGATGCGATCAAACCGGTCTTTATGCTGGCGGAGTGGGAATCGCGGGACCTCCACGCCGAAGCGTTCGACATGACCTTCGGGTGGACGTGGAACCAGGCCGTGCACGGGCTCACGACGGGCGAAGGCTCGCTGAGCGATCTCTTCGTCTATTACGCGTGGAACGAAAAGGCCTACCCGGCGAACGTGATGCGGATGATGTTCGTGAGCAACCACGATCACAACACCTGGGAGGGCACGCAGTTCGAGAAATTTGGGGATGGATTGGAGGCGGCCATCGTCCTCTCCGTCATCGGCGAGGGGATGCCCCTGATCTACAACGGTCAGGAGGCGGGGAACCCCAAGCGGCTGGCCTTCTTCGAGAAGGATCCGATTGCGTGGCGCGAGCACCCCATCGGGGACCTCTACCGGGCGCTCTTCGCGCTGAAAAAGACGAACACGGCGCTGTGGAACGCCAAGTGGGGCGCGCGGATGGTCCAGGTGCGCAACAGCGCGCCGGACGCGATCTTCAGCTTCGTGCGCCAGAACGACAAGGACAAAGTCTTCGCTGCCATCAACTTCTCGGACGAGGCCCAGACCATGACGTTCGGGACCGCCGCCGGAAGTCCAGGATACGGCACGTACACCGAGTACTTCAGCGGGGCGAGGGTCTGCGTGGAGGCCGGAACCCGGATCACGATCGAGCCGTGGGACTATCGGGTGTTTGTGGCGTAAGATGCCAATCAAAGAAAGAGGTACGCGCAACGAAGACAAGTACGGAAACCGGAATACGAAACATGATCAAGAGATTGGAGGCTCTGTGTCATCTGTCCATCTGGCGACGTCCTATTATGCATCGTTATGCTGGTTTGCCTTAAGCGAATTGGGCCTGACAGGCAACCAACCCAATGCGGATTATGAGATGTGGGTCCACAAAATCGAGAGCGTGGGGGAGGCTTTTGGATTCAAGCCCCCGGTAGCAGGGGGGCCGATGTTTCAAATGCTGTACCAGATACCGTCCTATCTCGATCCCGGTGATAGACAAGCGCTCGATGACGTCAAAGCGTGCATCAACGCCACCCTTCACACCCACTCGATGGCGTGCTTCCGCGAAACGTGGCCGGTGAAGACCAAGACCTGGGGGACCTGGTACGAGACGACGATCGATGACGGATCCCAGGCGGTGGACCTCGTTGAGGTGTTCTTTGCATTTATCGAAGAGCTATGGGACACCTACCGGGAGCGTTACACGCACAAACTCGAGCGCTTCCCGTTCCAACGCTACGAGGATGAGCTGCGTGCCGCCGCTATCTTCCGCCGATGGGAGGAGGCCTTGGAGGTCCCGTATCCCTACGCCGAATTTGTCATGAATCTATGCCCGGAGATACCTTCCTACGCCAGCAGCGTGGGGCCGGATATGATTGTCTTCGGACTCCAACACGGTCCCGACGCGATCGTGCCATCCGCCATCCACGAGATCGGCGTGCGATACTCAAACCTTGACTATCTGAAACGTTACGAGCCGACACAAGCGATCATCCACGCGGACTACGTCAACTTCCTACGGATCATCGAGGCTGAGACGTGCTACCGGAAAATGGAGATATTTCCGGAGATCGAAGTCGATCACTTCTTGAGTCCGGCGTGGGAGGCGCTCGTCGCGTGGCGGGCTCACCAGGAGATCACCGTCACCCACTACTACGATCACCTGGCACAGATGTACGGAAAAGCCAACGAGGACGGCGTCCTCTGAGTATCGGCACCTCAAGCGGGGTCGGCTGACATCCACATAAAGAAAAACGCAAGGAGCGCGGTATGAGAGTTCTCGTCGATATGGACGGCGTACTGGCTGATTTTGAACGGGGGTTTCTGACCAAGTGGCGCGCCCGCTACCCCACCAAGCCCGCGATTCCCATTGAGGAGCGGACCGATTTCTACATCCTCAATCAGTATCCCTCGGCGTTCAGCCCCCTCATCAAGGAGATTCTGTACGAACCCGGGTTTATCCGGGAGTTGCGTCCGATGCCAGGCGCGATCCAGGCGATGAAAGCGATGGTCGCGGCGGGGATCGAGGTCTTTATCTGCAGCAGCCCGTTCACCCAGTACGAGCACTGCGTGCAGGAGAAATACGCGTGGGTCGACGCCCATCTGGGATATATCTGGATCCCCCGGATCATCCTTGCGAAAGACAAGACGTTGATCAACGGCGACCTGCTGATCGACGACCGGCCCGTCGTCGACGGCGTCGCCGAGCCAAGCTGGGAACACGTGGTCTTCGACCATCCCTATAATCGGGATCAACAGGAGAAGCGGCGATTGCGCCGTTGGGAAGATTGGCGGCAGGTGCTGATATCCGGCGGATAGTCTGTGACGGGGATTGAAGGTTTTCTCCGAACCTCGGGTATGGATACTCATTTCAATGCCCCGAGCAGCTTTTGGATTGTTCCGAGCAGATTTGTAATCTGCGGCTCGATCACATAGGATTCAACCTCACCAACAAAACGCAAGAAAGAGAGGTAGATATGCGTATTGACGCCCACGTTCACGGTCGTGTGGCCGAGTTCGATGGCGATCCGGACGCCTACGTCGAAGCGTGCCGCAAACGGGGCATCGAGGCCGTCGTCCTCATTGAGGACCTGGCAACGTGCATGGACGCCGTGGCGGCGTTCGGCGATTTCATCATCCCGGTCGCGCGGATACCGATGAACACGGCGGCGCCGTCGGACGTGGACCGGTGCCTTGAGGCCGGCTGCAAGGGTATCAAGTTCATCCGTCCGGCCGCACCCTACGCCGATCCGAGGTACTGGCCGTTGTACGAACGCATCGAGACGCTGGGGGCCGTGGCAGTTTTCCACACCGGATATCTGGCCTTCCGGGAACGTGAAGACCCGCCGGTCCATATGGCGCATATGCGCGCGGCCCAGGTCGAGGCCATCGCACGCCGGTTTCCGGCGCTGAAGATCCTGATGGCCCACTTTTCCAACCCATGGTGGGAGGAGGCCTGGAAGGTCTCGCTGTCAACTCCCAACGTCTACGCCGACCTCTCAGGCGGCACGGCGATTCTGCGCGCGACGCGGATGTGGGCCGATATGTTCGCGCCGGACGGCAACCTCCTGGAAGCCAGCGTGCGCAAGCTCTGCTTCGCCTCCGACGTACGCTATTTTCGGCAGCCTGAGACGTTTGATGTCGAGCGCTATATCGAGTTCTACGAGCGGATCTTCGACGCCATCGACCTGCCGGAGGCACTGAGGGAGCGGGTCAACCGGGGAAACGCCCGCGAGCTCTTTGGACGGCTGCTTTGAGATGAAGCCGCTGATGATCGTCAAAGTCGGCACCACGTATCCGGAGATTGCGGAGGCGCACGGTGATTTTGACGCGTGGATCCGGTCCGGACTGAGCCTGCCCCCGACGGAAACCCGCGTGATTGACGTCGAGCACGGTGGGCAACGCGCACGAACCGCACCACGCCTTCCGGCTGGGCGACCGCGCCTGGGGCGTGCAGTTCCACCCCAAGTTTACCGCGCCCGTGATGCGCGCGTACGTCCGGGTGGAGAGGACGGCCCTGGCAGCAGCGGGATACGACGTCTCAACGCTCCTCACGACGGTCCGGGATACCCCCATTGCCGCTCAGGTACTCAAGCGATTCGGAACGATGGTCCGGGATATCAGGTCAAGTCAACCGCTGGACGAGAAGGGATAGGGAGGAAACGATGACTGTTAACGTTGTGGTCGTGGGCACGGGCGGGATCGCACAGCAGCACGGGGACGCGCTTCTCAACCATGAGGATGCGGTGATCACCGGGGCGATCGACGTGGATCGCGCCAAAGCGGAGGCCTTCGTCGCGTCGTTCGGCGGTGAGGTCTACGGGACCCTCGCCGAATGCCTCGACGGGGCAGACGCGGTCTACGTTCTGACGCCGCCGTCGTTCCGGCGGCAGTACGCGGTCGAGGCGATTGGGGCCGGCAAGCACGTCTTCTGCGAGAAACCGCTCGCCATCGCCCCCGAGGATGGGAAGGCCATCGCCGAAGCGGCGGAGGCCCACGGCGTCATCGCGATGACCGGCTTCAACATGCGCTACCGCCTGGGATACCGGACGCTGAAGGAGACCGTGGCGTCGGGCGCGTTGGGTAAGCCGTACCACGTCTGGGTGCACCGGTTCGGGATGGGCGCCGGCGGGGACGGGACGATCAACCGCACGAACTGGCGGACGGACAAGAATCTCTGCTGCGGCATGACCATCGAGTCGCTGTCGCACGACATCGACCTGATCCGCTGGATCCTGGAGGACGAGGTGGCCCAGGTGAGCGGATGGGTGCACAGCACGGTCGAGGCGCTGCCCAACTTCGACAACAACACCCAGGCGCTCCTCAAGATGCGGAGCGGGGCCACGGCGCTGATCAACGCGAGCTGGTCCAGCCGGATCGGCACGAACGCCCGAGGGGTGTTGGGCGAGACCGGGACGGCCTTCGTCGAGGGGACGGACGTGGGGAACAACGGGATCTGGTGCTCGACCCGGTTCCACATCAAGACCGACGCGGACGACTTCGAACGCATCGAGATGCTGCACGACGATCTCGACCCCCGTTCGTACCAGGCCGAGACCGATGACTTCATGGCGGCGATCCTGACGGGCGGGCAGCCGCTCACGAGCGCCTGGGACGGCTACGAGACGCTGCGGGTCTCGCAGGCGATCCTTGAGGCATCCGAGACGGGCAGCGTGATCGATCTGGAATAGTCAGCGAATTCTGTACGCTGGGGCCGTCGGTTTCGGGTCTTTATCTCAATCTGGGGAAAGAATCACGAATCTGTACGGATACGTGTGATATCATATGTAGTAATCGTTTAGTTCTGCGAGCAGACCAGGTGCAACGCACTTAAACTGAGTCCATAACCTACATTTAGTGCATACCGTACCTATTTGCCAATCGTAAAAGTGCGTCGCACCTCAGAAGACTAAACAGATACAGGCCATATTGCAGTTCCAATTCACAATTTTCATATTCCTCGAGATTTATGTTTATCTATCATTTGCATAGAGTTTGCTAACTGAAGCCCAAGTTCTCTCAACATGGGCCCGATATAATGCGATGCATTTCCAATCATCTCGCAATGATGTAAGCGAGCTTACAGTTATCGGCTCCCCTTGATTCTTATCGTAGCTTACCTTTCTGTCTACCCGTCATCTCTTGCACTTACGAGTTGAATCCAAGATAGGTAATACCCAATGGTATAATGGCACAGTGACGAACGCATCGAGATGGAGAAAGAGAGGGACGTCCGTGTCTGACAACAAGCATCTAGATCGCCTCACGCCCGTACCGCTGGGCACATGGTCCTTTGACGGCAAACTGGGCCGTCGCATCGACCGCATCCTCGAACGACGCATCACCTCTGAGTTTGCGCGCAATGAAATCCATTCGGAGCTCATGGAGACCTTCCGGGCGCGGGTGGACGACGTCATCCGCCCCGGCTACGGGATGTGGCAGGGGGAGTTCTGGGGAAAGTGGGTGCTGTCGGCTATCGCTGCGGCGCGCTATACGCAGGACGACGCCCTACGGTCGTTGATCCGCGACTCAGTGGATCAGGTGCTGGCGACACAGGATGACGACGGCTATCTAGGGACGTATCAGAACCCCGACTTTATCATCCCGCCCGGGGAACAGGGGATGAACTGGAACATCTGGGGCCGCAAGTACGCCCTCTGGGGGCTCATCGAGGCCTGGGAGCTCCTGAACGATCCCCGCATCCTTGAAGGTGCTGCGGGGTTGGTCGATCACCTGCTGACGCAGGTGGGGCCGGGGCGGGCCGATCTCATCCGCACCGGGGCGATGTTCGGCCTGCCGAGTACGTCGATTCTCACGCCGGTGGTCATGCTCTACGAGGCCACCGAGAAACCCCGCTACCTGGCATTCGCCGAATACATCGTCGATCAGTGGGCGCGCCATCCCGCCGGCCCTCCCGATATCCTCCACAAGGGGCTCAGCAACGCACCCATTCATACGTGGTTCCCGGAGCCGTACCGCTGGGCCAAGAGCTACGAGTTTATCTCCTGCGTGGAGGGGCTGCTGCACCTCTACCGCAGCACGGGGCGCGGGATCTATCTCGATGCGGTGACCCACATCTATAAGCATCTCCGCACGTGGGAACGATCCCCGGTCGGCAGCATCAGCTTCAACGACAAATTCGTGGGCTCCAGCCGGCTGATCAACATTGCCGGTGAGATCTGCGACGTCGTCTACTGGAACCGCCTCTCCTTCGAGCTGCTGCGGCTGACCCACGAGACCGTCTACGCGGACGAGTTCGAACGCAGCCTCTATAACGCGCTGCTCACGGGGATGAACCCGGAGGGGACCTGGGGCCTGCGGCGCCTGCGTCTCTCGCACGAGCACGTACCCGCCCATCACCACTGTGACCTGGCGCACCAGCAGTGCTGCGTGGCCAACGCACCGCGTGGACTGCTTCAGGCGGCCCAAATGGCCTGGATGACCGATAAAGAGGGAATCCTGTGCACCCTATACAATCCGGGTCGCGGTTCAGTGCCGCTGCCCTCGGGCCGCTCGGCGGACGTCCGTATCGAAGGGGAGTATCCCGCCGGAGGTACCCTTCGCCTCGTTCTCAAGCCGGCGCGCCCCGAGGCGTTCCGGTTGCGCCTGCGTGTGCCCGCGTGGAGCAAGCACACCACCGTATCCATCAACGGGGAACCAGCATCGGAAGCAGCACCGGGCTGCTGGTTTGACATCCACCGGACGTGGCGGGGCGAGGACGAGATCGTGCTGCACCTCGATATGCGGACGCGTTTCGCACAGTTTGACGCCTCGGCACTGCCCGAGGACGACCCGTTGATCCCATGGTCGGTGGAGGCCTGGGCCAAACTGAAGAACATGGAGCCGGGCGCCCCACCCAGCCCGATCACCGAAGCGGACGCCCTGCCGCACCGGGACGCTGTCGCCGTGATGCGCGGGCCGCTCGTGCTGGCACGTGACGTTCGCCTAGGGGATGCGGATGTCTTCGAACCCTTACCCTTGGAGATCGACCTTGAAACTCCACCGCCCCTGGTGCCGATCGAGGCACCAGCGGGTATCTTCTGGGCGTTCAAGACGCGCAACGGACCGGACCTCCGCCTCTGCGACTTCGCGTCGGCTGGCAACACGTGGGACGCCCAATCGCGCTTCAACACCTGGTTTATCCTGGACGACACGCATGACTGAGACCCGGAGCGGCATGCACACACAGAAAGGAGTCAACGGATGCAACTGACATACGAACGATACCTGGATAAAGTCTTGGGAGGCTGGATCGGCAAGTCCATCGGCGGCACCATCGGCGCGCGCTTTGAGGGCTACAAGGGCTGGATTGAGATCGAGCCCGAAGATATGTTCCCGGACGAGATCCCGCCGAACGACGATCTCGACCTGCAGGTCCTTTGGCTGAAGGTTCTGGAGGAGAAAGGGGCGGCGCTGACCTCGGACGACCTGGCGGAGGCCTGGCTGGAGGGCTGCTGGTACCCGTTCAATGAGTACGGGATCTTCCGCCGCAACTGGCAGTTAGGCATTCATCCGCCGATGTCGGGGCAGTTCACCAACCAGTTCTGGGAGACCGGGATGGGGTGCCCGATCCGGTCCGAGGTCTGGGGATACGTCTTCCCCGGCGCGCCGGACCTGGCGGCCCGCTACGCGTGGATGGACGGCACGCTCGACCATACGGCCCAATCGGTCGGCGGCGAGATGATGTTTGCGGCCATGGCCGCGACGGCGTTCTTCGTCCCGGACGTGCGGCGGCTGGCCTCGATGTTCAGCCACTATCTGCCGGCGGGCACGCCCATCGCCCGCCTGACCCAGGTCGCGTTTGACGCCTACGATGAGGGCGCCAGCCTGCGCGACGCGCGGGACCGGATGATGGCCGTAGCGGGCAACCCCGAGGCCTGCGACTCCCGGATCAACGTGCCCTTCACCTTCCTCGGGCTGCTCTACGGCGGCAACGATATGCAGGAGACCCTGCTCGCGGCTCTGCGATGCGGCTACGACACGGACTGCACGTTGGCCACCGCCGGGGCGTTCGTCGGACAGATCCTGGGAGCCAGCCGCATTCCGGACGCCCTGAAAGCGCCTATCGGCGACGAGCTGGTGATGGGCATTCAGTACAAGCGCGAGGAGATGACCCTGTCGGCGCTGGCCCGGGATACGGTTCGGGTTGGGGCACTTCTGGCGGACGATCTGGACACCGGCTTGGAGATTGAGGATGCGCCGGCGCTCGAACCGTTCCCGCCGACCGCTGAATTCCCCGAGATCAGCCTGGACGTCGAGTACGTTGGTCTGCCCGCAGCGGCGCCGGGCGAGCGCGTCTCGGTGGTCGTTACCGTCGAGGGCAACGTGCCCGATGAGGCGGAGCTCACGATCGAGGGGCCGGAGGGGTGGACGATCGCACCGGCGCGCACGACGGTGACGCCCTTCGCGCGGTCCGTCACCGTGACCTTGCACGCGCCGGCGGACGTGAAGACGTGGCCGATGCGCAATCTCTTCACGGCCCACCTCGCGAGCGATCCGGCGGTGGACTATACCTTCGGGATCGCGGGCGCCGGACTGTGGAAGTTCCTGGGCGTCTACTACGACGCCCTGCCGAAAGAGGGCAATGCCAAGCAGGAGGCACGGCGCTTTAACCATCACTTCGTCTCCCTGGATGAGGCGTACCTCCCGGAACCGGAGGTTCCCGTCGACGAGGCCTATGCGGAATGGTCCCGCAAGCTGGGCCAGCCGGCGGTCGTGGCCTCGTACGAGCGCGAGGTCGACCCCACGCAGTTAATCGGGCTGACCGGCGCGTACTGCTGCTATCTGCAGCGGACGATCCTCTCGCCCGAGCCGCGCGAGGTCTATCTGGTGGTCGGCAATAATGACGCCTTCCGCCTCACCCTCAACGGCGAGGTCGTCGCCGAGGAGCATGAGAGCGTCTGGTGGGCGCCCTTCAACAACGTCTACCGGGTGCAGCTCCGGGAGGGGGAGAACGACCTGCTCCTGAAGCTGCTCAAGCGGCGTGAGGGCCTGCGGTTCACCCTGGGCATCCGTGAGGCCACGGACGACATCGGGCCCAGCCACAACGTGGAGGACTGGGGCGTCGATCTCGTCGACATCGTGCCCTAGCGCCTTCGCCTCGCTCAAGCCCATCCTCGGCGCCCTCAACCTTGCCAAGGATGGGCTGCTGATCACCGCATCCCCCTACGTTTCCTCCTCTCACTTGCCCCTGTTCCGAATCGACGTACGATGAAGGACCAAGAGGACAGAGAATCAACAACGGATCCGGGGAGGGCTTATGACCGCACAACCATTGGACGCAGCATTCGACACCAGCCGGGCGACGTTCGACGGCACCACACTGGACGTGACCACCGGCGAGATCCGGCGCACCTGGACGTGGACCGGGCGCGGATTCCTGACCACCGCCGTGGCCAACGCGGCCTCCGGCGAGGTCTGGCAGCGGGACCGCGCGCCGGGCGCGTTCTGCGACTGGATCCTGCCTGGCTGGGAGAGCGACGCCCTGGGCGCGGAGCTGACCGACCTGCGGGCCGGTGAAGCCGACGACGAGGGATTCACGTCCGCCCACCTGGCGGTGACCGCGGACCTGACCTACTCTGAGGCGCGGATGGCGGTCCGCTTCGTCATCTGGGCCTATCCCGGCGCGCCGGGGCTCCGCACGCAGCTCCACGTGCGCGGGCTGCCGGGCTACCGGGTCTCCGAGCGGATGCCCGACCGGCTGCGGCAGGCGACGCTGCGGATGGACACGGTGCCCGTCGATTTCGCGGGAGTGACCCGCCGCGCGTTCGGGTACTACAACAACACGCAGCGGCGCAACGACGCCCACCTGGACATCCTCAAGGAGGCGGTCGTCGACCGCCCGCTGCGCGGCACCGAGTGGTACGACTGGCCCAGCGCCCTCTGCCTGGAGCGCGGCGGCGAGGGCCTGGCCCTGGTCAAGGAGTCGTACAAGTGCGTCAACCAGACCGCCGTCGGCGGCGGGGTCGTCGAGTGCGGGGTCTTCACCTGCAGCCCGGCCCTGGGCCTGACCTCTACCGGATGGGGCATCCGGCCGGACGAGGTGGTAACGGACCGGTTCCGCGAGGCGTGGGCCTCCTGGTGCCTGGTCTACGGCGGGGGTGACCATGCGCCTGACGACGCGCGGGAGCTGGCGTTCAAGCGCTTCGGGCGGCAGCGGTACCCGCTGGACCCCGACCGCGATCTCTACACGATGGCGAATCCCTGGGGCAGCAGCGGCCTCTACGTCGACGGCGAGAGCCTGACCGGGCGGTCGCTGGCAGCGGAGGAGAACGTGCTGCGGGAGATCGAGAGCCAGGCCGACCTGGGCCTCGACGTCCAGCAGATCGACGACGGCTGGCAGGTGGCGCCGGACGCGGAGCACACCTGGCAGTGCGAGCGCTGGGCGCCCCACCCCGCGCGCTATCCTGAGGGTTGGGACCGCGTCCGGGCCCGCGCCGACGAGCTCGGCGTCACGCTGGGGCTCTGGGCGCCGGCGGAGGTAATCTCGCTGGAGGAACTCAAGGTGGCCTACGATGCCGGGGACTTCCGGTACTACAAGCTCGACTTCGCCAACCTGACCACCCGCGATGCCCTCGACGACCTGATGGCCAAGGTGCGCGCTTTCATTAAATATACGGATCACCGGGTGCGGGTGAACTGGGACGTGACGGAGAACCCCCCGAGGGTCGGCTACTTCTTCGCCCGGGAGTACGGGTCGCTCTACCTGGAGAACCGCAAGCCCAGCACGCCGCCGCACGCGGTCTACCGCCCGCACACGGTGCTGGGCGACGCCTGGCTGGTCAGCAAGTACCTCAACCTGACCAAGGTACAGGTCTCGGTGCAGAACCCGGACCGGGTCGATCCCCAGCGGAGCGACGCCCGCTTCCACCCGCATCCCTACACGGTCGCGATCACGCTGATGGCCAGCCCGATCTTCTTCCAGTTGACCCAGCTCTACGACGACCACGCCCGGGACGCGATCCGGGCGCTGTTGGCGGTCTACAAGGAACACCGGGCCGCGATGGCGCGGGGTTACGTCTTCCCCATCGGGCAAAAACCCGACAACGGGAGCTGGACCGGCTTCCAATGCCACGATTTCGCGTCCGGGACGGGATACCTGACGATCTTCCGGGAGCGGAACCAGCCCGAGCCGGAGCGCGAGCTGGCCCTGCGCTTCGCCGCCGGCCGGCGGCTGGAGATTATGGACCTGATGCGCGGGGCATCGCGCACGGTCGACGTTGGGGAGGACGGCAAGGTGTGGTTCCGGATCGAGCACCCGGCGGACTTCCGCTTCCTGCGGTACGTGCCGGCAGGATAGGCGGTAGGTGCCGGCGGGATAGGCGGTACGTGCCGGCGGGATAGGCGTAAGCGGACGGTAAGCATTTTAATGTGACTTTCACTTCACCGTAGCCTCGTGCGGAGCAGGTTGTCATCGGCCTCGATGGTGAGTTCGGTCCCGCCGCCCTGCTCGACAATGAGTGTACCGATACCCGAGAGACGGATGGCGTCGAAGTCCCCGATCTCCCG